>VXSY01000049.1 GCA_009837725.1 Gammaproteobacteria bacterium | reverse complement strand
TTCGCTTACGCTCACCCTCCGGCTAGGTGCCAGCGCCGTTTCTACGGCGCAGGCCCCTGGCGCCCTGGCGGGGCGCGTCCGCCCTCAGCCGGCGTGGGCGTTGTCCGGCGTTTCTCCAAGCAGTTGTCGAACGAGCGCTGCCGTGCGATCGGCAGTGCTTGCCATAGCGTCGGGCAAGGCGTCAAAGTCTTCCACACCGCCGATCTCAGCAAGGGCTTGACGCTGTTCCAGCGAGGCGGCGGTTGGATCGAACGTGCCAACGCAGGCCATGCGGAGAAACCCTTCGATGTTCTGCCACAGTGTTGCTGCCTCCGTCATTCGCGCCGCCGCTTCATCGGCCAAGAGCCCCTCTTGGGCGGCGGCTCTGAAGGTGCTGCCGAGGCTCACCGCCAACATCGCCGGCACACGTCCGCCAGCGGCCAATTTGAGGGCCTCCGCGGCAAGTTCCACGTCTTCCAGGCCCCCGGCACGCTGTCGCACGTCCCACGGATCCACGGGAACTGCATCGAATTGCCGTGGCGTCTGCGTAAACGGCGCCGCGCCAACGCCGCCGTCAGCAAGCGCAGCCTCCCGCAGCGCTGCGAAATCCTCGCCGAGGCCATCTTCTGCCTCGATCACCCGCGCATCGACCAACATCCGCCACGCCTCGGCCGAGCCGCCGGCATCCAAATGCTCGGCAAGCTGTGCCAGCGTCCAAGCGGTCACATTCCCGTTCGAGCCGCCCCGAGCGTAAGCCGTGGCCGACTCGAACAACGTGCCCTCCGGTGACAGGTCGCGCACCGCCCGCATCACCCGTTGCAAGAGCTGCGCGTACCAAGCTGCTGGATCGGTGGCAGCTTCTCCCGGGACGCGGCGATGGTCGTACAGGAAAAGAAGCCTGAGGGGCGAGCCGGTGGCGAACTCCCGACGACCAAAGGAACCCAAGGCGAGCAAGGCAACGCGACTGCCCGGCATGCCACCGTTGTTGACAGCGAACTCTGCCTTGCCAGCGACGAAGAGCGCCGCCAGCGTGGCATCGAGAATATCGGTGATGGGACGTGCCGCATCGAGCGGAGAGATGGTGCCGTTCAGCATGTGAACGCCCACCTGAAAGGTGCGTTGCTCGGCCCACACCCGCGCCTCCTGCGTGAAGTCGTCCACCGTCGGCGTCTTGGCGGCCATCGCTGCCAATTGCGCGCGCATCTCGACGTGATCGAACTCGCGTTCGTAGTACACGCGCACGAGCCCGCGGCGGGCGACGGCCGCCGTTTCCGCATCGAGCCCGAGCTCCTCGTCGATCTGCAGGTCGGTGAATTCCTTCGAGCGCATGCCCTCCTGAACGTACGGATAGCGCGCCATCCACTGCGTCAGCCTCGGCGCCGAGCCGAGCAGGTCGCCAATCGCTCCGGTGACGCGACCCGCCCCGCCGCGCAGGTCGTCGAGCACAAGCCAAAGCGCCGGCACCACGAACAGTGCAGCCAGCACCGAGAACAGCACGCCATAGGCCAGCGAGACGGCCATCGGAATCATGGCGGCTGCCTGGGCATTCTTGCTGAGGATCAGCGGCATCACGCCGGCAAAGGTGGTGACGGTCGTAATGAGGATGGGACGCGCACGCAGACAACATGCCTTCGCCAAGGCCTCTTCGAGCGAATCCCCATCTCCGCGGAGGCGGTTGACGGCATGCATCAGCACCAGGGTCGCATTCACCACCACGCCAGCCGCCGCCACCACGCCGAACACCGAGCTCATCGACATGCTGGTGATGGCGTCGAGCGGCAGCATGATCACGTGGCCCCACACGGCGCCCACAAACGCGAACGGCAACACCGACATGATCACGAGCGGTTGGGTGTAGGAGCGCAAGGGGATTGCCAGGAGCGCGAATATGGCGAACATCGACAGCATGAACAGAGGCATTAGGCTGTCGGTGGTCTCCTGTTGCATGGCGAGGCCCTCGGCCTTGTAGGACACGCCCGGAACCCTGGCGGCGGCTTCATCGAGAAAGCCGCTCTGCAGGAGCGCTGCCTGTACCGCTGCCGAGGTGGTGAAGGCGGGATCGACCTCCCCCGACACCAGAATCGAGCGCTTGCCATCGACTCGCTCGATCGCCGAATAGCCGCGCCCCGCCTCCACCATCGCCACCGTGGAAAACGGCACGGCATCGCCGCTCGGCGTGCGCACGCGGAGCGAGTCCAGCGCGGCCAGCGAACGACGCCTTTCGGCGGGGTAGCGCAACATGATGCGGATGTCCTCGGGGCCCCGCTGCACGCGTTGCACCTCCTCGCCGTAGAAGGCCTGTCGAACCTGTCGCCCGAGATCCACCAGCGTGAGTCCGAGCGCCTCGCCCGCCGGCGTGATCGACAGCTTGAGTTCCTGCTTGCCCTCGCGGTAGGAATCGAACGCCTCCCGGACGCCGGGATAGCTCGACAACTCGCCGCGAACGGCGGCGGCGAACTCGCGCAAGGCGGCAAGGTCTTCACCGAAGACGCGGATTTCCACGTTGCTGTCGCCGCCGGCAAGGGCCGTGCTGAAACGCAGCTCGCCATCTGCGATGGCACCGGCAGCCGCCCGCCACCGCTCGGCGATCGCCTGCGTCGAGATGTCGCGGGTCTCGCTCGGCGACAGTTGCAGCGACACCTCCGCCAGATGCGACCCGCGCGGCTTGATCGTGCCGCTGAAGTTCTCGTTGAACGAAGGCTGCGATCCGGACGCGACCAGAATGTGGCGAATAGGCGGATCGTCCCCGAACTCCAGCGCGAGCTCTTCCTGCACCTGCCGCGCCGCCGCCGTCAGTCGCGAAATGACGCGCGCAGTCTCCTCCTCGCTAACGCCGAGCGGCAACGTCAGGCTCGCCACGACCCGATCCGTTTCCACATCCATCGACGGCGAGAACGGCAGATGTCCCGACGAGACGATTGCACCGGCCGAAATCAAGGCCACGACGGCCAACGCAAGGGTTGTCTGACGCGCTCGCAAGGCAGCCTCCACCGCGCGCCGGAGCGGCATGTCGATGAACCACGCGAGTCCCGACTCGAACCGAGTCTGCAAGCTGGCAAAGGCGACTCCAAGACGACTGAGCCCCCCCATCCGATGCGAGACCCACACCGCGGTTACGGCAGCGACAGCGAGACCCACGCCGGTGCGAGCGTCCGGCGCCATCGCGAACGCCGCGATGACCACCACCAGCAGGAACGTGAGCCCGAACTCGCCAAGCGGCATCCGCGCGCTGCGATGGCCGAGATGCGCCGGCAGCACGGCCTGACACTCCACCAGCGAGAACACGAGGCAGCAGATGACGGTGGCGGCGGTCACCGACATGAGCTGGCCGATGAGGCCGGCGGCGAGCAGCAGCGGCACGAACGCAGCGATCGTCGTCAACACGCCGAACGTCACCGGCACCAGCACCTGCTGCGCACCTTCGATGGCGCCGGCTAGCTGCCCGCGGTCCCCTTGTTGCGACACATAGACCGCCTCGCCCACCACCACCGCATCGTCCACCAAGAGGCCGAGGGCAACGATGAAGCCGACCACGGAGACGGCGTCGATGGCATAGCCAAACCAGTAGATGAGAAAGACGCCGCCGAGAAACGCGATGGGGATGCCAGCCCCGACCCAGAGGGCGAAGTGCGGACGCAAAAACAGCGCCAACACCACCAGCACCATGAGCAGCCCCTGCAGGCCGCTGTCGATGAGCGCGCCCAGACGGTCCGTGAGCATGACCGACTCGTCCTTCCAGAGCGTCAGCTCCACCCCGTTCGGGTAGCGCGACGGAGCCTCGGCGAGGTAGCGGCGCACCGTCTCGCTGACTTCCTGGATGTTCTGGTCGCCCACCTTCGACACCTGCACCAAGGCGGCGGGCTTGCCGTTGAAAGTGAGGCCCTGACTCGTATCCTCAAAGCCATCCACAACCTCTGCCACGTCTCGCAGCAGCACTCGCGTGCCGTCGCTGGCGGCGGTGACGACAAGGCGTTCGAGTTCCTCGCCCCAATACGCCTGGCCACGGGTGCGCAGCAACACCTCTCCTGCGTCGGTCTTGACCGCACCGCCGGGCAGATCGGCCGAGCTCTGCCGCAGGGCTGCGGCAACTTGATCGAAGGTCAGGTTGTTGCGCAGCAGCGAAGGCTCCGCAATCTCGACCGAAATCTCGTAGGGCCGGCTGTTCGCGAGTGCCACCTGGGTGATCCCCGGAAGCGATTTGATGTCGTCCCGCACCCGGCGACCGATTTCCTTGAGGGCGCGTTCATCCTCTGGGCCCGTCACGGCGATTTCCATGACGATGCTGGAGTAATCCGGCAGCAGGATGACCGGCTTCTCGGTTTCTTGCGGGAAGGTGTCGATGGCGTTAACCGTGGACTCCACCTCGTTTAGCACGGCGGTTGCATCCACCTCGAGGAACAGCGTCAGGTTCACCACGCAAACCCCTTCGTCGGCGATGGTGACCATCTCCTTGATCCCGGAAATGCCCTCCACCCGCTCCTCGATGCGATCGCATACACCCGACGCCACTTCCTCAGGCGCCGCGCCGAGGTAGGGCACGGTGATGACGATGAACGGAAAGTCCACATCCGGATAGATCTGCACCGGAATCCGCGTCATCGCCGCAAGGCCGGCAAGCACGGAGAACCCCATCACCAGATTGGCCGCCACATGATTGGTGGCAAACCAGGCGATCATCCGTTTCACGCAAACATCCCCTCACGGAGCCCGGGCAAGCGCTTCTCCTTGTTCCCTCAACCAGCAAACCGACGACACGGCGCCCACAACGCGTCCTTCCGACGGTCTTCGGACAGGTAGCTTGGACACTCTACCGGGCGTCAAGGTCTGCCGGAGCGATTGCATGTGGACAAGCCTGCAACCAACGCGGGATTCGATCAAGCGACACCGCGCGATCTCGTTCGGAGGGCACTTGCCATCCTCCTTCAGCCGCCCGTGCGAACATTCGTTAAGCTTCCGCGACGGCCTGCTGTGAGCGTGACATGCCTTTGTTCGATACACACGTCGTTGTGGACTGGTCAGCCAGGTCGAGACCGGGTCCTGTGAAGGGGGCCCCAGACTCAATTTGGTGGGCCGTCGCCCGTGACGGCGTCGTCGACGAACCACAGACGTACGCAAGAACGCGCCACGATGCCATCGCCGCCCTTGTGGAGTTGGTCGCGACAGAACGCAAGGCGGAGCGACGTGTTCTGCTGGGCTTTGACTTCCCCTTTGGCTACCCCAAGGGCGTAGCCCACGATTTGACTGGGAATGCGAACGCGTTTGCTCTATGGCAATGGCTTGCCGATCGCATCAAGGACGACGAACGAAACCGCAACAATCGGTTCGCGGTAGCAACGGAAATCAACCGAATCTACCCCGGCGAAGGTCCATGCTGGGGACGCCCTGAGAAGTGGGACTACCCGGAAGTGTCGACGCATGGCAATGACCGCGAGCATCCGCCACCACGGCGCATTACCGAAAGGCATGCCACAGGTGCGAAGACGGTCTGGCAGCTTCACTACACCGGTTCGGTTGGATCGCAGACATTGCTCGGAATTCCGGCCCTCCAGCAGCTTAGGAACGCACGAGCTCTTCGCGGGCAAGTCGCAGTCTGGCCATTTGAAGGGGGGCTGGCACTTCCTGACAAGCCGGTTGTGTTCGCAGAGGTTTATCCGTCCCTGCTTCAGAACGCCGTAAGGACACAGATGCGGAAGGGAGAGGTCGTCGACTGCGCCCAAGTACGCGTTAATGCTCGAGCCTTTGCAAGGCTAGATGCGGCCGGTGGCCTCACTCCCCTATTCGGCGGTTCACCCCGGCTTGAATCGGAGCAGCGCGAGCAAGTCGAGGAGGAAGGATGGATTCTGGGTGTTGGCTTCGAGTCGGAGTTGCATGAGGCCGCGAAGGACATGGGGCCGTCCTTCATCGGCGCCTTGCGCGACGCGGTCATCCGATACGACGACCCCTTCGAGCCGGCTGCGCCTGTCTCGGATTGGTCGGCCCATCAGTGATCATCCTTGACACGCATGTGCTGCTCTGGGCCTTGGGAGACTCAGCTCGGCTCGGTAGCCACGCAAGGGCACGAATCGAGCGAGAACGACAAGCACGAAGCGTTGGCATTTCGGCAATCACGCCGTGGGAAATCGCCCTTCTCGTGGACAAAGGCCGATTGGAACTCGCGACAGACGTCCGCGATTTCATCAACACCGCCCTCGACTGGCCGGGCATCGAGTTGTGTCCAATCGACGCAACCATAGCCGTCGACAGCGTGCGACTACCAGGCAATGCCCATGCCGATCCAGCGGACCGTTTCCTGATCGCCACTGCACGGAACCGATCGGCAACCCTCGTCACGGCCGACGCCAAGATTCTGAACTACTCCAACGATGGTCATGTAAGTACCCTCAACGCGACGCGATGATCGGCCCGCTCCCCATGCACGAGAGGGACGCACAAGCGCTCCCGCGAGATCGGCTGTCGCCAGAACCTCCCCTCCGGGGCCACGAGCGACCAAAGCCGATCACTCACTTCGGCGGCGGAGCCACTCGACGGTTACGAGCACCACCACGGCGAACACAATCAGCAACGTTGCTACCGCCAGCAACGTCGGGCTGATCTGTTCGCGGATGCCGGACCACATTTGGCGCGGGATCGTGCGCTGTTCCAGGCCGCCCATGAACAAGACGATAACCACTTCGTCGAAGGAAGCGGCGAAGGCGAATAGGGCGCCGGACGCGACCCCAGGGGCGATCAGGGGGAGTTGCACGCGGCGGAACGCGGTGATGGGCCCCGCGCCGAGGCTTGCGGCGGCGCGCAGGAGCGTGCGGTCGAAACCGGCCAATGTCGCCGTCACCGTTATGACCACAAATGGGGCGCCCAACGCGGCGTGGGCAAGGATGAGGCCCAAGTGGGTTTGGGCGAGGCCCAGGCTCGAGTAGAAGAAGAACGCCCCGACGCCGACGATGATGATCGGAGTGACCATGGGTGAAAGCAGCAAGCCCATTGCCAGACGGCGGAAGGGCATCGCGTCGCTGGCGAGGCCCAAGGCTGCGGTGGTGCCGAGGACGGTGGCGATGGCGGTTGCCGCCACACCGATGACGAGGCTGTTGGCGAGCGCTGCGCTCCAGCCGTTCTCTGGGTCGAGGATGGCTTCGTACCAACGCAGCGACCAAGCGTCCGGGTCGAGCCTCAGCATCCCTTCGGTAAACGTGAAGTAGGGCTCGGCGTTGAAGCTCAGCGGCACGATGACGACGATGGGCGCGATCAGGAACGCGAATCCAGCCCCGCAGAGTGTGAGGTAGGTGCGCCGCCCCAGCCGACGAGCCAATGGCAGCCGAACCGAGTGTTCCACCTTCAGCCGAGCCTCAGCTTGTCGATGCCGACCAGGCGGTCGAAGATGAGATAGAGCGCCAGCACCGCCAGCAGCAGCACGCCGCCCAGAGCGGCCGCGAGCCCCCAGTTAAGCGAGGTCTGCATGTGGTGGGCGATCATGTTGGAGATGAGCTGCCCGCTCTGGCCGCCCACCAGCGCCGGGGTGATGTAGTAGCCGATGGAAAGGATGAACACCAATAGCGAGCCAGCGGCGACCCCGGGCAGCGACTGCGGCCAGTACACGCGCACGAAGGCCTGGGTCGGATTGGCGCCGAGCGATGCGGCCGCGTCCATGTGTACGTTGGGAATCGAGCGCATCACCGAATAGAGCGGCAGCACCATGAAGGGCAGCAGCACGTGCGTCATGGCGACGAAGGTGCCGGTCATGTTGTAGATCATCGACAGGCGGGCGTCGTCCGGCACGAGCCCGATCCAAACCAGCAGGTCGTTCACCGTGCCCTGTTGTTGCAGCAGCACGATCCAGGCGGTGGTGCGCACGAGCAGCGAGGTCCAAAAGGGCACCAACACCAACAGCAACAGCATCCGCGACGTGCCGGCGGACGCATTGGCGATGAGGTGCGCGAGGGGATAGCCGATGAGCAGGCAGAGCACGGTCACGCCCAGGCTCACGACGAGGGTTCGGAGGAAGAGAGCGACGTAGATGCGCCGTTCCGGTGGCTGTCGCACCACGTCCCCATTCGCGTCTCGATCAAGGTCCAGCGCGTTGAGATAGTGGCGGTCCGTAAACCGCTCGCCGGCGGCGCGGATCGCCTGCCAAGACTCCGGCCGCTCCCACGCCTCGTCGATTTCGGGCAGCAGTTGCCGCCAAGGCTCCCCTGCCTGGGCACGGGATTCGAGCCGCGCAACCCGGCGGGCGGTCTTGACGATCACGCTCCGCATCCCGCTTTCCCGGCGGTTGACGCGGGTTGCGGTCGGCCCGATTTGACGAGTCTCACGCGCCACTGGCAGTTCGTGGGCTATCGCATCGAACGCAGCATCTGGCGGCAAGCCGCCGCTCCACTCCCCTTCAAGCGCCCGCAGTGTCTCGGGCAGGGCGTCCGCCACCACGGGCTCATGCACGCTACGCGTGAGCAAGTTGCCGAGCGGCGCGAGGAACGAAAGAAAGATGAACGCCACCAATGGCAATGCGAGGCCACCGGCACGAAGCCGGCGCGCGGCACGGTCGGAAGCCGGTCTCACTGCGGGGACGGCACTTCGGCCACGGCTTCGAGCGCTCGGCAATTGAGCGCGGCCCATCCGAGGCGCACGCGATCCCCCTCGAGCACGCCGCCCTGCCCCGTCACGTTGGGAATCTTGGCGACGAAGTCCTTGATCTCGCCGATCGAGAGATTCACCCGCAAGTGGTCGCCGAGGAAGGTGATGTCGTCCACGGTGGCCTCGAAGTCGTTGGCGTAGCGATCGGGTGAATCCCCAACGCCGACCCGTTCCGGCCGGATCGCCAAGGTGGTGGGCTCACCCACCTTGAGGGGGGCGATGCAGGCCGCGCGCATGGCAATGCCGCCCACGTCCACGTCGCAGAAACCGTCGCGCAACCCGAGCACGGTGCCATGCAAGAGGTTGTTCTCGCCGATGAAGCGTGCCACGAAGGCGCGCTCCGGTTCCTCGTAGAGCACCTCCGGTGGGTCGATCTGCTCAATGCGGCCTTCGTTGAAGACCGCCACCCGATCCGACATCACCATCGCCTCCTGCTGATCGTGCGTGACATACACCACGGTCACGCCCAGTTCGCGCTGAATGCGCCGGATCTCGTATTGCATCTCCTCCCGCAGGCGCCGGTCGAGGGCACCGAGCGGCTCGTCCATCAGGACAAGCTCCGGCTCGAACACCAGGGCGCGGGCGATGGCCACACGCTGTTGCTGGCCGCCGGAGAGCTGCGCCGGACGACGCGCCTCCATCCCCTCCAGGCGCACCAAGCGCAAGACCCTCTCGACTCGCTCGGCGCGTTCGGCCGGCGCCATGCCACGCACTTCCAGCGGAAAGGCCAGGTTGCCGGCCACGGTCATGTGCGGAAACAAGGCGTAGTTCTGGAACACCACGCCGATGCCGCGCTTGTCCGGCGGCAGGTCCTGCACCGACTCTCCATCGATGCGGATGGCGCCTTCCGTTGCGGCCTCGAAGCCGGCCAGCATCATGAGGCAAGTGGTCTTGCCAGAGCCAGAGGGGCCTAGCAGCGTCAGGAACTCGCCCCGGTGCACTTCGAGGTCGAGACCATGTACGACCCAAGTACTGCCGTCATAGCTCTTGCGCACGTCTTCATAGACAACATGGACATCGGTGGGCAAACGCAATCCTCCGCGCGGAACCAACGTCAGGAGTGTCGAGACTATACGAGAGCCCGCACCTTGCGTTGCTTGCCGCGAACGGCTGATTTGGTGATGGATGGGCCTTGGAGGGAGGGATTCTGCCTTCCCTGCGCCGATAGGCGCCTCATAGGCGGCGCCAGCAGTCTGTTGGACTTGGCGGGACAGGGCGATGCATGCGTCGCCCCTACGGAAAGGCGTAGGTCATGCGTCGGGCCGTTGCACTACTAGGCGAGAGCCGTGGCCTCAGGGGGTGGTTCTGCCAGCAGCGCCTTGCGCTCGTTCAGCCGCCGACGGCGCTCCTTCCAGTCTGGAAGGCTACGCTGCATGAGGGCGTGGAAGCCGGGACCGTGGTCGAGGTGCTTGAGGTGGCAGAGCTCGTGAACCAGCACGTAATCGATCAAGTCGTCGGCGAGCTTCACGAGGTGCGTATTGAGCGACAGCCGGCCGCTGGCGGAGCAGCTTCCCCACTGCGCCCGCATGTAGCTGTGCCGCCACACCGGCACGCGCCTCACCCAAGGCAGGTCCGGGCAGATCGCGCTCAGGCGCTCTGCCAGCACGTGTGCCGCCTCGCGCGCATACCAGTGCCACACGCGACGTTTTGTGTCGTGTAGCGGTGCGAGCAGGCTCTCGCCCTCGCGTCGCACTTCGTCCGTCGCGTCGGTGCGCAAACACAAGGGGCGGCCACGATGCAGGAGAATCGCGCCGTCCACATACTGACTTGGGAAGCCAGCGTCCCGAGACTCAGTCTGATGGACGTTGCGCAGCACCCAGCGCCGATGGTCTTGCAGCACCTGCCGCACTTCGCTAAGCGCAACGCCCGGCGGCACTTCCACGTGCAACGTGCCGTCCTGGTCAAAGGAAATCCCCATGCGCGTGCGGCGGCGGGGGTTCCAGCCGACCTCGACGTCGATGTCGCCAAAGAGATCGTCGGACGGCCACCGAAAGCGCTGTCGCGTGTGTCGTGCCATGGTTGCTTTGTACCGCCATGCGATGCGCAACGAAACGGTTGTACAGCGGCGGAATTGTGGTATGTTCCCGCGCCGTGTCGGGCGGATAGAAAAGGAGGTGATCTGTGCAATCCATTGTTGAGGGTGCCGTCTCCTGACGGCACCCGATTCAATCCTCGGGGCGGCCTTCGGGCCGCCCCGATCTTTTTCGGCTACCGGAAATATGCGCGCGCACCCCTGCGGCCGTGTTGGCAGATCGCTTGCGCGAACGCGCGCCCTAGCGGACGCGTTGGCAGTTCGCTCGCGCGAACTGCTGGCGATCCGACGGAGTCGCGATCAGCGAACGTGCCCGGGAAGCGTCACCGTGCGACCTTCGCGGTCGGCAAGATAGCCGGCTTCCATGATTTCCGTCAGCGCTACCGCCTCGGCCATGTCGAAGTCCACCGGCGTACCGTCGAGGCAGGCATCGATCCACTGGTCAACCGGCTTCGGCCTCGCCTCCGGCAGCGCCGGCGGGGCGTGCCAACCCTTGGTGCTGAGGTATTGCGAGCGGACCTCGGCGCCTTCCGCCGGCGAGAGCATTCGATACGCGCCTTCCGTGCCGTCCATCTCCAAGGCATAGCTCCCGGAACTCGCGAACGACGTTTCGTTGACGGCGATGGCGCCGCCTTCGAACTCGATCACCGAGACGGCGTTGTCGTCCACGGCCCGCCCGGTTACGGTGCTGAAGACGCTCGTGATGCGGCGTGGCTGGCCGAGCAACCATTGCGCCAGATACATGCCGTGGGCACCGAGGTCCATCATCGCGCCGCCGCCGCAGGCTTTCGGATCGTAGAAGTGTTCCGGCAGCCAGTCGCGCACTGCGCCGTCGTGGGCGATGCGCACGCGCAATGCCGTCACCCGACCGAGCAGGCCCTCGTCGAGCGCCTGCCTCGCATAGAGGATGTCCGGTGCGCAGCGGCGCGGGAACGAGATGCAGAAGGCGACGCCAGCGGTCGCGACGGCGGCAGCGATGCGCTCGGCATCAGCAACCGTGGTCGCGAGCACCTTCTCTGTGAAGATGTGCTTGCCCGCCTTGGCAGCGCGCACCATCACGTCGGGATGCATGTCCGTGGGTGTGGTGACGGTCACGGCATCGATATCGTCTCGCGTGAGCAGGCGGCTCAAGTCCGGCTCGAACGGCACGCCGAGCTTTGCAGCCCACTGTGCGCCGAGGTCCGGCCGTTCGTCCCACGCCAAGGCAACCTCGGCACGGTCGTTGGCCGCCACCTCCCGCGCATACTGGTCGGCGTGGACGTGCCAACGACTCAACACGGCAACTCGAAGCATGGCTCTCTCCCGTCAGCGCAGTCCAATGGTCATGTTGGGCGACGGGGTTGACGGTTCATCGAACCAGCGTGCGGTGACCGTCTTGGTCTCCGTGTAGAAGCGCACCGCCTGCTTGCCGTAGGCATGCAGGTCGCCGAAGAAGGAATCCTTCCAGCCGGTGAAGGAGAAGAACGGCAAGGGCACCGGGATGGGCACATTGATGCCCACTTGGCCGACGCCGATCTCGTGCTGGAACTTGCGGGCGCTGGCACCGCTCGACGTGAACAACGACACGCCGTTGCCGAACGGGCTCGCGTTGATGAGGTCGATGGCGTCGTCCAACGTGTCGGCGGCAAGGGCCACCAGCACCGGCCCGAAAATCTCGTCGCGGTAGATCGACATCTCGGGCGTTACGTCCGCGAACAGTGTCGGGCCCACCCAGTTGCCGTCCGGATATCCGTCAACCTGACATTCGCTGCCATCAAGCACGCAGCGCGCGCCTTCCGCCTTGCCGGCCGCGATGTAGCCGAGGATCCGCTCGCGTGCCGCGACGCTGATCTGCGGACCATAGCCAGCCGCAGGATCGTCGCTGACTCCTGGTCGAACGGCCGCCATCGCCGCCGCAAGGTCGCCTTCCCACTCCTTGGCATCGCCCACCAGCACCGCAGCACTGATCGCCATGCAACGTTGTCCGGCCGCGCCGCAAGCGGCGCCGACCAGGCTCGATATCGCCTGCTCGCGGTTCGCGTCCGGCATCACCACAAGATGGTTCTTCGCCCCCGCGAGCGCCTGCACTCGTTTCAGTGCATTGGTGCCCGTTCGATAGACATGCTTCGCCACCGGCACCGAACCGACGAAGCTCACGGCCCTGATGTCCGGATGCGCGAGCAGGCCGTCCACCTGCTCGCGGCCACCATGCACCACCTGGACGATGCCCTCCGGCGCCCCCGCCTCGGCCAGCAGCTCCATCAGGAACATGGGCGTCATGGGGTCCTGTTCGGAGGGTTTCAGCACGAAGGCGTTGCCGCAGGCAACGGCAATCGGGAACATCCACAGCGGAATCATGGCGGGAAAGTTGAATGGCGTGATGCCAGCGCAGACGCCGAGCGGCTGGACGATGCTGTAGGTGTCGATGCGCCGGGCGACGTTCTCCACCAGTTCGCCCATGACGAGATTCGGGATGTTGCAGGCGTGCTCCACCACCTCAATGCCGCGCCACACCTCTCCCATGGCGTCCTCGTGGGTCTTGCCGGTCTCGCGGGACAGGACTCGCGCGATGTCCTCCTGGCGTGCCTTGAGGATTTCCTGATACTTGAGCATCAGCCGGGCTCGTTCGGGCGTCGGCACGTCGCGCCACGACTCGTAGGCGCGCACCGCGCCTTGCACCGCCTGGTCGATTTCAGCCGGGGTCGCAAACGGCACCTGGCAGAGCACTTCCTGTGTTGCCGGGTTCGTCACCGGGATCGCGCTGCCCTCCCCGGCCACGGCCTTGCCGTCGATGAATTGTCCAAGCCGGTCGTCGCCGTTGCTCACCTGCATCCCAAGCTCTCCCTTCCCCTATTCCACGTCGAACCAGTTGATCGGCATCACGCCATGTTCCACCAGATAGCGATTGGCCTGGGAGAAATGCCGGCAACCGAAAAAGCCGCTCGCCGAGAGCGGCGACGGGTGTGGCGCCGTGAGCACCAGATGCCGCGACGGGCTTACCTGCGCTCCCTTGCGCTTCGCATACGCACCCCACAGCAAGAACACCACATGCTCCCGTTCCCGATTCACCACCTCGACGATGCGATCGGTGAATGTCTCCCAGCCCTGGCCCCGATGCGAACCGGCACGATGCTGCACCACCGTCAGCACCGAGTTCAGCAGCAACACCCCTTGCCTTGCCCACGGCACAAGACAGCCACGGCCGGCCGGCACGGAGCCACCCGTGCGGCCCGCCGGCACGTCGTCATCCGCCATGTCGGCGTTGATCTCCTGGAAGATGTTCACCAGCGACGGCGGCGCGGCCACCCCCGGCGGCACCGAGAAGCAAAGGCCATGGGCCTGGCCCGGGCCGTGATACGGATCCTGACCGATGATGACCACCTTCACCTGATCGAGCGGCGTCGCGTTCAGCGCCGCAAAGATGTCGCCCCCCTTCGGATGGACCACCTTGCGGGCCCGCTTCTCCGCCAGCAGGAACTCCCGCAGCTTGCGCATGTAGGGCGACTGGAACTCGCCAAGCAGCGCCGCCTTCCACGACTCGGTGAGGCCAATGCGGTCTGCGTCGTTCACGACGGGCCGCCGCTCGCGGGCCGGTTGTCGTTAACGTCCTTGCCTGCGCCTTGTGATTCCAGCTCGACGTGGTCCCCAAGGTGCATTTGGTCCGCCACGTTGCGCTCCGGCCGCAACGTGGGGAACAGCAGCACGTCGCGGATGCTGGGGGCGCCGGAGAGCAGCATGGCTAGGCGGTCGATGCCGATGCCCTCGCCTGCCGCCGGCGGCATGGCGTATTCCAAGGCTCGAATGTAGTCGGCGTCGAAGTGCATGGCTTCGAGATCACCCTGATCCTTGAGGGCAACCTGATCGCGGAAGCGCTGCGCCTGGTCGTCTGGGTCGTTGAGTTCGCTGAAGGCGTTGGCCACTTCCCGGCCGGCAATGAAGAGTTCGAATCGGTCCACGAGTTCCGGGTTGTCGTTGCTGCGACGGGCGAGGGGCGAGACTTCGCTTGGGTAGCCGGTGATGAACGTGGGCTGGATGAGCTTCGATTCCACCCGACGCTCGAAAAGTTCCATCAGAAGGCGGCCCCAGCCCCAGTCGGACGGAGCTTCCTCGTTGCCAAACAGGGCTCGCACGCGCTCGATGTCCTTGAGGGCATCTGGTTCTACGCCTGTTTCCGCGGCAACCGCATCCAGCATGGTCATCCGGCGGAACGGTTCGTCCAGGCGCACTGGCTCGCCACCCCACTCCACCTCGGTAGTCATGAGCCCTTGCGCCCGAAGCCGTTCTACCAACCGGTGCAGCAGCGACTCGGTCAGTTCAACCAGATCCGCATAGTCCGCGTACGCCTGATAGAACTCGATCGTGGTGAACTCCGGGTTGTGGCGTGGCGTGAGGCCCTCGTTGCGAAAACACCGGTTGATCTCATAGACACGCTCGAAACCGCCCACCACCAAGCGCTTGAGGTAAAGCTCCGGCGCAACCCGCAGAAAAAGCTCCATATCGAGCGTGTTGTGGTGGGTCACGAAAGGCCGCGCCGTGGCACCGCCCGGAATCGGGTGCATCATCGGCGTTTCGACTTCGAGATAGCCACGCTCGTCGAAGAACACCCGCATCTCCCGAACCAAGGCCGAACGCAGTCGGAACACCCGGCGCGAGTCCTCGTTCATGATGAGGTCGATGTGGCGGTTGCGGTGGCGGAGTTCGGTGTCGGCAAGGCCGTGATACTTCTCCGGCAGCGGGTGGAGCGCCTTTGCCAGCAACCGAATCTCCCTCGCATGGACCGTAAGTTCGCCACGCCCCGTCTTCATCATGGTGCCAGCGATGCCGACAACGTCGCCAATGTCCCAAAGCTCGCGGAAGTCCTCGTAGGCAGCCTCGCCCACGTCATCGCGCCGCACATAGCACTGGATGCGGCCGCTCACGTCCGCGATGGTGAGGAAACTGGCCTTCCCCATCACGCGCCGCAGCATGATTCGGCCAGCCACGGCGGTGTCGTCGCCCGACTCTTCGAGCTCCTCCTTGCTTCGTTCGCCGTGGGCGTCGATCAGCTCCTGGGCGAGATGCTTGCGCCGCCAATCGTTGGGATACGCCTGCCCCCGGCCCCGCAAGCGCTCTAGCTTTTCCCGCCGAGCGGCAACAATGCCGGCCTCGCCACCTTGCCGCGCGTCCTCGCTCACAGCCTGGCCTTCAGGCTTGCTTCCATGAACTCGGTGAGATCGCCGTCGAGCACCTTGCCGGGGTCGCTGCGTTCAATGCCAGTGCGAAGGTCTTTCACCCGGGATTGGTCAAGGACGTAGGAGCGAATTTGGCTGCCCCAACCGATGTCGGACTTGGCGTCCTCAACAGCCTGTTGCTCCGCTCGCCGCTTCTGCAGTTCGAGTTCGTGCAGCTTGGCGCGCAACTGCTTGAAGGCGCGATCTTTGTTCTGGTGTTGCGAGCGCTCGCTCTGGCACTGCACCACGACGTTGGTGGGCAGGTGGGTCAGCCGAACTGCGGAGTCTGTGCGGTTGACGTGCTGGCCTCCGGCGCCGCTCGCGCGGTAGGTGTCCACACGAACCTCGGAAGGGTCGATCTCGATCTCAATGTCGTCATCGATTTCCGCCGACACGAACACCGAAGCAAAGGAAGTGTGGCGGCGATTGCCGGCGTCGAACGGCGACTTGCGCACCAGCCGATGCACGCCGGTTTCCGTTCTGAGCCAGCCATAGGCATTGTCGCCAGAGAACTGCACCGAAGCGCTCTTGATGCCGGCAACTTCGCCTTCGGACACCTCGATCACATCGGCACCAAACCCTTGCTGCTCACCCCAGCGCAGATACATCCTGAGCAGCATCTCCGCCCAATCCTGCGCCTCTGTGCCGCCCGCGCCGGCCTGAACATCGAGATAGGCACCAGCCTCGTCAAGCTCGCCATCGAACATGCGCCGCCAGTCAAGGCGCGTCAGATGCGCCTCCACCTCTGCGAGATCGGCACCGATCAGATCAAGCGTGTCGCCGTCACTCTCTTGCGCCGCAAGCTCGGCAAGCTCCCCAAGATCGTCAAGCTGTCCCTGCACATTGCCGAGACCGCTTACCACCTCTTCCAAGGCAGCCCGTTCCTTCCCAAGTGCGCTGGCCCGCCTCGGATCGTTCCAAACGTCGGCCTGAGACAACTCCCGCTCAACTTCCTCAAGCCGCCGCTCCCGCTCGGGAAAGTCAAAGATACCCCCGTAGCGCTTCCGCCCGCTGCCCAAGCACCTTCAATGTCTCGCGTATCGAAGTAACCTCAGCCATGACAACCCAAGCGCCACCAAAATGAAGCGCGCCACTCTATCACGCAAGGCACGCCGCAAGCGTCGCCTCTGGCGCGCAAGCAACATGGAGCGCCCTTCGGAGGGTTGGCAGAGTGCCTTCCCTCCAAGGGCCCGTCTTCCAACTAGGAGGGAGTGGGAGGTAGCGTCGCGGCCCAGAGCCGGGGTGGCGAAGCCCCCCTTTGGAGCGAGGGCGTCCCGCCCTCGCACGCGCCGCAAGGCGCGCATCCTAGAGGTAGCAGTTCGCGACCCCGCACCCCACCCTTGCGCTCGTGGCAAAGCAAACTATTGTTCCGCCTGTCGGATCACCGAGAACCCCTTCCCAACCAATGCCAACACCAAGCGACAAGCTCATCGCCGCGGCCAAGGCGTACTTCGCGGACATCGCCCGCATCCGCGCATCCGGGGGCGCAACCGGCGAGCGGTCCGCCTACGCGCCACTCGCCACACTCCTGAACGCCATTGGCGCGACGCTCAAGCCCAAGGTGTTCTGCGTCGGTGAGCTGGCCGATCAAGGCGCCGGCCACCCCGATTTCGGCCTCTACTCCGCCAAGCAAGTGCAAAAGGGCCGCCCCCGCGAGGGCCAAACGCCAGAGCGTGGCGTCGTGGAGGTCAAAGCTCCCGGCGACGACGCATGGCTAACCGCCAACAGCGACCAAGTCTCGCGCTACCTCGGCCGCTACCGGCTCGTACTCGTCACCAACACGCACGATTTCGTCCTTATGGGCTTCGATGTAACGGGCAATCGCACTAAGCTGGAGACTTTCCGCCTGACCGAAGACGCCGACGACTTCCACGACCGAATCCAGAACCCCGACTCCCTCGCCAAGGCAACCGGCGCAGGCGTCGGCGAATACCTGGCCCGCGCCCTCTCCCACAGCGCCAGCCTCGCTGAACCAAGAGACCTAGCGTGGCTGCTCGCCTCCTACGCTCGTGATGGCCTAGCCCGGGTCGATTCCGCCGACGACGCACCGTCCCTCACAGCGCTTCGGTCTGCCTTGGAAGAAGCTCTCGGCGTCCGCTTCGAGGCAGACAAAGGCCGACGCTTCTTCCACTCAACCCTGGTGCAGACCCTGTTCTATGGCGTGTTCTCCGCCTGGGTGCTCTGGTCGCGCCAATCGCCACGCCCGACCGGCCCGTTCCGCTGGCGCGAGGCGGTCTGGCATCTGAGGGCACCCGTGCTGCGAGCATTGTTCCAGCAGCTATCCGACCCTGCTCGCTTGCAAGAACTGAACCTCGTGGAGGTGCTCGATTGGACCGCCGCAGCCTTGGACCGCGTAGATCGCGGCGCCTTCTTTGCCCGCTTCGCGGAAGGCGAGGCCGTGCCCTACTTCTACGAGCCCTTTCTGGAAGCCTTCGACCCGCAGCTTCGCAAGCAACTCGGCGTCTGGTACACGCCGGTGGAAGTGGTGCGCTACATGGTCGCCCGCGTGGATCGCGCGCTGAAGGACGACCTCGGCATCGCCCAAGGGCTGGCCGCCGAGAAGGTCTATGTGCTTGATCCCTGCTGCGGAACCGGGGCTTATCTCACTGAAGTGTTGCGGCGTATTGCCGCGAACTTGGAGGGTGAGGGACTTGGGGCGTTGGTGGGCGCACGGGTGCGGGAGGCGGCGACTACGCGGGTTTTCGGGTTCGAGATCATGCCGGCGCCGTTCGTCGTGGCGCATCTGCAAGTCGGCTTGACGATGCAGCGACTGGATGCACCGTTGGCTGACGACGACAGCCAGAGGGCAGGGATCTTCCTCACGAACGCTTTGACCGGTTGGGAACCGCGTGTAGCAAAGCCGCTGCCATTCCCGGAACTCGAAGAAGAACGGGATCGGGCGGAGCGAGTGAAACGCGACTCGCCCATTCTCGTAATCCTCGGCAATCCACCCTACGACGGCTATGCAGGCATGGCTATGGACGAAGAGCGCGAGCTGTCCACCGCGTACCGGTCCGTGAAGCGCACGCGTCGTCCGGAAGGCCAAGGACTGAATGACCCCTATGTGCGCTTCTTCCGCATGGCCGAGCGCCGCATCGCGCAAAAGACAGGACAGGGAGTCGTCTGCTTCATCTCCAACTATTCGTGGCTCGACAGCCTTTCCTGTCCGGGCATGAGAGAAGCCTACCTTGATGCCTTTGATGTCATCCGCATTGACTGTCTGAACGGCGACAGGTTCGCCACGGGGAAGGTCGCGCCGGACGGCACTCCCGACCCGAGCATTTTCTCGACAGAGGGCGATCCGGTGGGCATCCAAGTGGGTACGGCCATCGCTACGCTCGTGCGACGAGCGGAGCACACTCCCGCGGAAACCGTGGAGTTTCGTCACCTCTGGGGGAGGCAGAAGCCAACCGAACTACTGCGGACCGCAGAGACCGAACCCGAAAGCCTCTATGAGCAGCTTGTCCCGGCATTGCCCCTTGGCTTGCCCTTTGCCAAAACAGTTGTGGGTGACGATTGGTTCTCCTGGCCATCCTTGCCGGATGTCTTTCCGGTCTCATTTCCCGGCGTCACGACGAGCCGGGACGGGTTCTTGGTCGACACAGATCTGGACCGCCTGAAAGGACGCGTGGACGAATACTTCGACCCAAGCGTGAGCAACGAGGCTTTGGCTCAGCGATTTCCCACGGTCTTGGCCACCTCGACCCGCTTCGACGGACCAAGAGTGCGCGATGCGCTGCTCCGGCGCGGCAAACCTGATGATTCCGCGTTCATTCGCTTCGCATATCGTCCGTTTGACCACCGGTGGCTGTATTGGGAAGGCGACACGAGCCTCCTCGACCGGAAACGTGCTGAGTACAAACCTCACGTCTTCCAAGAGAATCTCTGGCTTTCAGCCGCGCAACACCTTCGCAAAGGCGCGGGCGAAGCGCAAGCCTGCTTCCTGAGATGCATGGGCGCATATCACCTGATTGAGCGAGGGGCGTTGATGTTGGGCGCGTGGCTCGGAGACGCTACAGGGCCGGGCGTCGATCAACGCCGACCCAATCTGTCCGCGGCCGCACGGCAGTACCTTGAACGATTGGGCCTAGGTGTTGAGGACCTCTTCCACCATGTCTTGGCGACACTCCACGACCCTGCTTACCGCGATGCGAACTCTGGCGCCCTGAGCTTGGAATGGCCCCGAATCCCCCTCCCCGACTGGCCAAACGGCGAAGCGGAAGGCGCACGGGAAGAACTCCTCCGCTCCGCCGATCACGGCCGAGAGATCGCGGCGTTGCTGGATTCCGACACCCAAGTCCCCGGCGTAACCCAACCTCCACTACGCAAGGACATCGCCACAATCGCCGTCCCCACCACCGTCACGGGCCGCAACATGGCCGCCGAAGACTTCGCCGTAACCGCCCGCTGGGGCCACCGCGGCCAAGCCGACGCTGTAATGCCCGGCCAAGGCCGAGCCGAAGAACGCACATTCACCACAACGGATAGTGTCGCACTGGCCGACGCCCTGCCAACCCTAGGCGATACAACCTTCGACATCCACCTAAACGACACCGCCTACTGGCGCAACGTCCCCACCGCCGTCTGGAACTACCGCCTGGGCGGCTATCAGGTTCTAAAAAAATGGCTCTCATACCGCGAACAATCGATCCTGAGCCGCCCCCTCCACTCAGAGGAGGTCCAACACTTCACCAACACCGCCCGCCGCATCACAATGCTCCTCCTGAACAC
>VXSY01000174.1 GCA_009837725.1 Gammaproteobacteria bacterium | reverse complement strand
CCCTCCGAGAAAAGCGAGGACGCTTTTCTCGACTCCCCCGCGAGGGGGGAGTGACAGGCCCTCGCATTCCCAACAGCGGTGGTGGCGCGCCTCGCGGGCTGTGCAGAGGCGCTAGTTCGCGCTAGGCGCGTTTTTGGCGTCGGCAAAGCCCAGGGGCTATTCCGGTTGGGCGCCTTGGGGCTGTGTTTCCGACGCTAGGCGGTCTTCGTTCAGGACGCGATAGTGGTCGAGGTAGGCGCGGTAGCGGTCGCGGATTTGGCGGACGTAGCGCACCGGCTCGGCGGCACGGACGTAACCGTGCATGGACTGGCTGGCCCATGGCTCTTCCGCCAGCAGCAGCATGGCGCTCTCGACGTTGTCGAACCAGGCGTTCGGGTCGAGGTCCTGTTGCCGAGCGACGCGCCGCGCCTCGCGCACGTGGCCGGCGCCGGCGTTGTAGGCGGCGAGGGCGAACCATAGTCGCGGGCCGGGTGCGAGGTCGGGAAAGCGGTTCCAGGTCCACTCGAGATAGCGGACCCCGGCGCGGATGTTGCTGCGCGGTTCGTGCAGGCGGCTTGGGTCCGCTCCCACCTCGCGGGCGGTGCGGGGCAGCACCTGCAAGAGGCCCTGGGCGCCAGCGTAGGACGAACTTTCGGGATCAAAGCCGCTTTCCTGATACATCTGCGCCACCACCAAGCGCCAGTCGAATGCGCCGTTGGCCACTTCCTGCACTTCGCTCTGCACCACCTCGTCGTAGGGCGACAGGTCATCGCCGGTGACGCGGTCTTCGTGCTGGCGCTGCATGCGACGCTCGTTCTGGAAGTATTTGCGATAAAGGACGTTGAAGTCGTAGCCGCGCCGCTCGCGGGCCAGAAAGGCGTCGAGCTCCTGCTTGAGCCCGGCGTGCTCGCCCAGCACGGCCCAACGGAGCCCCTTGGGTGGCTCTAGCTGCAGGCCGAGCCGCAGCCGTTCGTCGAACTGGGCCGCGAGTTCCGCCTGATGGCTGTCCGCCAGCGTGGCGTCGTACGTTCCCGTTGCTACGTCCCCCAGAATCGCGGTAGTGAGACGATTCACCATGCGTGGCTTCAGGCCCGTGGAGGTGGCCATCTCGGCAAGCGTGTGTGCCTGGCTCGCTGCTTCGCTGACCACCACCTCGCGGCCGGCCAATTGCTCCAAGGAGTCCACGGGGCTGCGCGCCGTGATGAAGGTCTGTTTCACTTCGAGATACGGCTCCGAGAATGCGAGCCCGCGATCGATGCGGTCTTGGGTGGCGAACCAACTCGCGGAAATGAGGTCGCCGCGCCCTTCGAGCAACCAGTCGGCAAGGTGCGAGGAACTCGGCGCGACGACGACTTCGAGCTCTAGCCCGTGTGACTTGGCGAAGAGCAGGGCGAGCTCCTGCTCGAACCCGAGCCGCTCGCCGCGCCAAAGGTAGTAGGTGGTTGGACCGGTGACGGTAACCATGCGCAGGTAACCGGTCGCCTTGATGGCGTCCCAATCGCGCACTTCGTGGGTGGCGTCGATGGCATGCCGTTCGGCCAGGAACGCATCGAGCCGCTCTTTGAGCGTGGCGGCTTCAGGATGCAGCGCCCAGGCGAGATGCCTTGTCTCGGGAAGGGCACGAAGCAGCTTCACCGCGTCGCTTGAGTGGACGGCTCGGCGTGCCGCCGCCTCGTCCATGATGGAAGCGGCGATTTCGCCTTGCTCGATGCGGTTCAACACGTCGAGCGGGTCGGCGCTGTCGGGAAGGAGGGTGACCTCTGCGTCGGGATAGTGCCGCGCCAGGCTTTCGGCAAAGGCGCGGCCTTTGGGGATGCCGAACGGGCCATCGGTCGCGGTGCCGATCACCCACTCTCGCGAATGGGTCAGCGGTGCAGTGAAGAGCAGCCGCGAGGTGCGCGCTTCGGTGATCGTGACAGGCGCCACCACGACGTCGGCCATTCCACTGCCGACGCTTGCGAGCAGATCCTCGAAGCCGGGCACAACCACCCATTCGGCGCTGAGCCCGTGCTGTTCCGCAAACTGCTCGGCGATGCGCTCATAGTGCTCGGGCCGCAATCCCTGACGCGGCAGGCTGTCGAATCCTGCCCATTGCTGTCGCGCCAGCCGGATGCTGCCGCGGGCCTCGATGGCCTGCCAGCCGAATTGCGGTGGCGGCGGCTCAGGAGGGCTGCAAGAGACCCCGGCGAGGGCGACCGCAAGCAAAGCCAGGAGCTTGCGCGGCAGAAAACAGGCTGCTGAAGCGATACTGCGCATCGACGGAGGGGCCTCTAAGGCGAGTTGGTGCCTTCCCCGGTCCAGAGGGTGCCGTCGGGGAGTTCCTCTGGGGGCAGGTCTGGCGACAGCGGCTCGTCTTCGCGCCATGCTTCGAGTTCGGATCGAACGGACCACGCACCGGTGGCGTTGCGCTCCATATGCAGGAAGAACGAGCGTTCCTCGGTGCCAAAGATCTCCATGCAGACCAAGGCTTGGTTACCGAGGAGGCCGGCGCGGGAGATGAGCAGCGCCGGGCTCCGGCTGCGGGCGGCGATGCGCCGCGGTGAGTCGCCACTGGCGTCCACCAGAAGCCTTGGCGCGGCGCGGGCGAGGTCGAAGGAGCCGGCGCGAGACGTGTTGGCGGCGAGGAATGCGGCGAAGAGGTCGGCGGGGAGTGACGCCTTGGTCTCGCCGTCGGTACGGCAGTCGCTTGGCTGGCTGACGACCGGGAGTCGGCCCAGGGGCAGGACGTATTCCTTGGCGAGTGCCTGCATCACCTCGAACTCCGTTGCGGGGGGCAGGTCGGGGGTGCAGGCAGCGAGCGCTGTCAGCATCGTGAGGTAGCCCCTGCGCAAGGTCTTGCTGGCGGTGTTGGTCTCGCCTGGAGTGGAGCGCAAGGCGCCATCCAGCACAGGAGAGTGCCCCTTCCCCAGAGAGGGCCAGATCGGCCGAAGGGACCCGCTCCGTGGATCAGCCACTTGCTGCCGTGGCTTCCCTGCGGGCGAATACGCGTTTGTCGTCGATCAGGGCCTCGGTTGCCGCTTCGGAATAGCCGAGTTCCTTGAGCAGGGTGACGGTTGCGCCGCCGGCGGCGCCGGTGCCGAGGTATTCGTCGCCCTTGCGGAAGCGGGCCATCGGGCCGTTGCGCAGGTAATCGCCCCAGTCTGGATGCACCGCAGGCACCGCCAGATGTTCGGCTTGGCAATGGGCGTCGCGCAGAAAAAACTCCTGCGGTGGCAGTCCGTCGGCGCGCACGCAGCCGATGCCCTTGGGGGCGAGGCGGCTCTCCCAGGCGTCGGCGTCGTCCGTCGCGAAGAGGGCGGAGAGCGTCTCGGCCAGGTCGTCGGCGTCTCGCGCCGAGGTGATGCCCGTTTGTGCCACGAAGGCGTCCCACTCGCGGTCCGTGACGACCATCAGGAACACCCAGCCCTCGCGGCAGCGATACAGGCGTTGCAGCGGACCGAGGCCGTAGCCGTCGGCATCCACGGGCGTGCGCTCGGGCTTGCCTTCGTAGCTGAGGAAATCGTCCCAGTTGGCCCAGGCGTTGGCGCCGAACATGTCGACGTACACCTTCTGGCCACGGCCGTGTGAACGTCGCGCCGCGAGCCCGACTAGGGCCGCCGTCGCCACCACCATCGAGGTGTTGGGGTCGGGGTTCACCTCGTTGGCGCGCAAGAGCTTGCGTGCCGTCTCCCGCAAGCCCTCGTTGTCGAGTTCCTCGTCGGTGGAGGGCAGGCCGCCCATCTGCCACACCACGCCGCCGAGCGCCGCGCCCGGAATCGGGTGGGTGGAGGGACGCTTGGCACCCGGTCCGTTCGGCCCGTATCCATTCGCCGACACATAGACGAGATTGGGATTGATGGCGGACAGATCGTCGTAGCCGATGCCGAGCTTCTCCGGCACGCCCATGCGGTAGTTGTGAATCCAGATGTCGGCCTTGGCCGCCAGTTCCTGGGCGATCTTCTGCCCTTCGGCGCTCTTGAGATCGAGCGAGATGCACTCCTTGCCGGCGTTGCATTTGGAGGCGCCGAAGCCGTGGAACATGGCGCGGAACGGATCGCCCGTGAGCGGCTCGATCTTGATGACACGGGCACCGAGATCGGCCAAGACCGATGCGCCCAAAGGCGCGGCGATGATGGTGGCGCTTTCCACCACCGTGACACCGGCGAGAGGCTTGGCTGGGGAATCGCTGGCCTTGCCGTTGCCGGCCACCGCGTGTGACTCTATGGCGTCGAATCCGACTTCCGTCGCTGCGGCGCCCACTTCACCAGGGCTTTCGGTGAGGTTCGCAAGCGGGCCCAACTGCGTCACGCCGTCGCGTTCCACCACGTGGCCGTTGGCGACGCAGTCTTCGTCGCTGAGGGCGTCTTGGGTGGTCTGGTAGGGGTGGGAGACGACGCCGCCATCGCGGACGAAACGCTCGGTCCAATCCGCCAGCGTGCGGCCTTGCATGTGTTCGAGCAGATGGTCGCGGAACGCTTCGCGCACTTCGGCCGGCCAGCGCATGGGGTCGCCTTCATACTGCGGTTCCCGTAGCACTTCCTTGAGGCCGGCGGCGCGGAAGAAGTTGCTGAGCAGGTGAGGCAGCAGGTTGCCGAGCTGGAGCCACTGGCCGTCGGCGGTGCGGACGGGGTGGTAGTTGAAGGTGGGCATGGACTTGGTGCGGTCCCGCGCCGCTTGGGGGCGTTCGAGGGCACCGGAGTCCTGCAACTGCACCATCGACATGATGCCCATTTCGTAGGGCATCATGCCGCGCAGCATGGACGTGTCGAACGACAGTGCCGCGCCGCCGAGTTCCCGCCCGATCAGCGCGGCGAGCATGGCCGCTGCGGCGCTTTGCGCCGTGGCGTGGGTGCCCACCTGCAGGGCGGAGTAGTTGGGGCCATCGCGATCCGCGACTCCGGCGAAGTTGAGCATGCGCCCGGACTTGGCCGCGACCACCGGCTCGTAGCCGGGATAGGCGGCATAGGGGCCGTCTTCGCCGAAGCCGGTGATGACGCCGACGATGAGGTCCTCTCTGCCGAGCGCTTCGGGGGTGAGTCCGATCCGCTCTCTCGCTTCGGGCTTCAGGGTGGTCAGCACGGCATCGGCGGAATCCGTAATCAGGCGCTTCAGTCGGGCGACATCTTCGGCTGCGCGAAGATCAGCCCGGATGATGCGCTTGCCGCGTGTCCACAGCCGGTAGGAGGGCATGTCTCGGAACGGATCGCCACCCGGCGGCACGACCTTGATCACGTCGGCGCCGAAATCGGCGAGGATGGTGGTGGCGATGCCGGGTGCCGGGCCGATGCCGACCTCAACGATGCGGAAGCGGGAAAGCGGATTCATGCGTGCTCCGATGGCTGAACCGGCGCACTATAGCTCGCGCCGGTTGGGAAGGAAGCACCGTCGGATGGTTGGCAGTGTCTTGCCCTGTCGTTTCCGCTGCAGCGGGCGGGGCGCTGGACACCGGCGATCCGGGTTGACTGGCCGGCGCCGCTTTGGAGGGAGGGCATCCTGCCTCCATCGCGCCGCAAGGCGCGCAGAGCACTCGCCGACCCAGCAGGATGCGCGCCCTTGCGGGCGCTGTGGAGGGCGGGACGCCCTCCCTCCAAGTACGGCGCACCAGACGATGCGCAAGTCAAAGTGAGGCACCAGCGGATGGTTCGAGCATGATCTTCAAGGCGCTCGCGGACATTGCCGTGGTGGTGCACCTCGGCTTCGTGGCGTTCGCCGTGCTGGGCGGGCTCACGGCATTGCGCTGGCCGAAGATGGTTTGGGTGCACCTTCCGGCCTTGGCGTGGGCAACGGCGATCGAGACATTCGGTTGGATCTGTCCGTTGACGCACCTAGAGAACGCCCTTCGCATCCGTGGCGGCGAGGCTGCCTACGAGGAAGGGTTCGTCGACCGCTACCTTATCCCGATCCTCTACCCCGAGGCCTTGCCCATGCTCCGCTGGCCCCTCGTCGCGGCGTTGCTGGCTATCAACGTGGCCGCGTATTGGTTCGTCTGGCGACGGCACGGACGTTGAGTCGGCCATACCCGCCAAAGCCCCCCGAAGTAAACATTTAAAATCAATGTATTGAGAAGTTTTCTTCATGCAAATTCTCGTCCTAGTGGGGACGCCGGGCGGAGGACGACAGGACATAGCGCAGCACGTCCCCTACAGAGAAAACGATCTAAGAATCAATTGGTTGCACCGCCCTTGTCGATGCGAGGGGCTTCTCAGGTCACCGTGAACTCGATGGTGCCGAAGGACCCGTAGTCGGCGACGTAGTGCCCCGGCGTTGCCGGGTGGATGCCGCCGCAGGCGCCGGTGATCAATAGCATGCCGTCTTCGATGGCGAGGCCCCGGACGTTCGCCTCGTTCAGCATCCAGGCAAGGGCCGCGTGCGGGCCGCCCAGGGCGTCCGTGGCGGGGGCCGTGGTGACTTGCTCGCCATCGCGGGTGAGTGTCACCTGAATGTCGCCGTAGGAGTCCCTGAGCGGTTGCTGTTCGCCGACGATGTAGCGGTCCGCGGCGATGTTGCAGGCGGTTAGGTTGGCGCCGTTGCGGTCCGCTTCGTCGGCGAATGCCATGCGTGGCACCTCGATGACTGGGCCCGCCGTCTTCGGTGCGCCATTGGCATCCACGACGATGCCGATCTCGCATTCGAGGCTGACGCCGGGCAAGCCTTCAAAGGTCGCCCCCGGCTCCAGCCGCCCGGCGCCATACAGGCTACCGATCAGCGGATGCGTGAGGCCGAACGCCTGCTGCCCCGCCGGAGCCGTCATGCCGGCCTTGAGGCCCGAAACATCCCCGTCCGCCACTTGCGCCACCACGTCCTTCTGCAAGGCGTAGGCGTCGTCGAGACTCAGCCCTTCGGGCATCTTCGGCAGGGGTTCGCCGGCGCGAATGGCTGCGGACATCGCTTGTGCGAGTTCTTGCATGTTCTCGTTCCCGTCTCTAGTTGCCGAAGTCCCAGGACTCGCCGGCGTGGTAGCGCCTGAGGACGTTCTTGGCGATCAGGATGCGATGCACCTCGTCCGGCCCGTCGGCGATGCGCAAGGTGCGGGCACCTTCGTACATGCCGGCGAACGGGAAGTCGCCGGAGACGCCGGCGGCACCGTGTACCTGAATGGCGCGGTCCACCACGCGGTGGTAGGCGTTCGGCACATAGACCTTGATTGAGGAGATGTCGGTGCGCGAATCCGCGCCTTCCTCCATCTTCATGGCGCAGTCCACCACCATCAGGCGGGAGGACTGGATGTCCATGTAAGAGTCGGCGATGAAGCCCTGCATGAACTGCTTGTCCTCGAGCTTCTCGCCGCCATGCACCTCGCGGGTCATGATGCGGTCCACCATCAGGTCGAAGCAGCGCCACATCGATCCCACCGAGTTCATGCAGTGGTAGATGCGGCCGGCACCGAGACGATCCTGCGCTGCCTGATGGCCGGTGCCGGTGCCGCCAAGCTGGTTCGACTTCGGCACCCGCACGTTGTCGTAGATGATCTCGCAGTGGCTTGACGCCTTGCCCCACACGGGCACGCCGCGAATGATGTTCACGCCCGGCGTCTTTCTCGGCACGATGATCTGCGTCATCTTCTCGTTCGCGCCGCCGGGATCGTCGGGGTCCGCCGTTCGGCACATGACGATATAGAAGTCCGCCGCGTGGCCGTTCGAGGTGAACCACTTGTGGCCGTTGATGACCCACTCGTCGCCGTCGAGCACGGCGCGGGTCTGGATGGAGCGGGGGTCGGAGCCGGCATTGTGCGGCTCGGTCATGGAGAAGCCAGACTGCATCCGCCCTTCGGTGAGTGGGATCAGCCACTTGTCGTGCTGCTCTTGGGTGCCGTACTTGAGCAGGATCTTCTGGTTGCCGGAGTTGGGCGCGACGACACCGAACAGGGAGGCGGCTCCGGGGCTGTAGGCAAGCACCTCGTTCATGTAGGCGTGCTGCATGAAGGAGAGCCCCATGCCCCCGAATTCGGGTGGCAGGTGCGGTGCCCAGAGCTTCGCCTTCTTGACCACGTTCTGCACATGTGCCCGCACTTCGCGGGCTTCCGTGACCTGCGTCTCGGAAGGCCGGCCGCCGTCCGAGCGCCAGCCGTAGAGCACGTTCTCGTTCGGCAGGATCTCTTGATTGACGATCTCGGCAGTGCCAAGCCGGACCTCGTTGACCTCATCGTCCAGCGTCGGCACCGGCTTCACATTCATCGGCATGGCGGTTTCCCCTTCCCCGTCTCTCGTCTCGCTCACCGGCGGGCAAACCCCGCCGCAAAAGCCCGTAACCATACTTCAAAGCCGGTGAGCCCGCACTACACGACGTCAGCGGTCGCAAGCGATTCGTCCTCGCGTTGGTTTTCGCGGGGCGAAAATCTGCCAATGCCCGCAAAGAGGCGCTTTGGCAGCCCGTATAATCCCGGCAATGGCACTTCAATACCCCTACGACTCGCATCCCCCGTCCGGCACCACGGTCGAGATTGCCGAGGGCGTGCGTTGGCTGACCATGCCCATGGGCGGCTCGCTCACCCACATCAACCTCTACCTGATCGAAGATGCGGACGGCTGGTTCGTGGTGGACACGGGCCTCGGCAACACGGAAACGCGCGACCTCTGGCACCGCATCTTCGACTCCGAACTCAAGGGCAAGCCGGTCAAGGGCGTCGTCTGCACGCACATGCACCCGGATCACATCGGTCAGGCGGGCGAGATCACGGATCATTTCCGCTGCCCGCTTTACATGACGCGCGCCGAGTACTACCAGGCGCGCTCGTTTGCGACGATGGGGCCGTCCTCGCGCGGCTCCGGCTGGCTTGGCGAACAGTTCTACCACCGCTATGGCATGCCGTCGGACTACATGCAGAGGGTGCAGGCGATGTGGGAGTCGCGCTCGTCTGCCGCGCCCGCCAAGACGTCGAGCATGACCATGCCGGCGTCGTTTCCGGCCGGCTACCAGCGCCTTCGGCACGGCGACATGCTCACCATTGGCGAGCACGACTGGCATGTGGAAGTGGGGTCGGGGCATTCGCCGGAGCACGCCTGCCTGCACTGCCGCAGCCTCGGCGTGATGATTTCGGGTGACCAGATCCTGCCGGTCATCACCAGCAACGTCAGCGTCCATGCCACCGAGCCGGAAGCGAATCCGCTCAAGGACTGGATGGAGTCGCACGACCGCTTCCTCGACACCCCCGAGAGGACCCTGGTGCTGCCGGCGCACAACCTGCCGTTCTACGGCGTGCGCGAGCGCCTGAGGGACCTAATCGCCCACCACGAGGACCGGATGCTGGCGATTGAGGAGACCTGCCAGGACGAGGCGCGCACCGCCAAGGACCTGCTGCCCGTGCTGTTCAAGCGCCATCTGGACGCACGGCAGATGATGATGGCGCTCGGCGAGGCTATAGCCCACTGCCATCTGCTGATGCATCGCAACCGACTCGAGCGACGGGAAGGCGAGGACGGCCGGTTCTGGTTCCGTTCGGTGGACCCCGATCTCAAGCGACGCGCCCATCCGGGCCAGCACGACGCCCCGGACGACCGACCGATCATGGTGTGACCGCGCCATCGGAGCGCAAGCCCGACTGGCGCGAACGCGTCAGGGACGTGGTCTATCGGGGCCTGGTTTGGGGAGACAGGCGCGTGCCGCTCGGCATCCGCTCTCTGCTCGGCGTGCTCTTCCTGTGCGGCGGCGTGCTTTGGTTCCTGCCGGTGCTTGGCATCTGGATGCTCCCCTTGGGAATCGCCTTCATCGCCTTGGACATCCCCTGGTCGCGGCGCCGGGTGCGCGAATGGATGCGGGCGCAACAACGCCGGCGGCGAGCGCGAAGGAACCGCGTTTGACCTTGGCTTGCCGGCGGCGCAGACTCGCGTAACCGAATGCTCTTGAGGGGAACACCACCTTGTCTCACGATCTTGTGATCCGAAACGGTGCTGTCGTGGACGGCACCGGCAGCGCGCCTGTAGAGGGCGATGTCGCCATCGACGGCGACACCATCACCGCGATCGGCGAAGTGTCCGGCACGGGGCGCGAGGAAATCGACGCTCGCGGCCACTACGTCACGCCGGGCTTTGTGGACCTGCACACCCATCTCGACGCCCAGATCGGCTGGGATCCGCACATGACCTCGGTCACTTGGCACGGCGTCACCACGGCGCTTCTCGGCAACTGCGGCGTCACCTTCGCGCCCTGCCGACCGGCCGACCGGGAGTTCCTCGCCGGCATGATGGAGACGGTGGAGGACATCCCCAAGTACGCCATCCTCAACGGCCTGCCGTGGGACTGGGAGTCCTACGGCGGCTATCTCGATTCCATCGAGCGCTTGCAGCCGATGATCAACGTCTGCGGCCTGGTTGGCCACAGCGCCACGCGCTTCTACGTGATGGGCGAACGCGCGATCGAGGAACAGGCGACGCCGGAGGAGATCAAAGAGATCGCGCAAGTCGCGGGCCAGTCGGTGCGCGAAGGTGCGCTCGGCTTCTCCGTGAACCGGCATCCGGGCCACACGCTGCCCGACCGCCGTCCGATTCCGGGCACCTTCGCGTCCCGCGAAGAGCTGCTCGCCATCGCTCGTGCGGTGGGCAAGGAAGGCGGCCTGATGCAGACGGTGCCGCACTTCGGCAATATCGAGGAGGAGATGGATCTCCTCGCCGAAGAGGGCCAGACGAGTCGCATCCTGTTCAGCGCCATCGGCGAGCACCGCGAAGCGCTCAACGAAAAGGTGACCGCCATGCGCGGTGCCGGCGTCGATGTGACGGCGGTGACCGTGCCGCGTTCCGGCGGCGGCGTCACGGGCCTCGCCACCAACAACTTCTGGCGCACGCCTTCGTGGAATGAACTGCGCAAGATCGACTTCGACGCCCGCCTAGAGGCCATTCGCGACGCCGATTTCCGCGCCAAGCTGGTGGCCGAGGTGCGGGAAAACGAAAACCTGAACGAGCAGGTGCTCAAAAGCTCCCGGCGCGTTTACCCGATGGGCGGGGCGGAACGGCCCTGCTACACACAGGAGCGTTACGAGAGCCTCGCCGACATCGCCGCAGCGGCTGGCGAACATCCTGTGGAGGCGTGGCTGCGACTGACGTTGGAAAGCGATGGCAAGGAGCTGTTCCACAACCGCGGCTTCAATGTCAACCTCGACAACCTCGAGCAGATGATCACCACGGACTGGGCCATGCCCGGTCTCGGCGACGCCGGCGCGCATGTGAGCCAGATGATCGACTCTGGCTGGGCCACGTTCGTGCTTTCCCACTGGCACCGCGACAAGGGCACGTACTCCATCGAGGAGGCCGTGCGCCGCATCGCTGCCGAACCAGCGCGAGTGCTGGGCCTTGCCGATCGCGGCGTTCTTGCAGCCGGCAAACGGGCAGACGTGAACGTCATCGACATCGACCGCATCGAGGAACGCCAGCCCTACATCGTCCACGACTTCCCCGGTGGCGCGCCTCGCTTCCAGCAGCGCGCCCAGGGCTACAAGGCAACGGTGTGCAACGGCCAGGTGACCTTGCGCGACGACGAGCACACGGGAGTTTGCTCCGGAAGGGTGCTGCGCAACGCTTCGTAGGGGCGTTGTCGCGCCGAATGCGGGCTCCCTCGGAAGGAAGGCATTCTGCCGTCCCTCCGAAGGCCCGTCGGACTAGTGAGCCCTCGGAGGGAGGGCGTCCCGCCCTCCATCGCGCCGCAAGGCGCGCAGAACACTCGCTGCACCACAAGGATGCGCGTCCTCGCGGGCGCGATGGAGGGCGAGACGCCCTCCCTCCAGAGGACGGCGATGCTAGAGGCCAACGCATCCGCTCGCTTGTTTTGCGGTTTCCCTACGGCGCAGCCTCTTAGCCGAGGCTGTGCAAGCGGTTGATGTTGGCGTAGCGGGCGGGGTCTAGGTCCCGTCCAGCCAGGGCCGGATGGTCCGGGGAGTAGCGGTGTGTGCGGTAGATGCTCACCGTAGGTTCGCCGCGACTGTTCGTGTTCAGGAATGGGTTGATCCACTCCCACACCACTTCGCCGCTACGGGTGACCTCGAACAGGCGGCCGCTGGTGCCTTCGCAAACGAGCACGCTGCGCGACCATAGCTGTACGGCGCCGGAGATGTGGCCGCTGAAGAACTGCGGCGAGGGGTTGCCCCGGAAGCTCCAGACGATCTCGCTCGTCGCTGGGTCGATCTCGATCACGCGCGAGCCGGCGTCGCCGTTGTCGAACACGAGCACGTTGCTGGGCTCGTGCTCTCCTTCCGGACACACCCATGTCGGCTGGTGCTGGCCGTGGGCCTGGTCGAACTTCCACTTGAGCTCGCCGTCGGCGCCGATGATGCCTACACGGTCGATGTGTCGCGCCGAGAACACGATCTCGCCGGCGGGGTTGATGTCGATACCGTTGACGTGGGTCCACTCCCAGCGTCGCACGGTGGGGTAGATCGGGTCCTGCACCGGGTCCATGAGCTGCCACAGATGGATGCGGCGCACCTCGTTGCCGCTCGCGTCCACTTCCACGAGATCGTCGCCGATCAGCCTTGGCAGCTTCTCTCGACGCTGGCGCCGGCGACCGCCGCGCACCTTGCGTTGCACCTCCTCGGGCAGTTCGATCCACACCGGCACCATCGTGTTGCCGTTCTCGAAGCGGAAGAAGTCGTGGTGCTGGTAGGCATTGACGTACTCCCAAACCACGTTGCCGTCCCAGTCCACCTCGCAAAGCGTGGTGTGGTAGCCGCCGAGGGTCTTGACGCGCTCCTCGAACGGCGGCGGCGGCGCTGAGGGGTCGGCGTCCCGGCGCATGGGCTGCTCGGGGTCCGATCCTGTCATCAACAGGTTGCCGTTGTTGAGCAGGCGGCCATAGCCGGGGCGGATGTGCTGGAACGTCCAGCGGTGCACGACGCGGCCGTGGATGTCGATGAGCCAGGTCGAGTCGCCGCCGTGTGGCGTCAGCAGGGTGTAGCCGGGCGTCGTGAGCCCGGGACGATGGTGTGTGAGCCCGGTGGGGCGGTTGACCGACCAGCCCAAAGCCAGCCCTCCTGCCTATGCGTTCTTGGAGTTCCGCGAGGGGGCGGAGCGTGTCTGAAGATGAAGACGCAGAGGTGCTTTTACGTAGCGAAGGCTCCCACGCGTCGGAACGGCGCGCAGTTTGCCACACACGGTGCCGCGGCGGACTTGATTAGCGCCATAAGAACCATTGCCTTGGGACAACGCTTCTTGCCCCAGCCCAAGCCGTCCTAGGAGCTTGGGCCGTCCGAAGTCCGGCTGCTAGAGGCGATCGAGCAGCACTTTCTTCGCTTCGTTGAGGGTGGCCGCGAGGAAGGCACTGCCGCCGCGGTCGGGATGGAGCCGTTGCATGAGGCGGCGATGGGCGGCGACCACGTCGTCGCGACCCGCGCTGTCGGGCAGGTCAAGCACCTTGAGCGCCCGGTCGACGGTCATGGTGTCTTGCTGGATGTCCTGGTTGCCTTGCGCCGCGTCGTCCCAGCCGGGAGCGCGGCGGTCGAGGTAGGCTGAGAGTAACTGTCTCGAGCGTTCGTCGGCGAACTCGGTCAGGAGGGTGACCACCTCAGCGAGGTCCATCTCGCCGAGGCGCCTGCCTTGACGCTCTCCGCGCAGGACTTCGCCGTCCATCTCGCCGGTTTCGTGGTTGAGCGTCATCCGAAGGTCGCCCGTTTGCACCGAAGACTGGCGGGGGTCGTCGCTCGCCTCCCGGGGGCTTTGCCGGAAGCCGCCGAACATGCCGCCGAGGGGCGAAGGGCCGCCGCGGCCGGCAAGAAAGCGTCGCAGCAGCAGACCGCCCACCGGATTCAGCGCCAGCCGCAGCGCATGCCGCAGGAAGGGCAGGGCTCCGGTGGCGAGGGCGGCGAGCCAGTGCAGGCGGCCGCTGGCGGCGAGGATGGCGAGGGCGGCAAGCAGTGCCACCACGGCACCGGTGACCATGCTGGTGGGCTTGCTGGGCGTGTTGCGCGCCCAGTAAAGCTTCATCAGCAGCGCGAAAGCGAATGCACCCACCACCGCGACGATGACCAGCAGGATCATGGAAGCTGCCGGAGCAAGCGTGCTGCCGCGGGATGGTCAAGTCGTTCGACGCCTCGGCGTCCGGATGCGGCGAAGTGCGCGACGGCCTTGAGCAACGCGCGGAGGTCCGCGGCGCGCCCCGGCACGAAGGGCGAGTGGGCGCCGCCGGTGAGGCGTGCCACTTGGCGGAAGACTCGGCTGGCATCGGGGTCAGCGCCTTCCTGGAATACAAACACCGGCGTTTGGAAGAGTGCCAGGCGGCCGGCGGCGTCGGCCACCTTGTCCACGGGCTCCTCGCAGGCATCGCCGATGAAAACGACGGCCCGAATGCGGGCTTGGCTGGTTTCTGCAAGGGCGTGTTCGAGCACACGCTGGATCTGCGTGAGCCCGCCGCGACAGCGCACCTCGGTCATCTGCCGCAAAAGCGTCGCCGGTCGGGTCGTCCAAGGCGATGCGTGAAACTCGTTGAAGCCGCCGTAGTGCACCAGTTGCACCGCCGTGCCACCGTCGTCTGACGCCGCTTCGAACAGTTCGCCGTGCAAGCGCGAGGCGAGGTCCCACGTGGGTTCTCGACTGGCGGTGGCGTCAAGCGCGAAGAGGATGCGGCGGTCGCTGCGCGTTGCCGGCGGCGTGCGCCGGGCCTCGGCGAGAAAGCGCGCCACGCCAGCGTCGGATGTGGGCAACTGGGCCATCAGTCACGCAAGTTGGTGGGGTTCCGAAGTGGAACATCATCGCAGATGGCGCGCCCTTGCGGGCGCGTTGGCAATTCGCTGCGCGAACTGCTGGCCTTCGTGCTCGCATTCGCTCGCAGCTACGGCTAGCGGGCATTGGTGAGCCCTTGGAGGGAGGGCGTCCCGCCCTCCATCGCGCCGCAAGGCGCGCAGAACACTCGCTGCACCACAAGGATGCGCGCCCTCGCGGGCGCGATGGAGGGCGGGACGCCCTCCCTCCAGAGGACAGCGACGCTAGAGGCCAACGCTTCCGCTCGCTTGTTTTGCGGTTTTTCCTACGGCGCAGGCTCCCAGCTAGCACCGCTCTACGGCGCTTACCGCCTAGCCGCCGGCTGGGGGCTGGTCTGCCGGTCGCACCACCAGTCGTTGGCCGGGGTGGATGAACGCCTTGGGATCGATGTCGTTCCAGTCCACCAGCTTGGCGACGGAGACCTTGAAGCGGGCGGCGATGGTGGAGAGGGAGTCGTTGCGCCGTACCCGGTAGGCGATGGCCTCCTGGGTGACCTGCTTCTCCTCGATGCTGCGGGTGCCGCCAAGCCCTGGCAGCGAGAGCCGCTGGCCAATTTGCAGCACGGACCGCTTCGTCAGTTCGTTGGCGCGCATGAGCAGGTTCATGTCGAGGTCGAGGCGGCGAGAGATCTTCCAGAGCGAGTCGCCGGAGCGAACCACGTAGATCGCGTCACCGCCGGCTCCCGTGCGAAACGGCGTCGGATAATCCGCCCAGTCGCGGAACGGCGTCGGCACCATCAGGAAGTCGCCTTCCTCGATGCGGGTGCCGCGCACGCCGTTGACGCGGCTCAGGGTGTCCATGGCGACGCTGTATTCGCTGGCGATGCCGCTCAGGGTGTCGTTGGTGCCGATGCGAACGCGGGCCCACAGCATGCGTTCGTCATTCGAGAGGCTGGCGAGCGCTTGCTGCGCTTCTTCGGCGTGCTCGGCGCGGACGAGCAGTTGATGCGGGCCAATGGGCGGCGTCGCCCAGCGCTTGAGCGCCGGGTTCAGGTTGTAGAGGTACTGCATGTCTTGGCCAATGGCCTCCGCAGCCCGGGCGAGGTCAATCTGTCCGCCCGTCTCCACCACGGCGACTCTCGGCGCGGCGCTGTCGAGCGGGCCGAACGGCAGTTCCACGCCATACCGTTCCGGCTCGGCAAACACCGCTGCGTAGGCAAGGATGCGCGCCACGTAGTACTCCGTCTCGCGCGGCAGGCGCAGGTCGAAGGCCGTTTCGGCGCCGGGGGTTCGCCGCAGCGTGCGGTGCATTCGCCCCTCGCCGCAGTTGTAGGCGGCAAGCGCCAGCGTCCAGTCACCGAAACGCTGGTGCAGTTGCTCGAGGTAGTCGAGGGCTGCAGCCGTGGAAAGCGCCACGTCGCGGCGCTGGTCGGTCCACCAGTCAAGCGTCAGGTCGAACCGGCGTGCCGTGCTCGGCATGAACTGCCAAAGCCCCACCGCGCCCTGCGGCGAGAACGCGTGCGGCCGCAGGGCGCTTTCGATGATGGGAATGAGGCAAAGCTCAGCCGGCATCTCGCGCTTGTGTACCTCGGCGCAGATGTAGGGGAGATAGCGCAGGCCGCGTTCGCGCTTGCTCGCGAGATACTCGGGGTTGCGCACCAGCCAGTCGATTTCCTTGCGAACCTGCTTGCGCTCGAGGTCGTGGTCGAGCCGGAATCCGGCGCGAAGCTGGGCCAGAAAGCCATCCGCAGCCTTGTCCGTGGCGCTCGGCACGGCAAGCTCTACGGGCTTTGCGGCTTTCGGCTCCGTCGGCTGGGCGGGGCTCGCCTCCGGTTTGACCTCGGCACGGGCGACCGTCGGCGGCGACATCTCGCCATCGTCGACTTCAGGCGCGGCAACCGGGCCCGGCGCGGGCGCGACACCCGCCATCTGACAGCCGGCCAAGATCAAAGCCGTGGTGGGCAGCGCCCACCATCTCTTGAACATGGTTGGAGGATGGCTCTCGGAAATCGAGGGTCGGCAACTTTGCGCCAAAACCGGACGTTTGGCAAATCGCCGAAATCACCGAAGAGCGGGACTTGGGAGTAAGATTCGGCGGCGTGAGACGGATGGTGCCAATCGGGTGACTCCCGACACGAGTTCCGCGTTAGGGCCGCGGCCGTCGGATGCCGAGACGGGCTTCCGGGTTTGGTTGCGATCGCCGGCGGGACGGCTCCTGTGCGAGCGCGAGCGGCCGCACATCCGCCGCATCGTCCGGCGCTTTCATGGCGACACCCTCCTTTGGATCGGTCCGCAGTGCGATGCGGTGGCTACCACCGACCGCTGCATGGTGCGCACGCGCATGCTGGCATGGTCGTCCGCGCGCGTGTCGCACGCAGGTGGTGTGGGAGTGGTGGCCGCGAATCCGGTGGCCTTGCCCTTTCCACCGCATTGCTTCGACAACGTGGTGCTGCACCATGCACTCGACGTGGCGGAGGACCGGCGGGCGGCATTGCGGGAGGTGGCGCGGGTGCTGCCTCTTGGCGGACGGCTGTTGATCGTCGGCTTCAACCCGTGGAGCTTGTGGTCGCTGGCGAAACCTTGGCGGCCATTTCGCGACATGCATCCGGTGAGCCCTCTGCGCCTTGCGGATTGGCTGGACCTGCTCGGGTTCGACCGCGAGCGTGGCGTGCACCTCAGCTATCGAGGAGCGTTGTCTGCGTCCTTGGAAGGACGGCACTGGAAACGCGCCAGCGAAGCCGTGAATCGCGTGCAACTGCCGTTCGGTGGCGTGTACATCGTTGCCGCAACCCGCATCGGACACGGCATGACGTCACTGCGCCGAGCGCCTCTGCCGGCGCCGGTGGCTGCGTCGGCTACTCCGGCTGCAGCATCGTCGTCCGCAGTGAAAGGCTGGTAGGCGATGCGCACCAAGGTCGAGGTGTTCACGGATGGCGCCTGTCGCGGCAACCCGGGACCAGGCGGCTGGGCGGCGCTCCTGCGCACGGGCGAGGCGGAGCGGATGCTGGACGGCGCGGAGCCCAATACCACCAACAATCGCATGGAGCTCATGGCCGCCATCGAAGGACTCGCCGCGCTCAAGCGACCCTGCGCCGTGACGCTCACGACCGACTCCGAATACGTGCGGCAAGGCATCACCTCGTGGATCGACGGCTGGAAGCGTCGCGGCTGGAAGCGCAAGGGTGGCCACCCGGTGAAGAATCAGGAGCTCTGGCAGCGGCTCGACGAGCAGAACACGCGTCACTCGGTGGATTGGCGCTGGGTGCGCGGCCACAGCGGGCACCTGGAAAACGAGCGTGTGGACACCGCTGCGCGTGATGCCATCGACCGGATGCAACAAGGCTTGGGAGAGCAATAGTGAGACAGGTCGTTCTCGACACGGAAACCACCGGCCTCGAGCCGGAGCGAGGCCATCGCGTGGTGGAGGTGGGCGCCGTGGAGGTGATGGACCGCAAGATCGGTAAGCACTACCACTGCTACATCCGCCCGGACCGCGAGGTGGACGACGCCGCCTTCGAGGTGCATGGCTTGAGTGACGAATTCCTGTCCGACAAGCCCGCCTTTGGCGAGATTGCCGGCGAGTTGCTTCAGTTCATCGAAGGCGCCGAGCTCGTCATCCACAACGCCCCCTTCGACGTTTCCTTTCTCGACTACGAGCTGTCGCTGCTACCCGAGGGCCACCCGAAGCGCATCGAAGACATCTGCACGGTGACCGACTCGATGGTGATGGCGCGCCACAAGCACCCGGGGCAGAAGAACGGGCTCGACGCGCTCTGTCGCCGCTATGGCGTGGACAATTCCAGCCGCGACCTGCACGGCGCGCTGCTGGACGCCGAACTGCTGGCGGATGTGTTCCTGCTGATGACGGGAGGGCAGGGCTCGCTCCTGCCGAGCGACGAACCGGCTGAAGCGGTGTCCGACATCGTCCGCCTGCCCGTTGATCGTCCGAAGGTGCCGGTGTTGCGCGCCTCGCCGGAGGAACTCCGAGCCCACGAGGCCTACCTCGACATGCTCGACAGGAAGTCGGAACGCGGTGCCGTCTGGCGCCGCCTAGCAACGGCCTAGCGACGGGCCCTCCCTTCCTGTCAGTAGCGAAAGCTGCCTAGCCGATCTACAACAGGATGTATTGCACCGCCAGCCATCCGGTGATGCCCATCGTGATGGTGTAGGGCAGTGCCATGAACACCATGCGGCCGTACGAGAGGCGGATGAGCGGTGCCAGCGACGAGGTGAGCAGGAACAGGAACGCGGCCTGGCCATTCGGCGTCGCGACGCTCGGGATGTTGGTGCCGGTGTTGATGGCGACTCCCAAGAGGTCGAACTGCTCGCGTGTGATGGTGCCGGCGTCGAAGGCGTTGCGTACCTCGTTGATGTACACCGTGGCCACGAAGACGTTGTCGCTGATGGCGGAGAGCACGCCGTTGGCGATGTAGAACATCCCCGGCTGCTGGGACAGTGGCAGCGTGAGCACGTATTCGATCACCGGCTGGAAGAGCTGCTGGCTGGCGATGACCGCAACGATGCCGAAGAAGACGCAGAGCAACGCCGTGAACGGCAGCGCCTCGTGGAAGGCTGGCCCCAGGTCGTGCTCTTCGACAACGCCGTTGAAGGCGGTCTGCAGGACGATGATGGAAAGCCCCACCAGCCCCACCGCGATCAGATGCAGCGCGAGGGCCACGACGAGAAAGAGGCCGGCGAGCGCCTGCACGACGAGCTTGGCGTTGTCGCGGGAGGTTCTCTTGGCGTTCTCGCCGGCGTCGAAGTCCTGCAGCACCTGGAACACCGGCTGCGGAATCTTCGCGCCGTAGCTGAACACCCGGAACACTTCCAGCAGTATGCAGGTCAGCAATCCGACCGCGAAGACGGGCAGCGTCACCGGCGCCATGCGCAGGAAGAACTCGATGAACTCCCAGCCCATGCGCTCGGAGATGAGGAGGTTCTGCGGCTCGCCGACGGTGGTCATCACGCCGCCTAGTGCCGTGCCGACCGCAGCATGCATCATGAGGTTGCGCAGGAAGGCCCGGAACCCTTCGAGGTCTTCCCGGTGGATCTCGTCCACCGCGCTGTCGTCGGACGCATCGTGCTCGCCGGCGCCGGGGGCGGCCACTTGGCGGTACACGGCGTAGAAGCCGCCGGCGACGCTGATGATCACCGCCGTCACGGTCAGGGCGTCCAGAAAGGCGGACAGGAAGGCGGCGACGAAGGAGAACAGGAACGACAGCGCGATCTTGTTGCGCACCTTGATGAGGAGCTTGGTGAAGATGAACAGCAGCAGGTCTTTCATGAAGTAGATGCCGGCCACCATGAAGATCAGCAGCAGGATCACCTGGAAGCCGCCTTCCACCTCGTGGAAGACGGTATGGGCGTCGGTCAGCCCCAGGAACAGCGCTTCGATGGCGAGCAGCCCCCCCGGCTGCAACGGATAGCACTTGAGTGCCATCGCCAGGGTGAAGATGAACTCCAGCACCAGCATCCAGCCGGTGATGTAGGGGCCGAGGAGGAAGAGCGCGATGGGGTTCAGGATCAGAAAGCCAATGATCGTCAGCTTGTACCACTCTGGCGAGTGGCCGAGGAAATTCGTCCAATACGGATTCGTGGACAATTGGCTCCGCGCGGCATCCGTCATTCGATGCTCCCTCTCATGGCTGGCTTGGGCTGGCGATGGAACCGTCGCCCTGTCGTGAGGGGGCGCGGGTCGGTAGAATCGGCGGCGCAGTATAGCAACGGGATCGAGCGCGATGTTGTGGCCCATCAACCCGTCGAAGTTCATATCCGAAGTCGAGCCGCCAAGCGGGCTCAACGGCGACGAGGCGTACTACTTCGTCTTCTTGGGCGCCGACGAGTTGCTGTCCATCACCGAGCACGGGATTCCGCGCCCGGTCACCGCAGACGAGTTCCGTTGGCTCGACGTGCAGGTGGATTTCCGCCATTACCTCGGGCGCTGGGAAAACCGCGCCTGCTATGTGCTGGCGGCGAGCGGTGCCGTGCCGGATGGCTACGCCGTGTCAGGCCTGCGCGGCTGGCTCGGGCGGGTGGATCCCGACTTTTTCTACCTCGCCGGCCGCGCCAAGCAAATCGCCGAATGGAACCGCGACCACCGCCACTGTGGCCGCTGCGGCGGCCTTAACGACGATCATGAGGAGGACCGCGCCAAGCATTGCCCGGAATGCGACCTCACCACCTACCCGCGCCTGTCCCCTTCCATCATTGTGCTGGTGCGCGACGGCGAGAGGATGCTCCTCGCCCGCAACGCGCGCTGGCCCACCGGCATGTACTCGACGCTGGCTGGATTTGTTGAACCGGGGGAATCCATCGAACAGACGGTGCATCGCGAGGTGGCGGAGGAAGTCGGCATCCAAGTGAAGAACCTGCGCTATCTCGGCAGCCAATCCTGGCCGTTTCCCAACTCCCTCATGCTCGGCTTCCACGCCGACTACGATGGCGGCGACATCGTCTGCCAGGAAGGGGAAATCGCCGAAGCACGCTGGTTCCACTTCCGCGAACTGCCAAACGTTCCCGGCGGTACCGCCATCTCCCGTTGGCTCATCGACGCCTTCATCGACGAGAAGTCAGCCGCGGCGGCCAAAGTGAACGACTGACCCATCGGAGTCATGGCGGACCCGCTGGCTAGCGCGTGAAGAGGGCCATCCGAAGAAGGGCGACGCATGCGTCGCCCCTACGGCCCGCGGGCTTGGGCCCCCTTACCGGGGGGGGGCGCCAGGGGGGGCCCGGGTGGGGTGGGCCGCCGCACGGG
>VXSY01000043.1:2187-21712 GCA_009837725.1 Gammaproteobacteria bacterium | reverse complement strand
GACTACCACTTTAAGTGTCCACGAGCGGTTTTCGCGTTTCGGAAGGGTGGTTTTCGGCCGGGCGGCTGGGCGAGCGCGGGGGCGTGGGCGGAAGGGCGCGGTAATGCGCTGTGAGTTCGGTAAGTAACTCCTTTCGGTCAACAGGGTGTGGCGTCCAACTGCGACTACATACGTCGCAAAGGTTGGCTGGCCGAACCGTTTAGAACACATTCAGTGAACTCTGACGGAACACAGGAAATCGCGGGGTCTCCTGCTGCGGACGATCACGGCGCCAACCTTGTCGATGCCGACCCACGCGACGCGCGGCTTCGGCACCGCCCACGCACCCCTTAACCGAAGCCTTAACGCGTGGGGGCGTGGACGTGGGCGCGCGCGGCAAAGCGCCGTCCCCAAGCTCCGCTTGGATAGTGGTCTACCCAATGTTTGCGGACTGGCGTTCATCGGTGCTTAGCGCGCTAGAGGGTGACTTCCAGGGACCGAATCAGTGGGTAGAGGGGCACGTCGCCGAGTTCGATGGGCGTGTTCCAACATGTAGCGTCCACGACGCCGGTCGCGTGGTCCCTGAGGGCGTTGTCCCAATCGTGGTGCGTACGGAAAGGCGTTCCGTTTCCCGCCATCTCCTCGGCGCGAAGGAACCCGAGGTACAAGAGAACGACCGGCACTCCGAGCGACACGATCTTCCATGCCCACGCGAACCGGTTCGACAGTTGGTAGCTGTCATCCCTCGACAATGACCAATCCCCGCTCGTTGCGTGTTTGAGGGCCGAGTTCGCGCCGGCGATGGCCATCGCGATCTGCTCGTGGTTCTTCCAGCCATTAGCGGAAGTGGGGAGCGACTTGCCCGCGGCAGACAACTCGTTGCCGTGCGCCTTGGCCTCGACGAGCAGGAGTCCTTGTCGACCTCTGATGGTGCATGTAGAAGCCAAATCCCAGTTCGGCGTGTTGGCGCCACGCGCGACGGCCAGCCACCAGTCCTTCAGCACTAGCCGTATGGTTGCTGGAAGAAGGCGTGCGACGTGATCCAGCCGTGCCTCCCTGACCAGCGTATCGTCCCATCCGGACGGTCGCGCGACGGGCTTGCCAGAAGGCATCCAGAAGTCGGCGGGGTTGACCACGGTGTCGGGGAGTTCGATGAGTTCAGTCAGTGACGCTGAGACGAGTTCCCGAGTCCCGTCGACGAGCGCAATGCACCGCGGTCGGCTTCCGCGGCTGTGCTTGCCCAAGGCTTGCGTCCAATCGGGTCTCATATGCCAAATGCTACCTTGGGTCTCGGGTCCCACGTGAGGTCATCCGCTGTGCCGGAGGCGTGTGACGGCACATTCCCGCGCTCCGAAGTTCGGCGCGCAGACGCTACCGTTACCTGCACGATGACTCTTTCGACTCGTCGTCATCAAGTTCCTTTGCCCGGGCAACCACCCAGAACGCCAGCCCATACAGCGCACCACACGCGCCAACCATGGCGAGGAAGACACCAGGGGTCGTGATCCAATAGAGGAAGAGCAGTATCAGGACGAGGGCAATCGCGGAGGGCAAGAGCGCCTTTGCCAGAACCACCACCAGGCCGATTCCGTTGAACACCTTCAACAGAGTCCGGAAAGCGTCGTCGGAAACCACGCGACGTCTCGTCGGCCGTTCGAAGCCTCGGACCTTGGTCGGATTGTCCAGAACCCAGAAGTGGAGGGCAACAAGCAGCGTCGTGGCAGCATCCTTGGTCTGCTCGTCTACATCGAAACTGGTGACGCTTTTTCTAACTTGCAACGTAGTGGCTACCTTTGCAAGGCCCGAACCAACACGCCGTTTGGTATCCCGCTCGAAGCGTGCCTTTGTCGAATGAACCGGGTTGCCCTGTAAGGGCTCGATACCTGCGAGTCGGAACTCACGCTCCAAGAACGCGGTGGCGCCGCTCGCGTGCTCGATGATCGGTAGATCGCCGATGAATGAGCGCAACTCTGCGGCATCTTCCGAGAGCGCGCGGCGATCTTCTACGTCGGAATCCAGAATGCCGTGCTTGCGGGAAGCGTACTGCGAAATGGGCTGCCCGGGGTTGTAGCGTGACCTTAGCACCTGACCGCCCTCCGATGGCGTTCCCCCTTCCCTGAGAAGCTCTGGCAGCGAGGTCTTGATCATGGCCAGGGCGACAACGCGGTCGTGGTCCAGATCGGGCCCAGTGGTCTTGATGTCCAGGACGATGGCTTGGTCAACGTCCGCAAACGAAACGGCAGGCGTGTGGGAGTCCGAGTTGGGCAGCACTCGTCGCTGGGCGGACCGGTCGGCTACTGGTTGTGCGAGCGGGCGGGCGACCGGTTTGCCGGGAACGGGGTCAACCAGGTTCGTACGGGGAACCTCGGCAACAACTGCACGGACTGGACGGTCCGACTGGCGACGTCGGTCTCCTCTTTCCGTGGGTGGCTGAGTCACATCGTCGAGCGCTCGCGGATCGATGAAGACGTCCCTGACGTTCGCGGACAACCATTCCGAATCGCGCGGCAAACCGAGGCAGGCCCTCAGTTCCGACATCGCGTCCTTCCACTCGTCTGGGGGGAACGACGTTGGCGTTGAATGGCTCAGGAAGTGCACGTTAATCAGGAACGCGTCAACGTCGTTGAGTTCGCGCAGCAAGTACAGGTGGGCAAGCCTGTTGGCATACCGGTAGTAGCGAGAGGTCCAGTCAGCTTCGGAGTTGGCGCCCAGGAACGACCGGGTCTCGGAGAGCGCTCTTGAGATTTTGCGACGGCTCTCCGTGGACGTAGCCTGGCAGGCGGTGTCGAACTCCGCCACACCTGTGACTCCTTCCACGAGAAGCACCGTCATGCGTGAGCGGCCCAACGCTCCCCATCGTGGGCCTCTGGCGGGCCAGAAATCGCGCAGGGATCGACGTGGGAGATGGACCTCAAGGCGGTCCAAGAATGCGTTGTCCCGGTACATGCGAAACCGATCCGACGCCAGGGGCGACAGCCATTGAAGGTCACCGCGGACGACTTGCGCACTCCGGAGTTCCGCTTCCAGCCGGCTAGGCTTCTCGTTGACGAGAATCTGAAGCAGCTCTCGACTACTATGTGTCGCCGCAACAGTCTGTCTCGTCGTCGACAACGCGCCGTCCTCCCGCTCTGTCCGGCCAATACCGGAACCGTAACCTGTTCGGCGGTACTTGGGCGAGGCCGCAGTGTAATGCAGTGCGGGGGGGGGGGCAGCGGCCGTCGGCACCGTTGGCCCCGCCAAGTTCAGGTCGTTACAGCCCTTTTTGTCACGCCGCGTGTCAGGTGCTTGGCCTAATTGACCATCGGCGGGCGACTGACGACATCCGGCTTGGTTTGCCCACGCGTGCATGAGTAATCGTCGCCGTTCGACCAGATCCCAAGGGAGCGTAGGCGGGCTTCGGGTGGGCGACGTGCGCGGGCACCGCTTCCATCTCGGAGTCGCATTGTGTCGGTACGTCGACGGCGTGGGACTGTCGCGGGCGTGGGCGGGAGTACACCTGCAGGCGTGGAGGATGAACCCGGCCCGCGCGTCGGAGGTGGACTGGGCGGTTTTGCCGTCGTCGATCGTGGCGAGGGGCGTATTCGAGGTCCAGGATGGCAACGCTCCCGCGCGGACCCGGGGCGCTTCGAGTTCCGCGGCGCCGGACTGGAGGACGACGTTGCCCCTCGCTACCTGGAAGGCCTTGCAGGTTTGCGCGGACCTGTGGCTCGACGGGGTGATGCGCGAGTCCGCCGCGAAGGTGGTGGTGCTGCGCGGACGTCACGCGACGAAGGCGTGCACGGAACGCTGGGGGAATCGTCGCCGGTCGAGGTGGCCCCATCCATGTTTTGTTGGCGGGACGGAGCCGGTCGGTCTTGGTGCTGCCCTATCCCAACACGCGCGCCCCGGAAGCTCGAAGAGCATGTCCGACCCCCAAGGGCTACTCGGCTTGCGCGCCAGCCTTGAAGACGAGATGGCGGCTGCACCTGCGCGGTGATGACGTGAGGTCCACCTCGTCCCACGTCGCCTCCGCGCCTTGGCAGTCGACTGTTCAGGGACGGTTTGGGCTTGGGCAAGAAACGTCGGAAGGCACGGTCCTTGTGGCTACAATCGCCAGATGAGGCCGAGTCCAACACCGAGTTCGCTCGTGGCGAGAGTTACGGGCACCACTACCGCCACGCTCTCGAAGGGCACGGTGCGGCTTGATTCGCCGTGGTCGGTGTAGCGGACCTCGGCGCGGATGCCGATCTTGCCGAGCATCTTCTCGAGTCCCACGCCGGCGACCCAGGCGTCGAACTCCTCGTCGTGCGTCTCTTCGCCGAAGGTGAGTTGCCCCGGCGCGCAACCCGAGGGGGAGAGGCAGCCCCGGTAGGAAGTGGCGAACTCCGCGTCGAGGCGGCGCAGGCCAGCGAAGCCGTAGATGCTGCCGCCCAGCGCTGGCATCGCCGAGCCGAGCCGCAGCGTGAGTCCAAGGCTGCGTTCCTTCGCCAGCGACCAGTTCTCCGGCCAGACCTCGCCGAGTTGGTTGCGCCCCGGGGAGGAACCCGCGCCGGGCAACCGCCCAGACACGCTGCCGGTGTAGTTCGCGAGGTCCGCCTCGATTTCGAGATAGGAGGGGCCAGCACCGAAGCGATAGCCGAGGACGGGCCCGGCGTCCCAAGTGATGTCGTCGGCAGAGTCGTTCGAGAAGAGGATGCGCCCGGCATTGGCCGACATGTTGGCGGGGTTGGTGCTGTCCACGCCCTTTTGGTAGTCCACGTCATACAGCGCCGACGCCGCAACGACGCCAAGGTACAGCCCGCTGTCGCCGCCCTCTTGATCCTGGGCCACGACCGGCAAGGCGAGCCATGTCGCGAACGTCAGCCAAGCCGCCCGGGAACCCCGCAATCTCGCCATGTCCCACCACTCCTTGCCTCACGGCATTGTCGCACAGCACGCCCGGAATCCATGCTGCGGGCACGCGACCAGCCCTTCTTGCCCGCTTGAGCCGCAAGCCCCGGCCTGTCATAGTGGGCTTGACTCGTCCTGGAGTGCAAATCCTGTGACCAACGCGGACGTTCTCGCATATCAGGCGGAAGCGCTGTCCGGCGTCTCCCGCACGTTTGCCCTCACCATTCCCCAACTGCCGACGCCATTGCGCGATGTGATCGGCAACGCTTACCTCCTGTGTCGCATCGCCGACACCATCGAGGACGAAGCGAACCTTCCCCTCGAGAAGAAGGAGGCATACCTGCACCGTTTCGTTCATGTCGTCGAGGGGCGCGCTTCGGCTCGGGATTTCGGTCGCGAGCTGCATCCCATGCTGTCGGAAGCCACCATCGAGGCGGAGCGGAATCTGGTGGCCAACATGGACACGGTGGTGGGGTTCACGCACGGTTTGCGGCGTCCGCAACGGGCGGCCATCGAGCGATGCATCGGCATCATGGCGCCCGGGATGGCCGAGTTCCAGGGCATGACGACCGTCCAGGGCCTCAAGGATATGCGCGACCTCGATCGCTACTGCTACTGTGTCGCGGGAGTTGTAGGCGAGACCATCACGGAGCTCTTCTGCGATCATTCGCCAGCGATTCGGCGCCGCCGGGACCGCCTGTTCGCGCTGTCGGCGGGTTTCGGGCAAGGCCTGCAGATGGTCAACATCCTCAAGGATTTCTGGGAAGACCGGGAACGCGGCGCGTGCTGGCTGCCGCGCAATGTTTTCGCCGACTTCGGCGTCGATCTCTCGACGCTAGTCCCCGGCAAGGACGACGCCCGCAAGCTTGCCGGCGCCCTGTATCGGCTCATCCGAGTGGCAGCGGGGCACTTGGGCAGCGCCTTCCAGTACACGATGCTGATTCCCGCCAGGGAAGCCGGCATCCGCCGGTTCCTGCTTTGGTCGCTCGGCATGGCGGTGCAGACGCTCGGGCGGCTCGCCGACAGCCCGGCATTCGTCAATGGGGAGCAGGTGAAAATCTCACGCAAGGAGGTGCGCGCCATCGTCCTTGCAACCAGCGCCCTGGTGCGTTGGGACCGCGGCCTCGGCTGGATGTTCGATCGCGCGGTTGGCCGGATCGCGCGGCCGGGCTAGCGGGTGCCCAGGTTCGACTTTGGTGTGGCGCGTTTGCGCGCCACACCGAACAAGCTGCGCTTTGGTCGGGAAATCGTCGTCGGGGCATGCCTCGCGACGTGTTTCGGGATGGTTGTGGCGGCGACGGGCTCGCCCACAACCGAGGCACGATCCACCTTTGACGAAGGCCGCTATTTGCAAGCGGCCGAGCTGGCCGAGGAGCTGGCCACGGTCGACGGCTTGGCATTGGCGGCCGAGGCATTGGCCGTGTATGGGCATTACATTGCGCCCGAAGACGAGCGACTGGCGGTCTTGGAACGCGCCAATCAACTCGCAGAGCAGGCCGTGGAACTCGACCCGACCCATGCGGAGGCGCGGTTCCAGCTTGCGCACGCGATGGCGCGGTATGCCCAGCACATCGGGCCGGTGAAGGCGCTTCGGCAGGGCTTCGTGGGCCGGTCGCGCGAGTCGATAGAGGCCATTTTGGAGCTCGACCCGGACATGCCCGAGGCACGCCTGAGCCTCGCGTCTTGGCATGCCGATGTGGTTGCGGGTGCCGGTCGACTGCTCGGCAGGACCTTGTACGGCGCAACCCGCGATGCGGCGATCGAGAACTGCGAACGCACGCTTGAGCTCGCGCCGGAGGAAAAGATCGCCTACTACGAGTTCGGACGGGCGCTTGCGGCGATGGGTAGGCGGCACCGCGACCGAGCGCGCGAGTTGCTGGCCCGGGCGGTGGAACTGCCGACGCGCAACCACTTCGATGGCCTCATCCACGAACGCGCTAGGGCGGAGTTGGCAAGCCTAGACCGCTAGCGCATGAGGAAGGCTATCCGAAGAAGGGCGACGCATGCGTCGCCCTGCCCGGCTCCGGCCCCCTCGACATAGTGCGCAGCTATACCGTAGGGTTCCGGCACTCCGTGCCTCCTGGCCCGCGTGCGCGTCCAGCCACAGCGGCGTCTCGTCGCCCTCGCTGCGCGCATTCATGAGTAATCCGGGCTAGGGAACCACTCCACAGGGTGTCGGTGCTTTCTCGGCAGGGGGCCTCTGCCGTTTCCTGCGGTACAGGCTCTTGGCTTGGCCTTGGCTAGAAGCTGTAGATCAGGCCTGCTTCGACGAAGCTGTCGCGCCGGGTTTCGTACAGCACGTCCCACGGATCGAGTTCTAGCAATGCGACGGCTTCGAGTCGCAGGGACCAGCGGTCCGACAGCCTACGGTTGAGTTCGGCGGCGAGCACGCGCGAGTCGTGGTCCGTTCCGACCAATGTGCTCACCAATAGCTCCGTGCCCTGCACGTCGTTGAAGGCGAGTCTGGTGCCGAAGAACATGTCGTTGTCGAACTTCGTGGTTGCGCGTCTGCCGCGCTCGTCGTATGCCCATTCCGCGAGGAGCGTCAAGTCGGCGGCAGAGTCAAGCAGGGAGTAGAGGGTGTACTCGCCGCCGAACACGAACGAGGCATAGTCTTCCTTGTCGCCAAGGCGATTGGACATGCCGCTGCGGTGTATCGTCTCGAGCTTGAGGAGCCATGTGTCGAACGTGATTTGGCCATCGAGACCGGCCTGGCGAATCTGCTCGTAGTGGGGTGCCAGCACGATTTCCCCGGCGGCGCCAAACCTGGGGGAAAGGAACGGCTCTCTGCTCGTACCCTCGAACGCGCTGATGCCGAAGTCCACACGCCCGATGCTGTGGCTGTAGCGAGCGGCCAAGTCCAAGTGCCGTTCCCCGTCGGCACTCTCGTAGGTGGCGCTGCCGTCATCGACGATCCACGGGAATCTGAGGCGGCCCTTGCGTCCGGGGAACGTCCTCTGGCGGTGGTATGGCAGGCCGAAGAGCTCCATCGTGCCCCAGTTTCCGATGTAGGCGAAGTGCGCCATCGGCTGGCCGAGCTTGGATTTCTCGTCCGGGTGCTCCACGAGGTCGATCTGATTGACGATGTCGACGAGGTTGTTGGATTCAACGACCCCCCAGAATGTGCGATCGACGCCGATGCGAGCTTCCCACTGGCCGTCGCCGAGCGCGCCGAAAAACAGGGCGTAGGCCTCGTGCAGGTCGGCGTGGGTTCGCTCGGGGTCGTCGCCATCGAAGCGGTAGAAGGGCGACAGCGTGAAGCTCCAGCCGGTTCGGTCCTCGATGTATAGCTGCGGCGTCGCCACGAAGCCGTTGGGGAGGGACTTTTGCCCGGCATGGCCGGTGTCGCGGTAGAACCAGCGCGACTCGGCGCTCACGCTGCCGCTCAGCTCGATGCGGTGGAAGCGGCTCGTCCAATCCACTTGGGCGGCGTCGATTTGCAGCTCGGCTTCCTCGGTTTCCGAGACGGCAGGTTCTTGGGCCACGGCCTGCACCACGGGAGCAGGTGCAGGCTTCGCGGGTGCCGGCTCCTGCACGTCTTCGGCTGCCTCGGCGATTGCCGTGTGGCCCGGGGCCGGTAGGGCCGCGAACCACGCATCCTGGCCGCGTTGCGAAGCCTGTTTCACCAGTTGCCGCGCTGCGGCCTTGTCCAGCGGCTCCGACACGATCCGGTGGAAGACCGCGCCATCGATCTCTACCGCCGTCACGGTGAGCGCAACGCCAAGCCGCTCGGCAACGGCTTCGGCCTCACGTTCCGCGAAGCGCGCGTTGACGAAGCTTCCGAACACGACGACGCCAGCCTGGTTTCCGTCGGGCGCGGCGGCGACAGCCGGAACGGTCAAACCGAGCGAGAGAAACGCCACCCCAAACCACCGCCAAAAGCGGGCGCTCAAGCCCAGCACGGTACCCACCACGGGCTGCGGCAAGGCGTTCGGGCGAGGTAGCGCGCCGTTGCGGGCGCGCCCGTGCGGGCGCGCCCGCATGCTCGCACGCGCTCGCAACTACGGCTAGGAGCCAGCGGCGTTTCTACGGCGCAGCCTCCTAGCTGTCCCCTAGCGGATGCGTCGCAGTCCCGTTTGGGTGAAGTCATTCGCGTTGAGGTCCGTCTGGAACTCGTAGTCCGTCCATGTCAGTGTGGTCGCCTTGCCGGTCAGGTGGTTGACCATCGTCATCTCGCCCGCTTGCCAATAGCGATCCAGATAGCGTTGGTAGCCGTCGAGCGAGAGCGTCTTCAGATGCGCGCCCTTGCGGTCAAAGTACTCGACCTTCCAGGTGCGGCGTTCTTCGATGTCCCGCCAGACGTTCTGGCGGCTGTAGCCCGACCGCTCGTCCGTCGGGGTGCGTTCCACGACGGTGCAGGTCAAGTCGCCGCAGGGCTCGTCGCGCAGGTGCCGGTAGGTGAACTTCTCGACCTCCGGCGGGCTCATGTCCTCGTAGGCGAACTCGCTGCCCATGAACGAGCCCGATCGGTTGCCCGAACTGATCCTCTTCACGCGCTTCAGCGCCGGCAGGTAGAGCCACTGGTCGTCGCCCTTGTCCTTGTGGGCGTGGATCAGAAAGGCCGTGCCCTGGACATCGCGGGGTTCGTCGAAGACAAACAGGCTCATGTCGCCGTCGCCATCGACTTCCATCACCTTTACGCGCAGTTCGCGCTGGCTCTCCTGGCCGCGCTTGTTGCGCAGCAGCATGTTCTGGCGGGCGGTGAAGTTGCCGAAGCCGAGCCTCTTCTCCCGCGCTTCGAGCGCGATCTCGAGCCCCATCTGCTCGGCTGCGGCACCATCTTGGGCTGCCGCATGCAAACCCATGCCCGTCGTCGCCGCGACGGTCGCGGCGACCAAGCAGCCTTTCGGACTTCGCCGTTGTGGCGAAGTCCGAAAGGGCGATCGGACGGCTTGGGCTGGGGCAAGAAGCGTTGTCCGAAGGCAACGGTTCTTGTGGCGCAAGGCAGCCCGCAAGGTGCCGGGACAGCGCAGGCGGAAGCGAAAGGTCATCTGTCTCTCCGATCGAGTGCCATGAGCAGTGGCGGGAGCAGCAGGAAATCGGCAACCAGCGCGAGCGTCAGCGTGATGGCCACCAGCGCACCGAGCGCCCAGCTAACCTCGAAGCCTGAGGCCGCGAACACGAGGAACCCGGCCACCAGAATGGCGGTCGTGGTGACGAGCGCCCGTCCCGTCTCGGCGAAGGTGGCGCGCACCGCATCCGCGGCGGCAAGACCGGCATTGCGCTCGCGCCGGTACTTGGTGAGGAAGTGAGTCGTGTCGTCAACGACGATGCCGAAGGCGATGGCCGTCATGACCGAACCCGCAAGGCCTACCTGACCCACCGCATATCCCCACACGCCGAAGCTCATGGCGGCCGGCAGGTAGTTCGGCACGAGGCTGACCAGGCCAAGCCGCCAGCTCTTCAGCACCAGAAGCAGAATGAGCGAAATCCCCGCCATGGCAAGAATCGTCGCCTGGAGCATGCTCTCGATGTTGCGTTGCGATAGGTGCGCAAACGCGATCGTGAAGCCGGTGGCCGGGGTGGCGAGTTGCGGTGCGTTGGCGTTCAGCCAGTCTTGGGCGCGAAGGTCGAAGTTACGCTGCTCGGCGGCCGTGAGGCCCCCGCGCGCCATCGCCGTCAGGCGGGTTGCCGACTTGGCGACATCCAATCGGTCGTTGAGGTCGTTGCCGAACGGCAGCGACAGTTCGTAGAGCAAGAGGTACTGCGCGGCAAGCTCGGCGTTGTCGGGAAGTCGATACTGCGCCGGCTCGTCGCCGTGCATGTTCATGTTCAGGCGCTTCATGATGTCGGTAAACGCCTGCACATGGCTGACTTCGGGCTGTTCGCGCAGCCACTCGGCGAACGCTTCGACGCTCGCGAGGTAGTCGGGATCGGTGATGCCCCCTTCGCGGCCGGATTCCAGCGAGTACTCCCAGGATTCGAGACCGGTCAGGTTCTCCGCCACGAAGTCGGTGTCGCGCCGGAATTCATAGCGCTCGTCGAAATACTTGGTCCAGTTGTCGGTGAACTCGAGCCGAAAGACGCCGGCGATCAGTCCGACGGTGAGGAGGCCCATCGTGAAGATGAGGGTTGTCCGGCGGGCGATGACGAAGTTCGCCAAGCGGTCGAGGAATCTCCAGTCCGCCCGAACGCGACCTTGTCGCAGGGGCAGGAGGGCGAGCACGGCGGGCAACAGCGCCATCGAATACACCAACGCCCAAAGGACGCCGAACGCCACCAAGTTGCCCAGCACCCGAAACGGCGGCGCCTCGGATGCGTTGAGGGTGAGGAAGGCGATGGCCGTGGTGACCGACGTGAGGAACACCGGCTGGGCGTTTTCGCGCACCGACGTGAGAATCGCATCGCGCTTCGACAGGCCTTGGCCAAGTGCGGTCATCGTCGAAGACACGATGTGAATCGAGTCCGCCACCGCGATCGTCAGCACGATCAACGGCACGCCGGCGTTGACGGGATTGAACACTGTGCCGATCCACCCCGCGAAGCCCATGGTGGTGTTGATCGTGAACATGAGCGTCACCACGACCGCTACCGTCGCCAGCAAAGAGCGCAGGATGGCGATCGTGACGAGCAGGATAACGAGGAAGACGATGGGGGTTAGCTTCTCCAAGTCGTCCCGTGTCGCGTCGGCGAAGGCACGGTTCATCAGCACGTCGCCAGTGACGTGCAAGCTGACGCCCGGATGCGCGCTGCGGAACTCGTCCAGCACAACATGCAGGTGGTCCGTGATTTCGATCACCGCCGCGTCCGGGCTTTCGGGCAAGGCGAAGGTGACCACCACGGCGCCCACGCGCCCGTCGGTGGACACCAAACGTCCGCGGGTCTCGGGCGTCGTTAAGGCGATCTCTTTGACGCGTGCCAAGGCGTCTTCGTCGAGCGCCGTCGCGTCTTCCACCAGCGGCCCGACCACGAGATCGTCGCCCGACGACTCACTGTGGTTGTAGTTCGTAAGGGAATCGACCCGGATGGAGTAGGGCGTCTGCCATGCACTCTCAGTCAGCGACTCGATGACACCAAGCGCCTCGCGGCTGAATACGGAGCCTTCGCTGGGGGCAACGGCGATCAATGCCGTGTCCGACTCGGTGTAGGTACTCTCCAGCGCGTCGTAGGCGAGAAGCTGTGGATTGTCCTCATCGAAAAGCACGCGGTGGTCGTTGGTGACGCCGATGCGGACAGCGCCGCCACTGAGGGCAAGCATTACCAGTGCGGCGATGGCCACCACCAGCCATGGTCGATCCAGCAGCACCGCGGCAAAGCGGTCGAGCGCCGACCCAGCTTCCCCGGCGCCAGGCCCGTTCGCCTGTGGACTCGTCGTCATCTGCGGCAATGCAACCCGGCTACCAAGGTCGCGAGCGAGCCGACAGGTAATGATCGGGCAAGCGATAGCGCTCCTCGGGGCCGTCGTACACGGAAATATCCAGCAGTTGCTCGAAGTTGGTGAATCTTACCCCCTGCCGGCCGTGCCAACGCCGCTGCAGTTTCTGTTTGGCGCGGAAAGCGAACAGCGAGCCCATCGTGGACATCTCGGGGAAGCGCAGTTGGTCGGCGAGCTCGTGGCCGATCAAGGCGCGTGAGAGGCGATAGGCGAGCTTGATGACCTTGCGTTGTTGCCGCGCTCCCTCGATCCCCGCAGTCAATGGAATCGCGCCGATGAGGGCATTTGCCATCGTTGCCGCATCCGGCTGCGGCGGCGGCTCGCAGATGTGAGCAAGCTTGTGGATCCGGCGTGCGTGCTCGCGATCTTCGTAGAGCATGTCGATTGGCACGCCCATGACGTAGCCGGCATAGCGCCAGACATGCATCACGCCGGCCTGTTCCTCGTCGTTGAAAACGGCCCCGACACGCGCGGCATGGTCGAGCAGGCGCATGGAGAAAACGGTCAAGGCGAGGCCGAGGTGGGCGGCGCTGATGGGGGTTCCAAACTCCTCGGCATCCCAGGCGCCGGAGTTTGCGATCAGGTGGCGGACCCGCGCATGCACGAACCGCACGCGCATCGACAGCTTCCAACCGTCCCCCTCCTGGTCCAGGCCTCCCGGATAGAACACCTCCATGAGTTGGCGGTTGTTCTGCATCAGGCGGCGACGCGCCGACTGCGGCGTTAGGACGCGGCCGGTGGTGACGAACGACTTCGAGATCAGCGTGGAAAAGCCTTCGATGAGGACGCCGGCAACAAACGCCACAAGCATGGTGGCGGCGTTGAGGTTGAACGCTCGCACCGCCGGCGCGTGGGACTGGAAGTCCACCCAGGACGGCACGCCGATGGCGTCCTCGAAGAAGTGTCGGAGCGACTGTGGGGCCTGTCGAAGCTCGGCGTCCTCGTGCTCGATGCCGGCGCGAATGAAGCGATTCAGCGAGGCGCCATCGAGGTCCGCCACATCGTCCATGACCGGATCGAGAACCGGGTCACCCAGACGCGTGTGCCGAATGTAGTTGGTCGCCAGTGTCGAATCCACGCCACAAGCCTTGGCGTAACCTGCGGTGTACGCGCCGGGGGCTTGCAACATGCAATCCGTCCCCTCTACAACGGCAGAACCCTAAAGCCATGTACCTTTCGGGTCAAGGCAGTCCGGAGGATGTACGAGGCGGCACGGCACTCTACGGAGGGCATCCTGCGGATCGCCGATGCGGCGCGTGGGCCCCGCCCTCAGCCGTGGATTCCCTTGGCGCCCGCCCGAGACACGTGACGGCCTCCTCAAGCGAGATCGAGGTGAGGCTCCTTGGCTCCCAGGCGCCGCTCCGAGTCATGCAAAGGGCCGTGCCACTCGGCCGGCGGGTGGCCTCGAGTTCGAGCCGAAACTCGTGGGCGATTCGCCTTGCCGGAAGGATCTGGCCGGCTTCGGGTCAGTTGGCGTCGAAGGCGAAGGCTTCGTAGCCGGCAGACTTGATGCCGGACATCACCTGATCGGTTCCGTCCGGACACAGCGCGACGATGGCACCACCGCCTCCTCCTCCGGTGAGCTTCGCGCCGGCGGCGCCGTGCCGCCGAGCGACCTCGACCAGCTCCTCGACTTCCTTGGTCGAGACCTGCAACGCGTTGAGGAAGCCGTGGCACAGGTTCATCAGTTCGCCGAGTTCGAGCAGCGAACCGTTCCGCGCAGCCTCGGCGCCAGCGTTGGTGAGCATCTCGATCTGATCGAAGATCGCATCGTAGCGGTCGGGGCTGCGCCGCCAGGACTCGGCGACTCGGGCCACGGACTTCGCCGTGAGGCTCTCCTTGCCGGTGAGGCCGACTACCAGCGGCAACGGCCGAGAAAGCTCCACTTCCTCGATCGACTCGCTGCGCCCCGGGGCCCTCGCCTGGAACAGCAGCAACTTGCCCCGGGTGGCCACGGTGTTGTCGACCCCGGACGGGGTGCCGTGGGCGGTGCGCTCGCACTCGAAGGCAAACTCGTTCACCGCCGCGTCCGTCAAGCCGAGGCTGAAGTGCCGGTCCAGGGCGCGGATCACGCTCACGGCCAGCGCCGCCGAACTGCCAAGCCCCATGCCTCGGGGAACGTCGGGGAACGCCTCGATGGTCATGGCGCGGCCGTCGAGATCGAGCTGCTTGAGCAACGTCGCCACCATTCCCGCGGCGCCGGTCGGGCGCTCGCTGATTGGGGCGATGCGCTGTTCGAGGCCCCAACGGGGGACCAGGAGGCGTACTCCCTCGGTTGCGTCGACAACCCGAGCCTCCACCGTCAGAGGAGTCGGCGCAGCCAGGGCCGAGCGACCGTACACCACGGCATGTTCGCCAAGAATGATGACCTTTCCGCACGCCGAGCTGCGTGACTCTGCGTCCGACGCCGCCACGACGGTCTTCCGGGTGAGTTGGCGCGCCACCTCCTCTGCCTTCCACACCTTGACCTCGCCGCTCTCGATCAAGCGCTCGACAACCTCATCGAACAGTTCCTCCGGCACGCCGGCGGCGGAGACGACGCTGCGGGCGTGCAACGTCATGTGGTTCTGCTGAATGCCGGCGGTGGCAAGCGAGCGCAGCGCGGCATAGTTCTGAGCCAGCCCGACGGCGCCGATCACCGCTGCCAGTTGCGCAGCATTGGGATTTCCGAGCAGGCGGTGGCTCAGGCGCACGGTGGGGTTCGTCTCGAGCGGGGCGCCGACTGTGCCCACCTTCATTGGCATTTCGATCTGCCCGACGAGATCGCCGTTGTCGGCGGCGAACCATCTTGTCAGCGCCCGATATGACCCGGTGCGCGCCGCATACGCGTGGGCGGCGGCTTCGATGGCTCGAAAGTCGTTGCCGGTGGCGATGGCGACGGCATCGACGCCGTTCATGATGCCTTTGTTGTGCGTCGTGGCACGGTAGGGATCCACCAAGGCAAGATCGTTGGCCAACACGATCCCGTCGCGCACCTCTGTGCCGGCGTAGTCGCGCATGTCGAGGTTCTGCACGGGGATGCGCACGTCGGCGCGCACGAGCGCCCGGTCGGCGAGGTTCGACAGGATGCGGAGGAAGACCTTGCCACCGGTAATCGCCTCCACCAGACTCGCGATGCCTTCGCACATGCCATTGACGACGTTGGCGCCCATGGCGTCGCGTGTGTCCACCAGCAGATGCAGCACGAGCATGTCGCGTTCGGGGCCTTCGGGGCTGCCGCCCTCCGGGACCCGGTGATGGAAGACCTCGATTTCCTTGGCGCCACCGCCCCTGGCAACCATTTTTGGATGCAGGCTGTTGGCAAGGTTGACGATCTCCTCTTGCCTCTCGAGCAGGGTCTGGCGGGCGAGCTCGAGGTCCGGCACGTCGACGACCTGCACCTGGCCGATGAGTACCGGGTCAGTGACCTCGGTGCGGTAGCCGCCGGACAGGCGCGCCGTGCGTGCCGCGCCCGAGAGCCCAGCGACGATTGAGGGCTCCTCCACCGCGAGCGGCACGATCACTTCCCGCCCATCGATCAGGAAGTTGAGCCCGACACCCATGGGCAGTCCGAAGACGCCCACGACGTTTTCGATCATCTTGTCGGCGAGATGCGTTTTCAGCGTGTGCGTGCCCGTGTCGAGCGCAACGAGGTCCTCTTCGGTCAATGCCGTACGGTCGCGTAGCGCGGCGATGCGCGCGCCGATGCCGAGCTTGAAGAAGCTCGGAATTCGCGACCCCAAGGCGGCTGGTTGCGATTGCGTCATGGCTTACAGTCCTCGCTTGGAACAAACCGTCCAACAGCTTGATTCTATACGGCTTCGAGGCATTCCTCGTAGGAAGTCAACTTGTGGGAAATCAAGGGGTTGAAGCACTTTGTTCCATACGAGTGTCCAGCCGGCCGGAGACGCCGGGTCGCCGGCGCGCAGGGAACAGGGCGGCTTCCCAGGAGACCGGCGCCGATGGCAGGAGCATGAACGCCCTATGGCGGTGCGATCTGCGCCGGGAAATCTGTCCTGAGGCGCTTCCACTCGATCTTGAACCACGGCGTGAACTGCGCCGGTGCCACTTCGATTTCGCGATCGAGATCGTCGGGCGAGATCCAGCGCCACTCGGCGATTTCCGCGGCATTGACTCGTGGTCGCGGCGAGTCGTGGCTGACGAACACCGAGCACAACTCGAACTCGCTCCCGGCATCCACAAAGGTCGCCCGGTACTGAAACTTGAACACGAACTCCGGCTCGACCGCGAGCCCAAGCTCCTGATCGGCGCGTCGAACCACCGCCTGCGGCAATTCCTCGCCCCGGCGTGGATGGGAGCAGCAGGCGTTGGACCAGAACTCTGGCCACAGCCGCTTGTCCCGATGCCGCTTCTGCAACAGCGTCTCGCCCTCGGCATTGAAGACGAACAGCGAGAACGCCCGGTGCAGCACGCCGTCGCCGTCGTGGCAGGAGGCCTTGTCGAGCGTCCCGACTTCACGATCCTCTCCGTCGACCAAAATCAACGGCTCGTCGTCGTGGGACACGACCTCGAATCGAGTTGCTGTGGACATGGGGCGAGTGTAGCCGCTCAGGCGGGGGAACGCATTTGCCGAAAACAACGCCGCCTTTGGGCCGGCGCAGCTTGTCCCACCCAATGGGGCGGAAGTAGGCTACGGCCACCGGAGCCCGGCTTGTGCGGTTGCGTACGCGTCGGCGGCTCCGCCACTTGAGCGAGCCGTGGCCAAGAACATCGTCGATGCCGTGCGCGAGGTTTGCCTGTCGTTCCCCGAGGCCGAGGAGCGTCCAGGGCGTGGGCTGCCGGACTACCGGGTGCGAGACAAGACCTTCGCCACGTTGGCAGTGAACCACCATGGCGACGGACGCTTGGCACTGTGGCTGAACTCGCCGCCCGGTGCGCAGCAGTTGCATGCGTCGGGCGAGCCAGACCTCTACTTCGTGCCGCAGTATGTCGGCCCGCGCGGCTGGCTCGGCGTGCATCTCGACCGTGGCAACGACTGGCGCACCATCGCCGTCCGAGTCCGCGAAGCCTACGAAAAGGTCGCACCGAAGGCCCTGACTCACGACATGGGCGAGACCATCGCCATCGAGCCGCCCACCGAGACCATTGACCCCGAAGACTTCGACCCGCTCGTGGCCGCAAGCGCGCAGGCGACTCTGGCGCGAGTGCGGGAACTGGTGGCGAAGCTGCCGGAAACGTCCGAGGCTGCCCAGTTCGGCAACCCCGCGTGGAAGGCAGGGCGCAAGACCTTCCTTTCTGCCCACCGGCGCCGCAAACGCATGAAGCTGGAGCTTTGGGTGGGGCCCGACCTGCAGGCGACCCTGGCCGAGGACCGGCGCTTCGTCATTCCGCGCTACATCGGCCACCGTGGCTGGATTGAGCTCGATGTGGAGGACCGCATCGACTGGGAGGAGGTGACAGGCCTCGTCCTCGGCAGCTACCGCCACTTTGCGCTGAAGCGGATGCTGAAGGTGCTCGACTCCTGACCGAAGGTGCCGAAATCCTGACAAGGCACTAACTGCGGCCCCACCATGTTGGGCGGAACTCTTGGTGCCAACGCTGGACTATCGCACCTGCCTGTGGCACAACGCCTGCGAGAAACGAAGCCGGGAGCCGACATGGCCGAACCCCAGTCCTCCGCCATCACCAACGCGCAAACAACCAACCTCGAAGTGCGCCAGCAGTGGCAAATCGACCCGCATCAGGATGTCGCCGACATTCCCCTGCACGAACTCAATCCCGCCCATCCCGCGCGATTTCAGGCCAACACCGCGCTGCCGGTGTTCGAGCGCCTGCGCCGCGAAGACCCGGTGCATCTCACCGAAGAAAGCCAGTTCGACCGCTATTGGTCCATCGCCCGCTACGACGACATCAAGGCCATCGACACCAATCATGCCGTGTTCTCGTCCGACCTCGGCAACGGCGGTATCCGCCTCGGCTGGCGCCCGACCGCGGAAGACGAGCGCAACACGCTCTTTCACCTGCCCATGTTCATCATGGAAGACCCGCCCAAGCACGACGCCCAACGCAAGGTGGTCGCGCCCATGTTCACACCGAGGCGGCTTGCCGAGCTTTCCGACCTCATCCGCTCCCGCGCCGGCGCGATTCTGGACGAGCTACCCGAGGGCGAGACCTTCAACTGGGTGCGGCGGGTTTCGGTGGAGCTCACCGGGCAAATGCTGGCGACCCTGTTCGACGTGCCACAGGAGGACCGGCACCTGTTGATTCACTGGTCGGACACGGTGGAGCGCATTCCGGACCCGAACTACTTCGAAAGCATGGAAGAGGGCTTCAAGGAACTGTGGAAGTGCTTCGAGTACTTCAATGAGGTGTGGCAGGAACGCGCCGCCCGCAGCGAGCCGGGCGACGACCTGATCTCCTTCCTCGTGCACGGTGAAGCCACCCGCAACATGCAGCCCAACGAGTTCCTTGGCAACATGCTGCTGCTCATCGTCGGCGGCAACGACACCACCCGCAACTCCATCTCTGGTGGCGTGCTTGCCCTGAACGAGCACCCCGACCAGTTCGCGCTCCTGCAGAGCGATCCGGGCCTGATCCCCAACATGGCCTCCGAGGTGATTCGCTGGCAGTCGCCGGTGGCGCACATGTGCCGCACCGCGATGGATGACATCGAGGTCCGTGGCAAGACCATCAAGAAGTGGGACAAGGTGTGCATGTGGTACTACTCCGGCAACCGGGATGAGGATGCCTTCGACAATGCCGGGGAGTTTCGCATCGATCGCCCCGACGCCCGCAAGCACCTCGCCTTCGGCTTCGGTATCCACCGCTGCCTCGGCAATCGCCTAGCGGAAATGCAACTGCGCATCATCTGGGAGGAGATCCTGAACCGCTTCAGCGCCGTGGAGTTGGCGGGCGAGCCGAAATACCTGCTATCGAGCTTCATCCACGGCATCACGGATCTCCCGGTGCAGGTGCGGCGCAAGTAAGCTATCCGGTTCGACGAGCACCAACGAAAGTATCGTCGGGAGTGCATGCATGGAAGAACGCGCAAGCTACCAACTGGACCGCAAGATCACGGTGGATGAGTTCCAGAGACTGGGGCGAGAGGGCTTCTTTCCCGACGGCTCACGGCTGGAACTCATCGATGGCGAAGTGCGGGAGATGTCGCCGGTCGGGCCGTCGCACGCATGGATCGTGGATCGACTGTTGGCGATGCTGTTCCGTCAACTGGGTGACATGCATCACATCCGCTGCCAAGGTCCCGTTGATCTCGACAGCTACAACGAACCCCAGCCGGACATCTTGGTGGCAAGGCCCAATCCCGCATTCGCCCACCGCCACCCAACCCCACCGGACGTGCTG
>VXSY01000043.1:0-2177 GCA_009837725.1 Gammaproteobacteria bacterium | reverse complement strand
CTCAGACAGCACGCTGCGCCAAGACCGGCGGCACAAGATCCCACGCTATGCGCGTACCGGCATCCCCGAATCCTGGATCATCGACGTGGGCTGCAGACGCATCCACGTCTTCACCGAACCCGCCGGCATCACCTACCAAAGCGAAACCACGCACGGCCTAGGCGACACCATCGAGTCTCCGACGATCCGAAGCCTGCGCTTCCACGCCTCCGAAATCCTGCCCAGCGATTGAAGTCCGATCGACCCCACGCCGGCGACGTATGCGTCAGCCGTGCCGGCGAGCAAAGATTCGCCAGAATCCTGAGGCTATCGCGCTACCGATCGTCCGACGCCAGCACTAGCGTCCCCGTGGTCGAAAGCGTGCCTCCGGTGCCGTTCACGACGCAGGTCGTGGCCTCCGTCTGCTTGCCCTCGATGCCGTTGACGCCGTCTTCGGCGGTGCGGGAGAGTTGGCGATAGGCTTCCACTAGGAGCTGCATCCCGTACATGCCGGAGTGGTTGAACGAAAGGCCGCCGCCGTTGGTGTTGATGGGTAGGCGCCCGCCAGGGGCCGCGTCGCCGTTCTTCCACAGCGTGTAGCCCTTGCCGCGGGGGGCAAGACCCAGCATTTCCGCAGTGATGGCGGCGGTGATCGTGAACGAGTCGTAGATCATCGCCATTTCCATGTCCTGCGGGCCGAGCCCAGCCATCTTGTAGGCGGTGGCGGAAGAGCGGCTTGCGGATGTGGCCGTGAAGTCCTCCATCTCCAGCATGTTCTGGTGCCCCATGGACTCGCCGGCGCCGGCGACCCAGACCGGATTGGTCCGCAGGCTATTGGCGATCTCAGGCCGGGCCACGATCACCGCGCCGCCGTGGTCGGAGACGAGGCAGCAGTGGTAGAGCGTCAGGGGCCAGGCGATGAGGCGCGCTTCGAGCACGTCCTGCACCGTGATTGGGCCGCCGAACGGGCTCTGCTTCTTGCCGAACATCACGCCGCGGGGATTGAGCTGCGCCCAGTCGCGGGTGACCACGGAGATGTGCGCGAAATCCTCGGCGGTGGTGCCGAAATCGTGGAAGTGCCGCACCATGGCGTGGGCATACTGCGACGGAGCGCCGAACACGCCGTAGGCACCGGTCATCTCGCCGCCGGGGCTGACTTCGCCGCGACCGCCGCCGCCACCGCCGGCGCCGCGATAGGACCAGCCGGCCTCGCCGTGGCTGATGAGGGCAATGTCGATGACGCCGGCATGGATCGCCGCCAGGGCGTGGTGCACGTGGATCTGGAACGAGCAGCCGCCCACCGATGTGGTGTCGAGATAACGCGGGTGCAGACCCAAATGCTCCGCCAGTTCGCCCGTCCAGCCGGTGGAGAAAACGCCCTGAATGTCGGAAATGGGAATCCCCGTCATGTCCGTGACGTTCTTGATCGCCTCGATGTGGTGCTGTAGGGAGGTGACCTTTTCGCCGGTGAGCTCCTCCGGATAGCCGATCACATTGGATTCGGCGGCACCGACGATGGCCGCCGCATAGCTGAGGTTCATCGCGGCCATCCTATTCCTCCACCACGCGCCAGAACGGGATGTGCGTGTCCTCGTTCGCTTCTTCGAACTCCACCTTCACGGGGGCGCCGATCTTGATCTCCTCCGGCTTGGTGGCGTCGACGCCTCGGAGCACGGTCATCATGCGGTCGCCTTCCTTGAGGTCGATGAAGGCGGTGACGTAAGGCACCTCTTCGGACCAGCCGCCGAAGGCGCGATGCTGCACGGCATAGGTATGGATGTACCCCTCGCCGCTGCCCTCGATCCACTCGAGGTCCGTGGAGTGGCAGAAGGGGCAAATCAGGCGCGGATACCAATGCACGCGATTGCAGCTCCTGCAGCGCGGCAGCATCAGCTTGCCTTCCTTTGCACCGTCCCAGAAGGGTTTGGTGTGCTGCCCCTGTCGGGGAATGGGTTTGTTGTAGGCCACGTCGGTTCGATCCCCTCACCATGAATCAAAGCACGCTACATTAGCACGGCGAAGCCAGGGATCGGGCCGGATTGCGCATTGCCTGCGTCCGCGGCCCGCCCACCCCGGTGTTGTGCAATGGGCTTGCTACGATGCGGGCACGCCCTGAAGGGCGCGTCGGCAGTTCGCTAACGAACTGCTAGGGAAGCTCTGAACTGGCGTTGCGAATCGCCGGTGTTGGGTTGTCGACG
>VXSY01000103.1 GCA_009837725.1 Gammaproteobacteria bacterium | reverse complement strand
GGCCAGCAGTTCGCGCAAGCGAACTGCCAACGCGCCCTCCGGGGCGCGTCAGCGCCGGATCTCCTGCATGAGCGGCTCGAAAACGGCCTGACCGTTTCCATCCTCGCCGATGCGAACATGCCCGTGGTGGCGACGCAGGTTTGGTACCACGTCGGCTCCGCCAATGAAGCCCAGGACAGCCGAGGCTTCGCGCACCTGTTCGAGCACTTGATGTTCGGCGGCAGCGCCAACTTCGCCAAGGACGAGCTGATGCGCCACCACACCAAGAGCGGCGGTTCGTGGAACGGCTACACGTCGCTCGACGAGACGGTCTATGTCTCGGCTCTCGCGCCGGCGGGGCTGGGCCAAGTGCTCGCCATGGAGGCGGACCGCATGGCGCACCTCAACCTGACCGAAGAGAACCTCGCCAACGAAAAGCGCATCGTCACCGAGGAACTGCGCCTCAGGATCGAGAACAACCCGCTGACGAGGGTGGGCACCAGCGTGCAGGGGGCGGTGCTGGCCGGTCACCCGTATGCCATCAGTCCCGTCGGCACCCAGGAAGACATCGAACGCGCCACCTTGGCCGGCGCCCAGCGCTTCTACCAAACGCTCTATGGCCCCGGCAATGCCCATCTCGTGATCGTCGGGCCCGTGGATGCGGCGGCGACGATGGCCAAGGTGCGGCAGACTCTCGGGGCCGTGCCGGCGCGCGGGGCACCGCCGCCCGACATCCCGGACGTGTACGGCTGGGAGCTTCGCCGCGCAGTCTCCTTCACCGAAGACCTGCCGCCGGTGAAGGTGGCGGCCATGGCTTTCCCCCTGCCAACGGATGCTGCCAATCGGGAGGCGGTGCGGGTGCTGCACCAACTGCTGGCACGGAGTGCGGTGGATCCGTTCGAGGAGGAACTGGTGCGGCGTCGCCGCATGGCCGTGTTCGCAATGACGGAGGGGCTGTTCTTCCGGCGCGGCAACGTGCTCGCCTTCGGGGCTGCCTATCTGCCCTATCGGCGCGAGGCGACGGCATTTCGGCTGATCGAAGAGACTTTGGCGGGCATGTCGCAGCTCGACTGGTTGACGGACGAGTCCGTGGCCGCCGCCAAGCGCGCGCTCTTGCTGGACGACCTGGAGCGACGCTACTACGCCGAGGATATGGCCCGTGCCATCGGCACCGCCCACTGGCGCTACGGCGACGTGCATTACGCCCTCGAACAATCCGAACACGTCCGCCGAGTCACCCGCGTCGATGTGGAGGCGCTCTGGCAGCGCCACATCGGCGAAGCTGAGGGTGTGCGGGTGTTCCTGAAGCCCGAACACGTGCCCTGGTACATCGCCGCCTTCGGCTGGCTCTATCCCTTGTTTGCACCATGAACGTGCCCCGACTTCGGGCCAAGCCGCTGGCCAGCTTGCTGGCAGCAGCCATCGTCTTCGCAGCCCACGCCACGGCCGCGCCGCCGGCCATCGAACAATGGCAGATGGGCACCGACACGGTCTTGCTGCTCGAAGACCACCGCACTCCCCTGGTCCACGTCCGCCTGGAGTTCCCCGTTGGCAACTGGTCCGCCTGGGCGCGCGACAACCACGCCGCCGACGCCTTCTCCATCCAGGCCTATGATCCCGAACGTCGCCTCCTCGCTCGGGCCGACCGGCTCGGCGTGGAGCTCGATGTCGGCATGGGCAGCGTCTCCGCCTGGGTGCAGGCGACGTGCCTTGCGGAGGACGCCGGCGCACTGCTGGCATTGCTGCGCGACGTGCTTGCAAACCGCGACTTCGACACCTCGGAACTCGGTCGCTGGAACCAGCAACGTGACCTAGCCTGGGATGCCAATCGCAAGGACCCGCAGTTCGCGCTGACACAAGCTAGCGCCCGCCTGCTGCTCCCCGAGGACGATCCGCGCCGTCGCCCGTGGGAGAAGCCGGCTCGCGGCACCACGAACGAGGCAAGGCTGGTCAGCGCCCGCGATGCCGTGGTGCGGGTGCCGGGCCGCGTCATCGCCGTATCTGGAAGCATCGACCGAGCGGGACTCGAACCGTTGCTCGATGGCTTTCTTCCCCCTCCCCAACTGTTGCCGGGCGAAACGCTGACGACCACGGCAACGGAGCGCCACGAGACGTTGCAGCCATTGCGGCCCGCAGCCGGGAGGCCGGATGAAACCACCGTGACGTTGCCGCGATTGACACAGGTGTACCTCGCGCTGGTGCGCGATGCGCCTCCCCGCCACCACCCCGACTACCCCGCCTTCCAAATCGCCAGCCACGTGCTCACGGGCCACTTCTACTCGCGCATGTACGTGGCCCTCCGCCACGACGCCGGCGAGACCTACACCGTGTCCGCACGCAGCTACGGCACGATCCACCGTCCGCTGGTGCACACCATCCGCACGTTCACCCACACCGCCAACGCGGGCCGCACCGAGCGCATCTTCCGCGACACGCTTGCCACCTTCCACGCCGAAGGCATCACCGAGGACGAACGCAACGACGCCGTGGGCAACTTAGCCGGCCGGCGCCTGTTCCAGCGCCAGACACCCCGCCAAGTCCTCGCCGAACACCTCACCGAGCGGCGTCTCGCCTTCCCCAAGGGTCTTTTCAAGAGCCTCCCCACCCGTGCAGCCGCCCTATCCGTCAGCGACATCAACGCCTTCATCAAGCGCTTCTACGACCCAACCCAGTTCAGCCTCGTCCGGGTCGAAGCCAAAGACTGAGCGCGGCTGCGGTCTCACTGATGGGGCGCGGCTCCGCGGTTGGCCGCTTGCGCTGCGGCTTGCGCGGCTACCGCAACGGTCAACGGCGTCTGGTTTGCCGAGCCTATGATCGCGTGGCTGTAGCCGAGCTTGGGGAGCCCGTTTTGCCAACGGACTTCGCCGCTGAGCGGGTCCAAGGCATAGAGCACGCCTTGGGTGTATGCAAATACGCCGTCCGGTTCCAGCACAACGTTGACGTAGGAACCGCCCTTCAGCTTTGTTCGCCAGATTTCCTCGCCGTCGCGCTTGCGCACCCGCACCACGTGCCCGCTGATGCCCACGTAGAGACTGTCTTCGCCGACCATCACCAACCTCAACTACCACAGGAGGCCATACGATATGCGAATCTCGCCGCCGCCTAGCCTTGCCACAGCCAACGAGGTACACGCGCCATGAACGCTTGGATTCTGCTCGCCTTTGCCATCGTCGCCGAAGTTGCCGGCACCACCGCCATGAAGCTCTCGCGGGGCTTCGAGGTTTGGCAATGGACGGTCGCGCTGGTGGTCTGCTACGTGGTGTCGTTCTATCTGTTGGCGTTGGCCCTCAAGTACATCGAAATCGGCGTCGCGTACGCCATATGGGCCGGTGCCGGCACGGCGTTGGTCGCCCTGATCGGCATCGCCGTGTTCCACGAGTCCATGACTGCGGTGAAGGTGATGTCCCTGGTCGCGATCATCGCAGGCGTCGTCGGCCTCAACCTGTCGGGCGGCCACGCCTGAGTCGACAGAGAACCGCAAGGGCTGCCGCGAGCGAACGCGAGTACGAAGGCCGCAGTTCGCGCGGCCTGTCGGACTTGTGATGGGCGGGCCCTTCGGAGGGAAGGCAGGATGCCTTCCCTGCGCGCCCTCGGCGCGCCGACCGCGACGATGCGGCGGAAGGCGGGCGCGGGCGCGTGCTGGTGACCTGCAAATGAGAAAGCGCCTATCGGCGCTAGGGAAGGCAGGATGCCTTCCCTCCAAGGGCCCGCTTTGTTCACGCACTAGCGAACTGCCAACGTGCCCTTGAGGGCCGCGCATGCACTTGCCGTGACTGCGACGGATGCGACAAACTGCTCGGGAGAGGTGCAGCTTGCCGGGGTACTTACATGGCCGGGTTGTTCGAGGGTGTTCGGGTGGTGGAGATTGGCCACCCGCTAACCGAGTACGCCGGGGCGCTTTGGGCACGACTTGGGGCTGACGTCTATCTCGTTGAGCTGCCAGAAGGCGTGGAGACGCGCAGGCGCTTGCCTCGAGTGCCCGGAGCTGGGGAGTCGAGCCGCGGCAGCATGGCGTTTCTGGTGCGGAACGCCGGCAAGCGAAGCGTCGTGTTCGACGCGGATTCAGCCGCAGATCGAAAGGCGCTGCTGACGCTCTGCGACAGCGCCGACGTGGTGCTAGATGCCGATGGCTCGGCCTTCCACGAAATCGTCGCCGAGTCGCGCGTGCCGGTTGCGGCCACCGTCACCGATACAGAGGGCCTCGGCATTTCCTCCATCGTTGGCTTCGCCGCCGGTGGTGGCATGGCGTCGAGTGGGTGGCCACATCAGCCACCCTGCAATGCGCCTTCGTGGCTGGCGCACGATGGCGCTGGCACCTATGCCGCGGTGATGGCGGCAGTGGGTCTCCTTGCCGTTCGTGGCGGCGCCGATTCGGCGCGCTACGAGATTCCGGTTGCAGAGGCCGCGACCGCCGCCACCACACCCTGGACGCGCATCCTGCATTCGCATGAAACGCACGCGGTGGGGCAAGGCACGCAGGCGGCGCGGCTCGGGCCGAACGGCTTTCCCATCTACGAGACCAAGGACGGCTACGTTCGCTGCCTGGCCGGCACGCCGAAGCAGTGGCGGGCGTTGGTCGAACTCTTGGGAAGTCCGGAGGAGCTGGCCTCCGGACCGTTCGTCGACCCCAAGTTCCGCGCCGAGAACGCCGATGCGCTCAAGCTCCTCACCGAGGAACTCATGCGCGCGAAAACCACGGAGGAGGCGTTCCTCGAAGGGCAGAGGCTGGGGCTCACCATCTCGCCGGTGCTTTCGCTGCGACAGTTTCAGGACGACGCCCACACCCGTGCTCGCGGCATGCTGCAAGAGACCATCGACCCCGAATTCGGCGAACAACGGATGGTGCGCACGCCATTCCTGCTCGAACCCGAGGCGCTGAACGTGGTGCCGACCCCGGCACCGGCCCTCAATCAGCATGGCGAGGAAGCACGCGGTCTCGCGCGGCAAGCCGGTGTTTCGGCCGGCAAGGATGCGAGCCCTGCCCCGCCGCTCGCCGGCGTGCGCGTGCTCGAGCTTGGCGTCGGCGCCGTGGTTCCCGAAGCGGCGTCGCTGCTCGCACTGTTGGGCGCAGAGGTCATCAAGCTCGAATCGCACGTTCACGTGGACTTCCTGCGCCGCAATTCGGAAGTCGCGAACGCCAGCCCAACGTTCAACCAGCTCAATCTTGGCGTGAAGAGCCTGGCGATGGACATGACGCATCCCGAAGCGGTAGAGATTGCGCGCACGCTCGTCGCCGAGTGCGACATCATCATGGAGAACATGCGCGGCCCGATTGTGCGCCGATGGGGGCTCGACTACGCCGGCGCCAAGGCCATCCGCAAAGACGTGATCTACCTCGGCAGCCAAGGCCTCGGCACCGGGCCATACGACGGCTTCCAGACCTATGGCCCCAACCTGCAGACCTTCGCCGGCGTCACCCACCAATGGGCGCATCCCGACGATCCCTTCCCCGTGGGCACGACCCTGAACCACCCCGACCACATCGCCGGCAAGCAGGCGCTGGTGGCTCTCATCGGTGCGCTGTTGCGGCGGCGCGAGACGGGCCAAGGCTGCTTCATCGACGCAACGCAAGTGGAAGGGGCCGCATTCCTCATTGCCGACCGGCATTTGCAGCAATGCCACAGCGAAGAGGATGTCGCGCCGCTCGGCAACCGCAGCCCCGACATGGCACCGCATGGCTGCTATCGCTGCGCGGATCAAGAGCAGGAGGAGCGTTGGCTGGCGCTGGCCGTGGAAAACGACGAGCAGTGGCAGGCATTGCGCGATGTCGTGGACACCACCGCTGTCGACCTCAGCGATGCAGCACTGGCGTCAAAGGCAGGCCGGCTCGCCGCCCAAGACGCCATCGACGCCGCCTTGGCAGCTTGGCTTAGGCCGCAAGCCGTGACGGACGCCGAACGCACGTTGCGTGCTGCCGGCGTTCCAGCCTCCCGCGTCGTCACCGGCAACGACATGGCGTCGGAGCAAACGCCGTTCTTTCCGGCGCTCTCCCATCCCGTGGCCGGCACCCGCCACTACACCGGCGTGCCGGTGCTGCGCGATGGCAAGCATCGCGTCACGCACCGCCGGCCGCCGCTTCTCGGCGAACACACCGAATACGTCCTGCACGACTTGCTGCGCCTAGACGCGGACGAGATCGAGCGCCTGACGGCCGCGAGGATCGTGGGGCACTGAAACCCTCTGGAGGAGGCCTGGTGGAGAAGGGATGAACGGCAACTCCGAGGCGCCGCAGTTTCCGGACCAAGGCGGCCTTGCCACCGCCAATCCGCCGCGGCTCATGCGGTGGGCAACGTCCCGGCTGCTCGCCTATGTCGCTTCCGAGCGCCGCGTCACCACAAGGCGGGCCAAGTTCGAGGCGGCCCGGCGGCGGCGCAGGGCACCGCATGTGGTGGAGTATTTCCATCAGGTGGACGACGGCTACAGCCACTTGGCGGCGCAGTTGCTTGTGCCCTTGATCGAAACCTATGACATCAAGCTGGTTTGCCACCTGGTGCCGGGGCCCCAAGGCAAGAACGCTGCCGAGCCGGACTTGCTGCTGCCTCTGTCGCGCTATGACGCCGCCAAGATCGCCCCACACTACGGCTTGACGTTCCCGGCCGACGCCGGCGCACCGAAGCCAGAGCGAGTGGCTCTCGCAAGCCAGATTCTGGCGGGGCTTGGCGATGAAGACTTCGCCAAGCTCGCTCCGCAGGTTTCAGACGCGCTCTGGTCTGGCTCCGAAACCGTCCTCGACAGCCTCGCTGAGAGCCATCCGCCCACCAACGCCGCCACCGCCGAAGCCCGAACCGAGTCCGGCGCCGCGCGAAGAGAGCAGCTCGGCCACTATTCCGGCGCCATGTTCCACTACGGCGGCGAGTGGTACTGGGGCGTCGATCGTCTGTGCCATCTCGAAGCGCGGCTGACGGAACTAGGCACCCGCCGCCAGTCCGGCTCTACGCAGACGAGCGCCCACCACCAGCCCGACTCAACACGCACGGATGCCCGCCACCAGCCTGGCGCCACACGGACGGAGGGCGTCTCGCCCTCCATCGCGCCCGCAAGGGCGCGCATGATCGCGCCAAGACCCGACACCCCCACCGGCCCGCACAAGGACACCGGCACCCTCACCCTCGAGACCTACCCGTCCATCCGAAGCCCCTACACCGCCGCAGCCTTCGACGCCACCGTGGCCCTCGCCCGCGAAACCGGCGTGCCACTCGTCGTGCGACCGGTGCTGCCAATGGTCATGCGCGGCGTGCCCGCCACCAGAGCCAAGGGCGTGTACATCTTCACCGACGCCGCGCGCGAGGCCCGGGCACGGGGAACCACCGACTGGGGCAAGTTCCGCGACCCCATCGGCAATCCGGTCCAGCGCGGCTACTCCCTCTATCCGTGGGCAGACTCCCAAGGCAGAGGCGTCGAGTTCATCTCCGCATTCCTCCATGCCGCATTCCGCGAAGGCGTGAACACGAACACCAACCGCGGCCTGCGCCACGTCGTGGAATCGGCCGGACTCCCCTGGAGCGAAGCCGCACAAATCGTCGGCAACGACGACTGGATCCCCCTCATCGAAGCCAACCGCCAAGCCATGTACAGCTTCGGCCTCTGGGGCGTGCCAAGCTTCCGCCTCCTGAACGCACAAGGCGAACCACTGGTGCACGCCTGGGGCCAGGACCGCCTCTGGCTCATCGCCAAGGAAATCCAGCGAGCCCTGGGCTGATCAGCGAGGCGGCTTGCAGACCGCAAGAAACGACGCGTGGTTTGTCGACGTTTCAACGGGTGATTTGGCGACGACTCAACGGGGCATTTGGCGACGACTCAACGGGGCATTTGGCGACGACTCAACGGGGCATTCACTGGGTCATTCGGCGAGCCGGAAACGGACGGCGCCCATCCCTGCCGACCGGTCGCCGTCATTTCACATCCCCTGTGGCAGCATCCAACCGCGCCGCCGGAAAAACTCGCCAGAACGTGGGATCCTCCTACATTCGGCCATCGCTCCGCAGATCCTAGGCGGCTCTTGGGAAACAGCCGATCCCTAGTGGGCAAGCGAATACTCGCGGACTAGCGCACCAGTCGGGAGATTCCACTTGTCCGACAACGCTCGGATCATGGGCAGAGTCAGCAGGCGGCGACGGTTCAGGATTTCGGACGCTCGTGGTTGGGAGCCGATCAACTCCGCAAGGTCCTTCTGCTGCCACCCGTTCGCCTCCATCACATGCACGATCGCCGCCACGGGATCGGGTGCTTCGATCGACCAACGCACCGCCTCGTACGCCTCCACCAGAATCACGAGAACTTCGAGCTTGTCGCCTTCAGGTGAGTCGAGCGGACTCCCCATCAGGCGGTCGATTTCCGCAAGGGCCGCATCGTAGTCGTCCTCGGTCTTGATCGGTTTCACGTCCATTCCAAAATCTCCCTAGACTTTCGACGCATCGATCTTGTCGTACTCCCCATGCGTCCCGACGAACCTGATGAACCCTAATCCTCGCGGATAATCGAAGCGCACGATGAGGCGACGCTTGTTACCGCCTATGTTGAACACCACGCGGTCTTGACCGACGATGCTCGCGTTGCCGTAAGTCGCCCTGACTTCGTGGGGCGTAGTCCAATTCGCTTCGGACGCAATCGCGTACCATGACTTAAGTGGCTGCTCTGCGTCGGGATTTTCCTCCCAATAGGAACGCAATGTTCGCTTCGCAATGATTCGCACATTCGAAACTCCTGAACCGCACAAGATCCTATGGGCGAACCAAGACAAGGGGGGAAAGACTATCCTATCCCAAATCGGGATTCAAGGTTCCGTCCGAGTTCAGCGGTGCCCTGTTCCAAGACACACAAGCATTTCGTCCCACACTCTAGGAGGCGCTCTCTCACACGACAGCCAAACGGCAAGCAGGCCGTACGCGGCAGGATACGGCGTCAGAAGGAACGACCATGAGCACTAGCTTGGTTTTCCCGAAGCGCACGGTTGCCGACGGTGTACGAGATCGTCCCCGCGCATGTGGGACGAGACGTTTGTGTGTCGGGAGCGCTTGACGCTAGCTTGGTTTTCCCGAAGCGCACGGTTGCCGACGGTGTACGAGATCGTCCCCGCGCATGTGGGACGAGACGTTTGTGTGTCGGGAGCGCTTGACGCTTCGACGAACCCGGCACGGGACGGGACAAGCCCGCCCCCTACGGCCCCTCGACCGGCCATGTGGAAGGGAGGTGGGACTACCGGTGGCTTCGATACGCGGTGTTTGCGGATCAGGGTGTGCCCCGCCGCAGCACCTGCCCCGAGCGCTCTCCGGTGCTCTCGCCGTCCCGAAGGCTGAGGCGGCCGTTGACGATGGTGGCGTCGAAACCGCGTGCCTGCTGGATGTAGCGCGGCGCGCCGCCCGGGAAGTCGTGCACCAGGCGCGGCTGCAGCTCGGCGACGCGGTCCAGGTCGATGACGTTGACGTCGGCGGCCATACCCTCGCGCAGGATCCCGCGGTCGTTCAATCCCACCACGCGCGCCGGACCCGACGTCATGCGCTCGATGACGCGTGCGAGGCTGTAGAAGCCCGTCTCCCGATGCCAGTGCGAGAGCATGAAGCTGGGCCAGCCGGCATCCATGATCTGCGATACGTGCGCGCCGGCGTCGCCAAGGCCCGGATACAGGTGGTCACTCTCGAACAGGCGCGCCTGCGCCTCGAGGCTCCCCGCGAACATGCGGTAGTTGAATAGCGCCCGTCCGCCGGTCTCCCGCGACAGGCGCAGGAACGTCTCGGACCAGTGCTCGCCCGCGGCTGCCGCCTGGTCTCGGAGGCTCGCCTCGCCAGTGTAGTCCGGCGTTTCGCCCGCGCCCATGTAGAAGCAGCGTTCGGGGCGCACCCGGCCGGCGCCGTCCTGGCGCGCTTCCCGCACCAGTTCCTCCGTCGTGTCGGCGTCGGCGATAGCCGCCAGGCGGCCGTCGAGATCCCGCGCCGCGAGTCGATCCCAAGCGCCGCCTTGGGCCGGCAGGTTCGACTGCAGGCCGAGCACGAAGCCGGACCCGCGCACATGGGCAATGGCCGTGATGTCGCGCTCGCCGCACAGGGAATCGAGCGAAGCCGCCGCGCGGCGTCCGGTTTCCACGTCCGGAACCGCGGCTGCGCCCATCTCGACGGTGTCGCCGTCGTCGTAGATCTCGAGCGCGTAGCTGAACAGCACGCGGCTTCGAGCGGCGTCCGCTATCGCCTTCAGGACGTCGAAGTCGGCGCCCACGGCCTGCATGAGGCCGTCCTTCCCACCCACTGCGGCGGCGATCGTCTCGAGTTCCGACACCGCCGCGAACGTGCCCGGGATGGAGCGGCCGTCGGGGGCCCGGTGCGGCGCGAAGCGGTTGGTGGAAAAGCCCCAGGCGCCGTCGTCGAGGGAGCGTCCGACTATCGCCGTCATGCGCTCGACTTCGTCTGCCGTCGCATCGTCCGCGAACGAGCGCTCGCCCATCACGTAGTAGCGCACCGCCGCGTGGCCGACCATGCCGGCCACGTTCACCGCGGTGCCGAGTTTCTCGATGGAGTCGAGATATTCGCCGTAGTGCTCCCAGTCCCAGGCCAGTCCCGAGAGGATGGCCTGCTTGGGAATGTCCTCCACCGTTTCCATCATGCCCGCCAGCAGCTCGCGGTCTTCGGGCCGGCAGGGGGCGAAAGTCATGCCGCAGTTGCCGATGAGCGCCGTCGTGACCCCGTGCCAGCTCACCGGCGTCATGTCCGGGTCCCACCCCATCTGGGCATCGAGGTGCGTGTGAATGTCGACGAAACCGGGTGTGACGATGCGGTCCCGAGCGTCGATTTCCAGTTCGCCCTTGCCGGCGACGGCACCGAGGGCCGAGATGCGCCCGTCCTTGACCGCGAGGTCGCCGGCGACAGGTTCGGCGCCGCTGCCGTCCACCAGGGTGCCGCCGCGAATGACGATGTCGTGATTCATGCGCTGTGTCCTTCCACTATCCGACGCCGGACGACGCCTTTCGCCCATCTTACCGGGAAGTTCCCGATCGCCGGACCAGGGAGTACGCCGGCTGCGGCAGGTGAGTCCATGACGGGCGAGATGCCCCCACTCAATCTCGATCTCGGCGAGACCGCAGATACGAGGCATACGGAATCCCAGCCCGGCTAGCGCATGTGCAAGGCGGGTCTTCGGAGGGAAGGCATCCTGCCTTCCCTGTGCGCCGTCAGGCGCACTGACGTGCTCTTGCCAAAGGCGCCTTGCGGCGCAGGGAAGGCAGAATGCCTTCGCTCCGAGGACCGTCCCATCGCCTTAGTCCGACAGGCTGCTAGGTGAAATCCTTGTACCAACGGCCTTGGTTTCGCAGCGCTAGGGTGGGGGCGAGCCATGGGACGGTGTTAGTTGGCAGAGCTCGGGGGTTCACGAAGCAAAGGTGGTCGCATCTGCTGGGTTCGCCGATTTGGGGGGTGCCGTGCCAATCGGTGGCTTGGAAGAGGAAGTTGATGCCTGTGGCAAATGGCAGGGCGGCGACGGGGTGGGCGGCGGTGATGTTGATGCAGGCTTCTTCGCGGGACTCGCGGATGGCGGTGTCGAGCAGGCGTTCGTTTGGTTGGCGATGGCCGCCGGGTGGGGCAGAGAGGCCGTCCATGACGCCGGTGTTGGTTCGGCGGAGCAGCAGCAGGTGGCCTGAGGCGTTGAACACCAAGGCGTGGACGACGATGACGAAGGTGTCGCGGGGCATCGGCTCCGCTAGCCGCCTGCCTGGCGTTGGAGACTGGCGAGGAAGGCTCGGTGGGCCTTTGTCGCCATCGCGTCGCGCAAGGCTGCCGTAACCGTGGCGAAGTCTCCCTTGACGAGAGCGGCGGTGGCGAGGGCGAGGCCGGGGAACGCGCGGCTGTGGATGACCCCGTTTTGGTCGGCGGGGATGGGATGGAACTCGCCATCGGCGAGCGCGAACCAGTCGATCTCGCCATCGAGCGTGCGCCAGACGATGTATTCGAGGACGCCGTTTCGGGCGTAGGCATCACGCTTCGCGTGCAAGTCGTAGCGCACGCTGCTGGCGGCGATTTCGGCGACGAGCTCCGGGGCACCGTCAATGTAGTCGTCCTCGTCGTTGCGGGAGCGGCCACCGGCGACGACCCGCAGCATCACGTCTGGCTGCGGTTCGTTGGTGTCGTCGAGCCGAACCGTGGCGTTGTCGGCGATCTCGACACCCGGCGTGTTCCACGCGTAGTGGGTGAGCCAGCCGATGAGACGTGCGTGAGGGTTCCCGTGCGCATCGTAGTGGACGTGCTCTTCCATCACGACCATGCCTTCGATCAGCTCCGCTTTCTTGATGTGCGGCATTAGGGCGTAGCGCTGCTCGAACTCCTCGCGCTCGAGGCGATCGCCGGTCTTGAAGAGGTTTCGGTTCCGCGGCCTGGCCTCAGCCCGTTGGGGGTCGGAAGGTGTGCGAGCGGTTTGTGTCACGCGTTGTGCGGTGGCCATTGTCTGCTTCCTTCTTCGTGCGGTGCAGCATAGCGTCTGGAGGGAAGGCATTCTGCCTTCCTTGGCCCGCCGTCAGGCGCACTGACGCGCACTTGCCTCGAAAAGCGCCTATCGGCGCTTAGGGGAGGCAGAATGCCTTCCCTCCAATGGCCCGTCTACACGCAACTTCCTTTGCCTTCTCCACGTGCAGCCACCGAGGCCAGAGCCGGCGCGAAACTCGTTGACGCCGCCGCATGGGTGCGGCCATGATGACGGCAACGACGCTTGGCTCTTTTGAGGCGAGTCGTCATTTGGGGGAAGGCCAGTGGGGCGAGAGCCACGGCACGAGGAGTCTGCGCCGCCGAGGCGACGGGCATGAAGCGAGTGCCTCCTTGCGGCTTGGCCCGTTGCACAAGGACGTGCGTGTGAGGCGCCTTCAGGTGCTGGGTGCCGTCATCGTCGGACTCGCGACGACAGCGTCCTTTGCCGATGGCCGGCCACCGGGTGCCGAGGGCAGGGGGGATTCGCCCCCTTGGCCAGAGGAGTGGTTCGAGCCGCCGAAGACGGCGAGCGAGCTTGGCATCACGAGCTTCTCCCAGAGCCCGTATCTCGACGAGCGCGGCTTGCCGCCGGTGGAGGAGCGGCTGCCGGACGATCCGGTGGTGTCGCAGCCCTATCAGAGCGTCGGCAAGTACGGCGGCACGGCGCGCATCACGCTCTGGGACACCTGGCAGTTCTTCAACTGGGAGCACGCCCTCACCCTCTCGGCAGACATGCGCAACGTGCTGCCGAACCTAGCCGAGTCCTGGAGCCTCTCCGAAGACGGCCGCGTCACCACCATCACGCTGCGCAAGGGGCTGAAGTGGTCGGACGGCCATCCCCTTACCTCCGAAGACTTCATGTTCCGCTTCAACCATGTCCACATGGATCCGGAGATGTCGCCGGTGACCTTCCGCCCCATCCGCGGCGGCAAGGTGGTGGCGATCGACGACCAGACGTTCCAGTACGTCTTCCCCGACCCGAATCCCATGTTCGTCAACTTCTTCGCCCAGTACGGCAGCCACATGGCGGACCCGGCGCACTTCTTCAGCCAGTACCACCCCGCCTACCGCGACAAGGAGGAGCTCGCCGAGCTGATCGAGGACGAGGGCTTCGTCACCTGGATGGCCATGTACGGCGCCTTGCGGGGCTGGGGCAACGAGGACGCGGTGCGGGTGCCGACGCTGCGCGCCTACCGGGTGATCGAACGCACGCCCACCAAGATGCGTCTCGAGCGCAACCCCTACTACTTCAAGATCGACCCCGAAGGCCGCCAGCTTCCCTACATCGACAAGGTAGACGCGATCATCCTGCTGGAGAACTCCAAGATGATCGCCTTCCAGGCCGCCACCGGACAGCTCGACTTCGCCGCCTTCGCACTCAAGACCGAGGACATCCCGCTGCTCAAGCTCGGCGAGGTGAAGGGCGTCAACAAGGTGCATGTGTGGACCCGTCTGCACATCAGCGATGTATCCATCCAGCCGAACTACAACTTCGACGATCCGAAGTACCGCGAGCTCCTCTGGGGTACCGGCGAGCGGCGCTTCATCCGGGCACTGTCGCATGCCATCAACCGGCCGCAGATGAACGACGTGATCTACTTCGGGCGCGGCAAGCCGAGCCAAGTCACGGCGCATCCCACCAGCCAATGGCACGAGGAACGCTTCCAGCTCGCGCACACTCGCTACGACCCTGACTACGCAAACCAGATGCTCGACGAACTGGGCCTCGAGGACACCGATGGCGACGGTCTGCGCGAATACCCAGACGGCTCCAAGCTCACCATCACCTTCGAATATCTCGATTTCGAGACGCCGAAGACCATGACCATGGAGCTTGTACGGGAATACTGGCGCGAGGTGGGCATCGACCTCAGGCTGAAGTCCGTGGAGCGGCGGCTTCAGTCCGAGCGCGCCCAGGCGAACAAGATGCAGATGACGCTGTGGCACGCCGACAAGGTGACGGACCTGCTCTTCCCCCTCGTGCCGGACTGGTTCTATCCCCACCGCACCGGCTGGGACATCGCCATGTGGAACCATTGGGCGCGCTACTACCAAACCGACGGGCGGCTGGGCGAGGAGCCGCCGCCGCAGGTGAAGCAACTGCAAGCCTGGGGCGACGACTTGCGTCAGGCGGTGACGGACGAAAGCCGCACCAAGGCCGCGAAGTCGCTGCTCAACGCGGCGGCAGAGAACCTGTGGACCATCGGCACGGTGGGGCAGGCGCCGCACCCGGTGGTGGTCTCCAACCGGCTCAAGAACGTGACGCCCACCGGCATCTGGGGCTGGGACAATCGCTGGACGCTGTCATACCACCCGGCGACCTGGTACTTCGACGAGTCGGGCGGCGAGTAGGGTTTGGGCGGGACGGACGAGGCGTAAATGAGGTCCTACATCCTAACCCGCATAGCGGGCCTGATCCCTACGCTCGCGATCATCTCGGTGATCATCTTCATCGTCATCCAGTTGCCGGAAGGCGACATCGTTTCCTCGATGCTCGACCGGCTGCAGGCGCAGGGGGTCGATACCTCCGAAGAATACGTGCAGAACCTGCGGGCGCAATACAACCTCGACAAGCCGATGGTGATTCAGTATTTCTATTGGGCCGGCAACTTCCTCACCGGCGACATGGGATACTCGTATCTCTTTTCCCGGCCCGTGAATGAACTGGTGTGGGAGCGATTAGGCTATACCTTATCCATCACCATATCGGCACTCTTCTTCACCTGGCTCGTGGCGCTGCCGGTAGGCATCTATTCGGCGCTTCGCCAGTACACCATCGGCGACTACCTGATGACGACGTTGGCCTTGGTCGGCCTCGCCACGCCGCCGTTCCTGCTCGCGCTCATCTTCATGCACATCGGCTTCGAGTGGTTCGGCATCAGCACCGGCGGCCTCTTCTCGCCGGAGTTCGAGGACGCCTCGTGGAGCTTCGCCAAGTTCGCCGACATGCTCGCCCACATCTGGTTGCCGATGGTCATCGTCGGCGCCGGCGGGGCGGCTTTCACCATGCGCATCCTGCGCGCCAACCTCCTCGACGAACTGAACAAGCCCTATGTGGTGACGGCCCGCGCCAAGGGCGTGCGTCCGGCCAAGCTCGTCATCAAGTACCCGGTTCGCATCGCCATCAACCCATTCATCAGCAACATTGGCCTCATGCTGCCGGCACTGATTTCCGGCGAAGCGCTGGTGGGCATGGTGATGGGGCTGCCCACCATCGGCCCCCTGCTGCTGCAATCGCTCCTGAACCAAGACATGTTCCTCGCCGGCAGCATGTTGATGTGGCTGGCGATTCTGGTGGTGTTCGGGATTTTGCTCTCCGACCTCTTGCTGGCCTGGGTGGACCCGAGGATTCGCTTTGAGTGAGGCAGTGAACCCGGCCACGGGGGCGGGCGCAGCGACGCCGGCAGCGATCGTGCGTGCCGAAGAAACCACCATCTCGCCGCGCCAGCTCATGTGGCTGCGCTTCCGCCGCCATCGGCTCGCCTATGCGAGCGGCCTGTTCCTGCTGGTGCTGTACGTGGTCGTGATCTTCTGCGAGTTCGTCTCGCCCTACAGCACCACCACGCGCAATCAAGACGCCATCAACGCCCCGCCCATGTCGATCCACTTCTTCGATGCGGACGGCAACTTCCACCTGCGCCCGTTCGTTTACGCCTACCAGATGGAGGTGAACCCGGACACGTGGATGCGGGAATACTCCGAAGACACCAGCCGCATGTTCCCCATCCGGTTCTTCGCCAGCGGCGAGTCCTACAAGATGTGGAGCCTGTTCAACACAGACTTGCATCTATTCACCACCGACGAAGGCGGCTACATTCACCTGTTCGGCACCGATCCCTTGGGCCGCGACATGTTCTCGCGAGTCGTGTACGGCGGCCGCATATCGCTTTCCATCGGCTTCGTCGGCGTCGTGCTGACGATCACGTTTGGAATCACCTTGGGGGGCCTCGCCGGCTATCTCGGCGGCATCGTCGACCGATCCGTCAACAAGGTGATCGAGGTGCTGCAATGCCTGCCGGCGCTGCCCTTGTGGATGGCGCTTTCGGCGGCACTGCCGGTGCATTGGTCGCCGCTCCTGATCTATTTCGGGGTCACCATCATCCTCTCGCTGTTCGGCTGGACGGCCCTCGCCCGACAGGTGCGTGGCCGCTTCCTTGCCCTCCGGGAGGAGGACTTCGTGATGGCGGCGCGGCTGTTGGGCGCCGACACGCCGAGGGTGATCCGCAAGCACATGCTGCCGAGCTTCGCGAGCCACATCATCGCCACGGCAACGCTGGCGGTGCCGGCCATGATTCTGGGCGAAACCGCGCTTTCGTTCCTCGGCATCGGCCTTAGGCCGCCCGTAGTGAGCTGGGGCGTGCTCCTGTTCCAGGCGCAGAACCCTCTGGTGATCGAGATGACGCCGTGGCAGATGATGCCGGGGGTCGCCGTGGTGCTGGCCGTAATGGCGTTCAATCTGCTCGGCGACGGCCTGCGCGATGCGGCCGATCCCTACAGCACCGGTGGGATGAAGTGACCGTGGCGGGAGACGACCAGGCCGTGGATGCCGTGCTGAAGGTTCGGGACCTCGCGGTGGATTTCAAGACGGACACCGGCCTCACCCATGCGCTCATGGGGGTTGGATTCGAGGTGCCCCGGGGCAAGGTGACGGCGATCGTCGGCGAGTCCGGCTCCGGCAAGTCCGTCACCGCCAACTGCATCATGCGCATCATTCAGCCGCCGGGGCGCATCGTCGACGGCAGCATCGATTTCGCACCCAAGGGGATGGACCCCTTCGAAATCGTCTCACTGACGAAGAAGGACCCGCGCCTGCAGGAACTGCGCGGCGGCCTCATCAGCATGGTGTTTCAGGAGCCGATGACGGCGCTCTCGCCGGTGTACAAGGTGGGCAATCAGGTCGCGGAGGCCATCCTCTGCCATCGCAAGGTCAGCCGCGGGCAGGCGTGGCGCGAGGCGGCGGAAATGCTCGAACGGGTGGGCATCGACGACATCGACCGGCGCATTCAGATGTATCCGTTCGAGTTCTCCGGCGGCATGCGCCAGCGGGTCGTGATCGCCATGGCGCTCGTCTGCCATCCCGAAGTGCTCATCTGCGACGAGCCGACGACCGCCCTCGATGTCACGATCCAGGCCGAGATCCTCACGCTCATCAAAGACTTGCAGCGTGAACTCGGCAACTCGGTGATCTTCATCACGCACGATCTGGGGGTGGTCGCTCAGATCGCCGACCAAGTGGTGGTGATGTATCAAGGCCGTGTTCTGGAGATCGGCACTGTGCGCCAGGTGCTCAAGCAGCCGGTGCATCCCTACACGAAGGGGCTGTTGGCGGCGATCCCGGGCCTCGCGCCCAAGGGCGAGCGGCTCGCCACCATCGCCACGGTGGTTGGGGATGCGGACATCACGACCCCCTTTCCCATGCAGACTCTTGCGGACGGCCGGCAAGTGAGCCTACCGCCGGAGCTCGGCGGCGCGCAGCAGGCATGAGCGAACCAGCCCTCGCGCGAGAGGCGCTCTCGCCGGAACCGGCGGAGGACGACGACACCATACTGGTAGTGGAAGGCGTGTCGCGCTTCTTCGACGGCGTGCCGGCGGTGCAGGACGTGTCGTTCGACGTGCGCCGCTCCGAGACGCTGGGCATCGTTGGCGAGTCCGGCTCCGGCAAGACGACGCTAGTGCGCTGCGTCCTGCGTGCCATCGACCCCGACGAGGGGATCGTGCGGTTCAAGAGCGCCGGCGGCTGGGTGGAACTGCAGGACATGGCGGCCAAGGAGCTCATCCCGCTCAGGCGCGAAATGCAGATGATCTTTCAGGACCCGTTCGCCTCCCTCAATCCGCGCATGACGGTGCGGGAGATCCTCGAAGAACCCCTCATCATCCACAAGGTGGGCGATCGCGCCGAGCGGCTCGACACCGTGATCGAGATGCTGAACCTCGTGCAGCTCGACGCCGACTCCCTCACGCGTTATCCACACGCCTTCTCCGGCGGTCAGAGGCAGCGCATCGGCATCGCCAGGGCCTTGATCCTGCGGCCAAACCTCGTCGTCTGCGACGAATCGGTATCGGCTCTGGACGTTTCCGTGCAGGCACAGATCATCAATCTCCTGGAAGAGCTGCAGACCGAGCTCGGCCTCACGTATCTGTTCGTCGCCCACGATCTCAGCGTCGTGCAGCACATCTGCGACCGGGTGCTGGTGATGCACCAGGGCCGGGTGGTGGAAAGCGGCGCCGTGGACGAAATCTTCGCCAACCCGCAGGAGAACTACACCAAGCTCCTGCTCTCGGCCATCCCCTCGCCCGATCCGGACATCCGCCTTAAGCCCCTGGACCGGCGCGAACTCGGCCTGTAGCGCCGATCCGGGTCGTCACCGCCCAATGAACGTCCCCGCCCTCCCGCACCTCGTGCGGTGGTTTGCGGTGCCAACGGCGCTGGCGCTGGCAATCGTCACCCTGTTCGACGACCCCACCTATCGCTTTCCCTTCCTGACCCTCGTGCTGCCCATGTTCCTGCGCGGCGCCGCCATCGTGCTCGGCGTACAGCGGAGCACGGAGGAGCCCTCCCGAACCCAGCGATTCTTCGCCACCCTGGGGTTCGCCGGCTTCGCCATTGGCTGGCTGCTCATGTTTGGCCTGCTCGCGTTCACCGTTCTGGTGATGCTGCTGTCGCTGCCCGGCACCGGAACCGTCATTGCCCTTTGCCTGTCCTTCGGCGGCCTCGGCTTCATCGTCGCAGCCGCGTTCTGGTGGCCCTGGTACGCGCGCGACGTGCTGGAGCAATGGCCCCGCTCGGCATTCCGCGTCGGCACGCAAAGCAGCAACCGCTGGCAACGCCTGTTCCTGACATGGCGAATGCAGCAGATGCGCGGCAGGGCACTGCGCCTCAGGGGATTCGGCTACCTCTGCGGCACCATCGTCGTCGTCATGGCCATCACCATCCTCGGTGCCTACGACGGCATTGCTCCCCGCCTGGCTGACATCGTCCTCATAGCCCTCCTAATTCCGCTCCACCTGCTGATCGTCAACGCCACCCACGAAGTCTGCACCCTCTGGCAAGAAGGCGACCGCCCGCAACTCTAGGCCTGCCCAGGGAACCAAGGAGCCCCCATGCCACCCACAAGGCCCGCCATCTGGGCTGCCATTGCCTTTTCCGCGATGCTGCCGGCATCGGCGCAGGACTCCGAACCTTCGGCGAACTACGCCGGCGACATCGAGGAAATCGTGGTCGTCGGTTCCCTCATCAAGCGCCCGGTCCTCCACGAAGGCCGCGCACCCGTGCAAACCCTCGACGCGGAGCTGTTCGAGTCGGTTGGCGCGGCCCAGGCCGCGGACATCCTGCCGAGCCTCACCGCCAACACCGGTTCCACCATCGCCACACAGCAGAGCTATCTTCAAGGGGTGTCGCAGTTCAGCCTGCGCGGCGTGGGGCTGTCGTCCACCCTGACGCTCATCAACGGTCGCCGCGCCGGCTTTGCCCCGGTCTCCAACGACGTGGGGCAGAGCTTCTTCGACATCAACACCTTGCCGGTGCTCTTGATCGAGCGGGTGGAAATCCTCCGCGACGGCGCTTCCGCCACCTATGGCTCGCAGGCCGTCGCGGGCGTTGCCAACATCGTCACGCGACGTGGATTCTCGGGGCTCGAGTTCACCGGCGGCTATCGAACCGCCAGCAACACTGCCTACGACGCAGGGTTCGCGGCTGGCTTTGAGACGCCGCGGGGTTACCTCTCCGTGTACGGCGCGGGCCTCAAGCAAGACGAAAACTTCCGCACCGATTTCGCCTGGATGATTCCCCGCGCCATCGACCCGGATGGCGACGGCAACATCGTCGAGGGCTCCTTCGATTCCGGCCGCGGCTCGCCCGGCAGCTTTCGCCGCGCAACCCTGAATCGGGACGGCGCCTACTCGCCCTTTCAGGTCGATGGCTTCGACACCCCTCGCTTCCCCGATCCCGACTGCCGCGCTGGCGGCGGCTATCCGAGCGGATCGCTCTGTCGTATGGACTTCTCCGACCAGCGCACGATGATCGCCGCCGAAGAGCGCCTTCAGCTTTACGTGGACGCGGAGTACGTCCTCACCCACGCCGTCACACTCTTCGCGGAGATCGGCCACTCCGTCAACGAAGTGACGGACCGGGTCGGCAACATGCTGCTGTTCAACGGCAACGTCGAGCGCACCAACGAGTTCTTCGTGCCGGCCAACCATCCGTTCAACTTCTGGACGGACCCCGACGGCGACGGCGTTCTCACCTGGATCGCCCCGGAGGAATGGATGCCGAAGGTGCATGAAGCGGTGCCCGTAGGCTACTTTGGCCGACCGCTCGGCGCGGAGGCGTTCGGTGACAACTCCGGCTACGAGCACCGGAATTTCGACAATCTGCGCCTTATGGTTGGCTTCGATGCGGACCTGCCCGGCGGCTGGACCGGCACCGGGCACATCGCCCGTGCCCGGTCGGATCTCGCCGTGGACTCAGAGCGCTACTGGGTGGCAGCGGAATTCGCCGCCGCCATCGTCGAGGGAGTCTGGAACCCATTCGGCACGCGCTTGGTCGCGCCTGACCTCGTCACGCCAAAGACCGTCGCCGACGATGGCCTTGCCGAGGCTCTGGCCGGGAAGCGAGCGGCAAACGATCCGAGCACCTTTGCCCGCTTCGACAACACGCGCGACGAGAGCATAAAGAGCGCCCAGAATGTGGCGGAGTTCGTGGCGAGCGGCGACCTCTTCGAGTTCCGCGGCGAGCCGGTGAGCCTGGCTGCCGGCACCCAGTTCCGAGAGCTCGATTATTCGTTCCGGCCCGACCCGCTAAGCACCGCCGGCGGCGGCCCGCGCGAGAATCGCGAGTTCCCCGTGGCGGCGGATCAGCGCGTGTGGGCGGTCTTCGCCGAGACGCTGACGCACGTGGGCGATCGCGCCGAATTGCAGCTCGCCGCCCGGCATGAGCGCGACGACGAGGCTGGGAGCTCCACGGACCCGAAGGTGGCGGCAAAGTTCGACTTGAGCGACCTGCTCTCGCTGCGGGCTTCCTGGGGCACCTCCTTTCAGGCCCCGAGCGTCTTCCAGGTGGCCGGCAACGCCAGCTCTCGCACCATCCAGACCCCTTCCGCTTCGACGGCCAGGGCGTCGGCCAATGCACGGTGGACGCTTCCGGCAACATCGTGGGCCGCGGCGACAACTTCGCCTTGAGCACGCGTCTCGAAGGGGGAAGCCTAGGGCCCCAAACCGCCGCGTCCGCCAACTTCGGCCTCCTGCTGCAACCTAGTGTACTGTCTCCAATAGAACAGGTTTTATGACGCATCGGCGATTGCGG
>VXSY01000274.1 GCA_009837725.1 Gammaproteobacteria bacterium | reverse complement strand
GAGGAGGTGGGGGGCGAGGTGACGGCGGCGGCGGCCGGGGAGCCTCATCGTTGTCGAGCACGGTCACCGCTATCTCGACTGTTCCATTGTTGCTCGAGCCCCGATGCTTTATCCGAACCGTGCGATCACCGGTCACGTCGTCGTCCTCCGACGCCGTGACGGTGACGGTCTGCCTGCTCTGGTCCCGGAAAAGCAACTGGGTGGGCGTCACCGTCACGGCCGGGTCCAAGGCCGCCGCCAACGTTACCCGGACGAGGTGGGTCGGTGCCCTGTTCAGCCAGAGCTCATAGGACTCGGTTTCGCCCTCCCCGAGCGTCACCGAGGTCACGGAGGCTTGCAAAGCGCCAGCCCAAGCCGCCCAAGGCAAGAGCACAATCACCAACAGGGCATGGCGAAGAAGGGTTATTGGTTTTTTCATCAGATTCCCAAGTAGGGCTGGCGCCGCGCCCAGTGCTATGGTGGTCTGCCTGCGGCCAAGGCTCGCTACGGGCTCGCTGCGTTGCCAACGCGCACCGGGCCAAAGCGGCAAGCGAACCGACCCCGCGCTCCCCGCCAGCGGAACGTCTGGTCAAGTCGTTTATGAGCTTGTGTTCAGATTGGATGGGCGGACTTCGAAGGGCCGCCAGCGCACCCCTATCCGGGTGCCGCGGCATTTGGCTGTGCGCAACGGCAACATTCCGACAGAGGACTGCTGGCGTTCAGGCTGCGCCTTCGCCCGCTCTCAGTCGTCATCCTCCTCGTCCCAGGGCAGGTTGACGGGGAGCGGCACCGCATCCGGCACGCGCCCTTCCAGGGGCTCGAGTCGGTCGCCCAAATACCGCTCCACGCCGTCCAGCAGATCCGCGTCCTTCACTTCAGCCCAAGTGACGAAAAGACCGTGGTCGGCGTACGCCAGCAGCCGCTCGTCATCGCGCAGGCGCGCGAGCTGCTCGCCGACGGTTACGAAGAACGCCTGCCCGACGAGCACGGTCTCGGGTTCGTCGCCGCCATGCCAAACGACATAGACGCCGTGCTCCGCCGTGACCGAAGCGGTGTCCAGCCTGAGCAGCGAACACCACTGCGGCCGCTCCTCCGCATCCATGCACCTGCGCCACACCAACGCCTGATCGGCCATCCACGCACTCCCGCTGCCGTCTGCATCAGCTCCGGCGACGGCGCGCAAGCCTACGCCAGTGCCGTCTTGGGATGCAAGCGAATGCACGGGCCGCCGGAGCCTCATCGAGGGGTCTGGTCGTCGAGCCAAAAACGAAAACGTGCCGGGCCGGAGACGGCACCATGAAGGAGCATATCGAAGCGGGCCCTCGTGCTCCTTGCGCCGTTCCATGTGTGCCCGCCACCCAGCGCGAAGCGTCGATTTTGCACAAGCCGTGGCGTCGCCGTCCTACATACCCCGCTTGAACGGCGTGGCACGGTGGGGCAGTCGCAACGATCCGAGCCCGCACCGTGCCGCCATCGAGGCAGCGTATTGGTTCGGTTGACGACCAGCTACCTGTCGCAACGATCCGAGCCCGCACCGTGCCGCCATCGTCTCGCCATCGCCACTGCCGCCCGCGCCACAAGGCGCGCCGCTGTGCTAACGTGCCGTCGCTCGGTCAGCCCCGCGCCCAAAGGAGAACGCCATGCCCGCCGCCTCGCAGTCCCTCCGCGCCCGCAAGCTCCACCGTGCCGAGGCGACGTCCAGTGTGCAGCCGATCGCAAAGCGAACTGCCAACGCGCCCGAAAGGGCGCTCGACTACCCGGATCGAGGCGTCCCGCCGATGACCTCCGTCCACCTGCAGGCCATCCTGAACGCCATCCCGTCGTTGCGGAGCCATTACACGCATCGCGACGACGTGTACGTCGGCGGCGAGCTGACGATGTACTGGCTGGAGGGGGACAACCAATGGTGGGTGCTGCCGGACGTGTTCGTGGCGTTCGGCCCACATCCGGGTGAGCGCGACGTGTGGAAGGCGTGGGAGGAGGGCAAGTTCGCGGACTTCGTCCTGGAGGTGGCGTCGAAGGGCACGCACCGGCGCGACCAGACGGAGAAGCACGCGATCTACGAAAGCCTTGGCGTGGAGGAGTACTGGCAGCACGACCCCACCGGCAAGTACCTGCCCCCGCGCCTGCTGGGGCACCGGCTGAACAAGGCCGGCGTCTATGAGCCCGTGCCTTCGCAGACGAAGCCCGACGGCACGGTTTACCGTGAATCCAAGGTCCTCTCCCTCCATCTCTGCCTCGACAGGGAAGGTTGCCTGCGCCTCTACGACCCCGCTACCGGCGAGTTCCTGGCCACTAACGAGGAGAAGGACGACCTCCTCGCCGAAGAGCGCCGCCGCCACGCCGAAGAGCGCCGTGCTCTCCTCGCCGAGATCGCAGCGCTGAAGCGCCGCCAAGCCGACCGGTAGGGCGCGAGCCCCTGACCCGGGCGTCTCGCACCAAATCACTGTGCCCGCACTCGTAGGGGGGAAGCGCTCTGTTCCTTCGCTACGAGTTTCCACCCCGCCGAGGACGGGTCGCTGAAGCACAAGGAACATCGCACGCACGTCCGCCGCAGAGGTTCCTCGGCCAGGCGGACCCTTTGGCTGGACGACATCCCGTCTTTACATTCCACCCTCCAGCCGGTCCGGCGGGGGCGCATGGGGTG
>VXSY01000138.1 GCA_009837725.1 Gammaproteobacteria bacterium | reverse complement strand
GTGCGAAGGCAAGATGCCCTCCCCCCAAAAGCCCTCCCGCAGCCTTGCGGAGGCGGATACGGGCGCCATGTTCCCTGTGCGTCAGCGGCTCGGCGTCCTCGGCGGGGTAGAAAACACCGATAGAGCAGACCCGCGCGGTCCTAGTGCTTTGGTTGAAAGTAAACGCCCCGGTGGTCTGACACGGCGGTCAGGTGGCGCGACAGCGCCGGCAGGTAGGGGCTGAGGCGGGTCGGGGTGTCATTGACGGTTTCAATGGCAAGGCGGCGGCGGTGGCGCGCCAGGGCATCCAGATTCGGCAGCAGGGCATCGAGGCCCGGGTCGTCGGGTTCGAGGTGGATTTGCAGGCGGCGGGCGTTCGTCTCGGAAACGACCGCGAGCTTGCCGTCGAGATAGCCTAGGTGATTCGAGCCGCGGCGCTGCGGGTAGCCTTGTTCGGCAAGCCCCAAGCCGCTTGGGCTCACGGGGTCCAGGGCATTGATCCAGAATGTCGCACCCTCCATTTGCAGGCGTTCCAAGTGCCTGAGCGCCGCCGGCAGTGCGAACTGCGGACCCGACAAGCCCGTGAAAAAGAGCCCCGCCACCACCTCGCCGCCGAGTTCCATCAGGCGTAGGGCGGGGAACACGCTGCGCCACGCAAACACTCCGCCTTCGCGGTTCGCCTGCTCGCGGGTGATCACGCCATAGCGGTCGAGCAAGGCGCGGGCGCGTTCGCGGGCGGCGTCGAGGCGATCGAGGGCGCTGCCCGCGGGCTCGCCCTGCTGCACCTGATACCAAGTGCCGGGCCAGCCGATGGCCGTGGCGCGGGCACGCATCCGGCTGCGCATTCCGGCACGTCTGAAGGCAGGCCTGCCTGTCACCCGAGACCTCCCCTCGTCGGAAGCCGACGCATGAACCGAACGATCCTCGTTCTCCGCGCTCCCCCGTGCTGAGGGGTCCTCCAGCGCGAACCGCCGTGCCAGACCAGCGATGAGGGGGCTCAGCCCGTCCGAAGCGATCCGTCCCGCCCACACCGCCTGCCAGAACGCGTCGTTGAATGTCGCGGAATCGGTGCCAGAGTCGTCCAGCAATTGGTGGAAGGTGTAGCGTGCTCGCGGGTCCCGAAACAGCGCCACCACTCGCTCGTGTTCGTCGTCGCCGGCAGCCGTGTCCTCTGCAAACAGAAGCTCATCGCCGTGGAAGCCCGGCGCGACGCTCTCCTTTCCGGCGCCCCGCCAGCAAAGTCCATCCGCCGCGCAGGCATCGACGTCGGCAATGCCACCATGGATGCGCGGTCGCCACGCCTCCGTGCTCCAGAACGCAACCGGCGCCGCATACCCCCGCAGGCGGTCGGCGGCGTCGAACACGGCCTCCTCTCCTTCCCCAAGGGCACCACAGAGTTCATGCCGCCGCGCTAGAAACGGCGCAAGCATCGACGCCTGGCGCGGCTCGAAGGCGGGCCGCCGCGCGGCCCGCTGGAAGCGGATCAGCGTTTCCAGATTCTCCGCGTCGCAAACGACCGTCTCGTCGCGCTCCGCAATGAGCCTGCCGGCAACCAGCGTGTCGTCGGCCAGCAAGGCCTCGACGAGCGCCTCGGCACCGTCAAGCGGCAGCAGGGCTGCGAGCTCTCCGGTGGAGCGGGGGCCATAGAACTGCAGCATCTCCGCAGCTTGCCGCAACGGCGCTTCGCCGAGCGTGATTTCCCGATGCACCAGCCAAGCCCGTCCATCCCCCAGCACGACGCGCTTCACCTGCGCCGGCACGGGCGTGTCCTCGAACCACTCGGCGACGGGAATCGCGACGCGTTCCTTCGCCCACTCCGCGAGTTCCGCCTCGCCCGAGGGGACATAGCCCGGCTTCGTGCGCTGAGCCCTCGCCTCGAACTCCGCCACGACTTCCGCGTCGATCGTGGGGCGCAGCGCGGCGTCGAACACCGCCTGGCGAATCAGCTCGTCCGACAGCGACGATGCACCGGACGCCGCCTCGCGCTCCGGCGTGTCGTCCGCATACATGTAACGGTTCACCTGACCGAAGGCGAGATTGGCGGCAAACGGGCTCGGAACGTTTACCGTCGCCACGGACCAGTCCAGCTCGCCAGCATGAATGCGGGCGACGATTTCCGTCGCCGCGGCCATGTCGAACTCGTCGTTCAGGCACGTGCGCCACGTTTCGAGCAGGATCGGGAAATCGGACAGCGGCTTCACGGCGCTCATCAGCTTCTTCGCCTGCTGGCGCGAAACCCACAGCGGCATCCGGTGGCGGAAGTTCCGCCGTGTCAGAAGCAGCGCCCTGCCGGCACATTCGCGAAAGCGGGCGCCAAAGAACCCGGACGACTCCAGCGAAGCGCGCAGCAGGGTCTCGAAGTTGGCCGGCGTCACCAGCGACAGCAACTCGCCCGGATCGATCATTTCCTTGACCTGAATGGCGATGGCGTTGTTGTCGGCGTGGATGTCCGGCACCCCCGGGAGTCGGTCCGCCAGTGCCGCCTCCAGCGCCAGCGCATAGGGCCGATTCACACGCCCGCCCCAGAAGGTGTGCAGCACCACTTGCTGCTCGCGGTCCGGCCCCTGGTAGCCCCCCGGCGCCGACAGGATGTGCTCGACCAAGATGTGATCCGCGTGCGGCAAGTCGCATTCGGTCACCTCGCGCTGCCGCGCCAGGAAGCCGGTGAGTTCCTCCGCCGCCACCGTGTCGAAGGCGAGGCCAGTCGTGAGTGCGTCGGTGAACTCGTCCTCCCGCCGCTGTTGCAGGAGTTCGTTGGCATGGGCGAGGAAGGCACCGATGCGGGCGGAGAAGTGATGGCTGCGATTGAAGGTTTCCGCACGCCAGAACGGCGGCGCGGTGGCGTTGCTGGGCGCCGTTTGCACCAACACGTCGTTGTGGGTGATGCGCTGCACGCGCCAGTTCTGGGTGCCAAGCGTGAAGGTGTCGCCAACGCTCGCCTCCCACACAAACTCCTCGTCGAGTTCGCCGATGCTGGCACCGGTGTCGGCGTGGCGAAGGGTGAAGTAGCCACGGTCCGGGATGGTTCCTCCCGAGGTGTAGAGGGCAAACACGGCGCCCTTGCGGGCGCTGACCGTGCCGGCGATGCGGTCGTAGGCAAGGCGTGGCCTCAAGTCGCGCACCCGGGTGCCGGCATAGCGCCCCGCCAGCATTTCGACGACGAGATCGAAGTGCTCGCGGGCGAGCTCCGCGAAGGGAGCCGACCGAGCCAGCACTCGGTACAGGCGATCCACTTCCCAGGTCTCCGACGCGGTGGCGGACACCAGCAGTTGCGCGAGCACGTCGAGCGGTCGCGTCATGGGCTTCAGCGGCTCGATGTCTCGCTCGGCCACCGCGCCGGCAATCACGGCGGCTTCGAGGAAATCGTGTGCGTGGCTTGGAAACAGCGTGCCGCGACTGGTTTCCCCCACGCGATGTCCAGCCCGTCCGATGCGCTGCAGCGAAGCGGCGATGGAGGGTGGCGACTGGATCAGCACCACCTCGTCAAGCTCGCCAATGTCGATGCCCATTTCCAGCGACGAGGTGGCGACGATGGCCTTGAGCTCGCCCTGCTTCAGACGCGCCTCCACCTCCGTGCGGATTTCCCGCGCCAGCGAGCCGTGATGCGCCCAAGCCACCGGAGCCGCGGACTCCTCGTTCAGCTTCAGCGTGATCTTCTCCGCCATCCGGCGGCTGTTGGTGAAGAACAGGGTGGAGCGGTTGGCATCGATGATGTCGCGGAAGCTCTCCGACAGCGGCGCCCAAATGGGGTCGCCGTTGTCTGCCGCCATGCGCGCCTCTTCGGGAAAGCGCACCCGGAAGGCGATGTCCTTGGTCGCGTTGGATTCGACCACGCCAACCGGCCGACGACGACCGGCTTCGTCGCGCCCGCCCACATACGTCGCCACAGCCTCAAGCGGTCGCACCGTGGCCGAGAGCGCAATGCGCTGGAACTCGCCCGCCACCTCCACAAGGCGCTCAAGGCACGCCATGAGCGCAGCGCCACGCCGGTTGTCGGCGATGGCGTGGATCTCGTCGAGAATCACGCAGGCGACGGTGGAGAGCGCGTGCCGCCCGCGGACGGTGGTCAAAAGCAGCATCAGGCTCTCGGGCGTCGTGATGAGGAGCTCCGGAGGTCGACGCAACATGCGCTGGCGTTCGCTCTGCTCCGTGTCTCCGCTGCGGGTCTGCACCCGCAGGCTTGGGAACGCATCCCCCCGCATCGCAAAGCGGTCCCGAAGCTCAGCGATGGGCGCAAGCAAGTTGCGCCGGATGTCGTTGTTCAGCGCCTTCAGGGGCGAGATGTAGAGCACCCGCGTGGCGCCGGGCTCTGTACTGCCCGTGGCAAAGGCATCGATCGCCCAAAGAAACGCCGTGAGCGTCTTGCCGCTGCCCGTCGGCGCCGTGATCAGCAAATGTTCGCCACTCGCGATCCGGGGCCAACTGCGTTCCTGAACGTCCGTCGGTTCGCCAAGCCGCTCGCCAAACCAGTCGCGGATGTGCGGGTGGAAGCGGTCCAAAGCAGGCAAGGCAAGGAACTCGACAACAAACGACGCCACGATCATACGGCGCACGACCTGAACCGGCGTCGGCCTGTGGCGGTGCAAGGGGATTTCTCATTGCGGCTACGGCTTCCACTCGGTCAAACTCGCCGGCAAGCAGGAGGGAAACATGCGATCACTCACCGGAGCCGGCGTGGCCGCCATGCTCCGCCCCGGAATGCGCGTCTTCGTCGGCGGCAGCAGCAACGAGCCACGCGGCCTTGTGGACGCTCTTGCCGCTGCCTGCCACGACGCCCCCGAGGCCGCAGCCGGCGTCACCTTCCTCCAGTTCCCTCTCCCCGGCATCAATCGCTTCGACTTCTCCACGCTGCACGAAACCGCTCGCATGGAGACGTTCTTTCTCACGCCCGACCTCCAGCAGAGCCACGCCGCCGGCCGTGTCCGCTTCGTGCCGATGCACCTCAGGCACGTGTTCGATTTCCTGCGGGCACAGCCGCCAGACCTCGCCTTCGTGCAGGTGGCGCGGGACCGCGACGGCGAGCTTCGCCTTGGCCCGAATGCCGACTTCCACGCCGCCGCCAGCAGCGCATCAACGGTCATCGCGGAATACAACACCGGCATCGTCGCCCCAGCCGGTGCCCCCGCAGTCGCGGAGTCATCCCTCTACGGCGCAGTCGAGACATCGCGCCCGTTGCCCGAGATGGCGCCGCCGAGACTCGACGAAACCGCCCGAGCCATCGGCGCCCACGTCGGGGCGCTGGTGCGCGACGGCGACTGCCTGCAAACCGGCATCGGCGCAATCCCGGCGGCAATCCTGGACGCGCTCGGCAACCACAACGACCTTGGACTCCACGGCGGCCTGCTCGACGACGGCGGCAAGGCCCTCGTCGAGGCCGGCGTTGTCACCGGCGCTCGCAAGGCCACGCACACCGGCAAGCACGTGGCGGGAATGCTTCTCGGCAGCCAAGAGCTCCACGACTGGGCCGCCACCCGCCCGGACGTGATCCTCGCCGGCGCCGACGTCACCCACGACACCCGCGTCATCGCCTCCCTCGACAACTTCGTCTCCGTGAACTCCGCCGTGGAAGTGGACCTGCACGGCCAAGTGAACGCGGAGGTGATCGGGAGCAGGCAAATCTCCGGCGTCGGCGGTGCCGTGGACTTCATGCGCGCCGCCCGCATGTCGCCCGGCGGCCGCTCCATCGTCGCCATGACCGCCACCGCTCGCCGCGGCACGCAATCCCGCATCGTCCCTCGCACCGCCATCGTCACGGCGCTGCGCACGGACGTCGACATCGTGGTCACCGAGTTCGGCATCGCCCACCTGCACGGCCTGCCAGCCCAAGCCCGCGCCGCAGCCCTCATCGCCATCGCCCACCCCGACTTCCGGGGCGAACTGCAAGAGGCGGCCACCGCGTCAACGTGACGCTTCCTCACCACCGGAGTGCGGGCCGCCTGCGGTGCCGTGCGACACTAGGCGTCGTGGGCAATACAGGAGAGGGTGAATGAGCAACGGACGGCTGCAAGGCAAGGTGGCTTGGGTGACCGGCTCGTCGCGGGGCATCGGGCGCGTGGTGGCGGCGCATCTTGCCGGGCTCGGTGCCAAGGTCGTGGTGCACGGCACAACGGCCACGTCTGCCCGTGCCTTGGGGGAGGCGGATTCGCTCCAAGCGGTGGCGGACGAGATTGCCCGTGACACGGGCGCTGAGGTGTTCGCGGCCCCCGCCGACCTCACCTCGGAGCAGGCCGTGCGCGACGTGGTCGCGAAGATCCGCGACCGATTCGGTCGCATCGACATCCTCATCAACAACGCCGGCGGCGACATCGGCACGAAAGGAGTCACCGGCGAGCGAGCCGGCAAGCCGGTGGTGAACGACGGCGTTGCAGTCTCCCTCGAAGACGTGCGCATCGTGCTGGACCGCAACCTGATGTCCTGCATCCTCGTCTGCCACGAGGTGGTGCCGGAGATGATCGAGCGCAACGCCGGCTGGATCGTCTCCGTCGGCAGCATCGCCGGCCTCTCCGGCCACCCTTCCGAGGTCATCTACGGCACCGCCAAGGCCGCCATGCACGAATACACCCGCTGCCTCGCCGCCCAACTCCGCCCCCACGGCGTCTATGCCAACGTCATCGCTCCCGGCGAGATCATCACGGCAAGATTCGTCGCCAGCCGCCCCACCCGCGAAGACCGCAAAGTCACCACCGGCGCCCTAACCCGCTACGGCTGGCCGGAAGAAATCGCCCGCACCGTGGAGTTCCTGGTGACCGACGATTCCTCCTACATCACCGGGCAAGTGCTCCGAGTGGACGGCGGAGCGCAGATCTTCCCAGCGTAGGGCCGCCTGTCAGTCGGCAAAGAGATCAATGTAGCGCTGGTACGCGAAACGACGGTTGCGCGCATGCCCCGTGCGTTCCTCCAGCACGCCCTCACGCACAAGCGTCCCGACAAGGCGATTCGCGGCGCCATAGGTGATGCCCAAAGACTGCGCGGCTGCACTTACGGAGAGAATCGGTGTGCGAAAGAGCTGCTCGTGGAGCCGCAAGGCGTTGCCCGCAGCGCGGCCCAAGCCGTGCAGCAGGTGTTCCCGCACGTCTTCGCGCAAAGCGACGATCCGACGCGCCGTTTCGCTGGACTCGTGCGCGACCTGAACCACGCCGGCGAGAAAGAACTCCATCCACCCTTCCCAATCCCCTTCATCGCGCACCGCTTGCAGCGCCGCGTAGTAGCGACTGCGGTGCATCTTGAAGAAATGGGACAGATAGAGGACGGGTTTGCCGAGGATCCCTTGCTCGCAAAGCACCAGGATGATGAGCAGGCGACCCATGCGGCCGTTGCCATCGAAGAAGGGATGGATGGTTTCGAATTGCGCGTGCGCGAGTCCGGCGCGGACGAGGGAAGGCGTTGCGTCCTCCGCTCGGATGTAACGCTCGAGTTCGGCAAGTGCGCCGGCAACACGATCCGGCGGCGGCGGGACGAAAGTTGCCTGTTGCCGCGTTGCGTCCGCCGGGCCAATCCACACTTGGTCCGTGCGAAGATGGCCAGGATGCAGCTCCGAACCCGGGCCCCCACGCATCAGCCGCTCGTGAAGATCGAGCAGCAAGTCGATGGTCACGGGACGAGACTCCAAGGCAGCCATTCCCCCGCTCAGAGCAGCCACGTAGTTGGAGACCTCTGCCACATCGGCCGGACGCTTGGGATCATGGACACGAGCTTCGGCCTCAAGCAGGTCGCGCAACGAACTTTGCGTGCCCTCAATCTGGCTAGAAAGCACCGCCTCCCGGCGCACGAACATCAGGACGAACAGGTCCGGGTTGGGCAGAATCTGGATCGCGCCGTCGAGCCGCCCCAGTTCGCGATCGGCAGCCGACAGGAGCGCCAACAACGACTCGTTCATCGCGAGCGGTGGATCCGGCGGCAGTGGCTTGGGCAGAAAGGCGCGATGGCCGCCAGCCTGCGTCGCGTAGGTGCCGGCGCGGTCTTGGTGGGGAAATGCGGTTGTGGGGTCGGGATCCATGCCCCTTATTGTACGGAGAGGAAACAACGACGCTGAACCGAGCCCATATTGTCGTTCGTGAAAATATCGCAGCGTGGTCGTCGCCATGTTTTCTTCGAAGAACATAAGGGGTGCGGCAGCAAAGCCGAGTGTCCCCGCTTAGGACTGAATCTATTGGGAGCAAAAATGCGCGCAGCTATGCATGCAACGTCAAGCCATCGATGGCCCGGTTCTCATGAACGGTCGACAGTTCATTGCGAGGGTCCGCCGATAAGCGCGGCGAAGGGGTCTGCACGTTCACTTCGACGCAGCTAGGGGACGTGGTTCGCACGGAACGCTCCACGTTGGTGACCGGAAGACGACTGTCAAGGACCGGAAGGAAGAGCTCAGCAAAGGGTTGCTTGCGAAAATGCTCAAGGACCGTGGCATCGAACGCCACGACTTCTAAGCCGGACGTGCCGACGACTCAGACCAAGGAGATCCCCACCAGTGCCTGACTGCTACAACTACCCTGCCGAAGTCGAATGCGACGAGGTTGGCCGCTTCATCGTCTTGTTCCCCGACTTCGGCTGGGGAGCAACGGACGGCGCAACCTTGGACGAAGCGCGGACCGAAGCACGAGATCTGCTGCGCGAGCTGATCGCCTCGACCATGTGCGACGGTGACGACCTGCCGGCACCGACTCCCGCAGCCGGACATCAATCCATCGTCGTTCCACCATTGCTCATTGCCCTAAAGGCCGCACTGTACGAAGCGTTTCGCAAAGCCGGCGTGTCCCAACGACGATTCGCACGCGACCTCGACATCGCCGAAAGCGAAGTGCGACGCATGCTTAGCCCCGACCACGCCACCAAGGTCGCCACCATCGATCGAGCGCTTCAGCGCTTGGGTAAGCGCATCAGCATGACCGTCGGCGATGGCGTTTGATTTCGTTCCACAAACGGCAGGAGGCGGGCCCGAATCCGCGTTCCTCGCTGGCCCGCGTGTACGCGGGGCTTGATCGGAAACCGCCTCGCCCCTACTCGGGAAACAGCGCCTTCTCCAGCCTCCCGACATGACGCCTTGCGCGCTTCTCCGCTTCTTTCTTAACCGCCTCTGTCAGTTTTTTGCCGCCGTCCCGGTACTCCTCCTTTTCTTTCAATTCTAGCCTTACCTCCTTCTTGTAACCTCTCGTGAGCGTCGCGAGCAATCTGCTAAATGCGCTATCCCAAATTTGGTCCCAGTACTCCTCGAAATCCTCTACGTCATCTCCGTAGACATACACAAGCAATTCCACATACGCCCCCAGCGCTGATTCCGCATCTCCCAAACGATAGTTTATCGTATCGTCATTGTGGCCGATAGCAATTTGGTGCAATAATCTCCTAGTTTGTCGGTTCTCCACCGTGAGAAGCCCCGCACTATACGCCGCGTTAGTGGCTTTAGTGAACCATTTAGCGTAAGCCAGCCAGTCGCCCGGCGGACCTAGCGCTTCAAACAGCGACCCGAACGCACAGACGATGCCGCGCATGCCGATGTCTTCCCGCAGCAACCTACCGAAGCTACTGTTTTTGATGCTATCAACTGCCGCGACGACCTCTCGCACTCTCTCATCCACTGCAGCTAGAATGGGATCCGGTGCTAGAATAGTCCCAAAACGAAGACGAGAAAGAGCATACGAGCCGATATCATCACCATCGGTACAGTCCTTTTCCATCTTGCGAATGTGGCCGATATAGTCGCTGTAAGGCTTAAAGTTCTCAAGGAAGAAGGTAACTGCAGGCAACACCGTGGTTCGGAATTGCTCTCTCGCTAGGTTCGAGTATTGGTAATTCAGCCGCTGATCCACAAATGCACCATTCAGCGAGGTAGCAGGCGTGACCTTCAGCGCTACTTTCTGTGCCGGCGATAGGTCCTCGCCGAGGATGTAGTAATGAAACCAATTGTTAATTTCCTCAACGGATTTCATGGCAACGGGCGAGCTTATCGGGCGACCGTCACGCTCCTCGCCTCGCCAATCGTAGAACAGCAATGGAACGGTCCTACGACTCTCTCCTTCAGCATCGATCCGGTGTGAATGTTCGATCAGTTCCTGAGTGCATACAGCGTTGATGCTCTCGTCAGACAAAAGAATAGCCCGAGCCGGATTGATCGTTCGTGCCTGTTGATTAATGTAAACAAAAAGACTTCGGACAACATCAAGAACGGTTGGAGACTCCGATGACACGTCGATGGCACGAAAGGAAACTACGACGACGGGAATGCGCCAAGACAGGAAGGTGCGGTGGCTTTCCGCCGCTTCGTCGAGTTTGAAGCGCTTTAGCGCAGACAGCCTGTGCTGCCCGTCGATTGCCACCAGCCGCGTTCGGCGATCATTCCACTCGAGTCGAGCATATCTGTCTTCGTCGTCGATCCATTTGACGCGGAAGGATTCTTCATGTTCCAAAGTCTGCCAGGTAATTTCATCCTCCGTCAGGTCACCCTGGAGGAATGCAGGCATCGTGGTTTCGATGGTGTAGCCATCGTCGCCTGTCGGAAGAAGCGTTAGCGTCAGCGGGTTGAAGAATTTGATACGTTCAGACTCCTCAAGATAGGGCAACAGACCATTCGTGATGCGATCATTGTCCACTTCGCGCTGAAACAGGTCGCGGACGGACCACCTTTCAGATCCGGGGATGTCGCTGATCAACGAGATTTTGTCAAGGTCCGCCGGAGTGATGGCTGATTGGAGGTAGAACGCCTGGAGGCCACCTCCTGCGCCAAATGCGCCGTAAACGCCCGCGAGGGACTGGTTGTAGGTGACCCGGTTTGTTGGGGGCATGGCCATTGCATTTCACCTTATGCTGTATGGTGGTTGCCAGAAACGGAGGAGCATGTGCTCGATCAGCTGCGTGGCATTCGGGTTCGTGGGTTGCGCTTCTGTCGATCCGGTCCTAATGCAAGCAAAGAGAAGATCGCTCACGGCAGCTTTAACGCCAAGAGACTCCGCTCTCGATGAGAAGCGTGCGTTAAAGTCGTTCCGTTCTCGATTGCCCTTAACGTGCTCAGTATAGCGACGCTGAAGGTTGTCCGTGCGCCCAACGTAAAGAGGCGGCATCAACAAGCTTGCTTGAAGAAGCGCCTCTTGTAGACTCTCGCGTGTTGGCGCATGGCTTAGCGCCTCCTCCCAAAGGTCGCGGTAATCGTCTACCAGCTTTACGATGGGTGATTTGGAGATTTCGACCTTTAATCTGTCTCTCGTAAAATCGACCGTGGCGGCTTTAGTGGGATTGGGCTCGAAGCTGAGGAATCCCCAATCGTGGAGATCAGTTTATCGAAGTCGTCGCTATAGAACCACAACGGCAGGAACCACGCGTAGCATCCGGGATAGTTCGGAATGGAGCCGCTGGTCTCGTTAGTGTACACACCCAGCCGTCCGCCGTCGCGAACCAGACTATTTAGGACGTTGAGTTGAGTCATAGTTTCTATAGCGTACAGATTAAGCAGGCGGAATCCGGATCATCGGTGCCTTCTTTCTTCAGACGCTCTTGCCACGGCACCACAGGAACTGGATCCGTCGACGTGGAATCAGCCTTCGTGGTCTTGACTAACTCGTTCAGCGATATCCCTTGAACCCAGGTAAAGCGTCGACCGTCGGCTGACTCCTTCTCGTAAGCTTTTGCTTGCTCGAAAAGGTCCGGGTGGTGTTTAGCCAGGCCGGCCCATTCATCTCGCCGCTGAAAAAAGCAAAAATAGCACCCGGAGCGGCTGCGCCATCGGTAATACTCCGGGATACCGACGGTGTCTTCAAGGATGCGGAATACGTCGTTACGGACGATTCCATCATCAATGAACGGATACGCCGCCTTGATGTTGGGCTTGTGGCTGATGTAGCCCTGCCGGTTTTCGTCGGCGCGGATGGCGATGTAGCTGACGCAGGGGTCGTTGCCGATGAACGCTTCGAGGGGTTCCAGCTTCATGACGCGGGTACACCAGCGGGCGTGGGGGGCAGGGAGGAAGCCGTTGAAGCGCTTGAGGTGGTGGTCGAAATCTCGGCCGCTGCTGAGGCGCTCGATGGGTTTGCCAAGGAAGTCCTCGAGTCGGTCGAGGTAGTCGTAGACCTCTCGGAGCTCGGCACCCGTATCACAGAAGAAGTACTCGATGCCTTCATCCCGCTCTTGGTTCTTGAGATAGATGGCGAGGGCGGCGCTGTCCTTACCGCCCGAAAGGCCAAGGACATGCCTCGTCGGCTTGATCTCGACGGGTTGCTCGTCGCTAGCTGGCTGGACGTTGCTGCTCATGGTTCCTCCAGAGTTCGGGCTGGCGCTGTCGATACTCGGCGAGGAAGTCCTCTGCCGCTTGGGCGATCACGGCCAATGCGAGCTCCTGATCGTCCACTTCGCGAAGAATCCGTTGGACTCGCTCTACGGTCGTGGACGTTGCTGCAATGGTACGTCGATTTATGGTCGCGACCTCATCCAACTCGCCGTCTGCGCTCAGCGTTTTCAGCAGGATTACGCGAAGGTCGGTGTCCTGCGCGCCACGAGCATCGTGTTGGATGCGCAGCTTTTCGAGGTCTGACAGTCGCTTGGAGAACTCGGCGAGACGGTATTCTGCTGTATCCCGATCTTGGTCGGTCCACTTGTCGGACGGCTTGTGGCCGAGGAAGAGAAGGATACGGGCGAACCACTCGTCTTGCTTTGGCTTCGCATCAATCAGGCGACGAATGAAGCCTTTGAGGCCCTTGGTGTCCACCGTGTAGCTGTCGAGTCCGTGGAGGCGACCCGATAGGACGGTGCGCAATTGGCTTGGCGAGGTCTCCTCTGCCAACCCAAAGGACGTACAGAACGCGCTGTGCATCTCGCGAAAGAGATCGGCGTGGGCATTCTTCAGTTCGCGCAGGGCTTGGATCAGCACCGGGGCTAGCCCCGAGCTATCGCCAGCCGCAGCGAATCCGCAAGCGTGCGGTAGTTCCTCAAACAGGAGTTTCTCTGGGGATTTGGAAAGGAGGAAGGTCTCGCGTACTTGCACTGCGGTCTTGCTCAAGCGACGGGTCTTCCGTGCGTGCTCGTCCAGGCCCAGGATGAAATGGCTCAACGGCCGGGCAATGGCGAGCACATCGGTGCCGGCCCGCACTTCGCCGAATAGTGCCCGGCTGTATTCGTCGAACAGCGATGCACGCACGCCGTCGATGCGGAACCGCTGGAACGTGAAGGTCTGCGGGTGCCGCACCAGCCGTTCGAGGTGTTCGTAGCGGAGGTCTGGCGCATACGCACCTTCGTCGTAGAAGGCGATTTCGTAGCGGTGCGCCAAGTAGTAGTGCAGGAAGATGATGGGGAACACGCCCTTCTTCAAACCGAAAGGTGGCCTCGAGAGATCGTCCATCAGGTCCTTGGCCGACACGGGGCCAGACGACTCGGATGTGGCGAAGCGTTCGTTCAGCCGATCCCAAACTGGCCGGAGATGCAGCGGATCGTCGGCCGCTGGCTCGACGAACTCCCGCTTGTCGCCGGTCTGAACGTGTAAACCCCCGCGCTCCAAAATGGAGCGGTAGATCGCTAGTTCGGGTGGGTGCTTGTCGATGCCCAGCCCGCACCGGTCCGGGCCGGCCAGCATGTGTTGGAAAAGCTTGTTTCGTGCCGCGGCGGCTTGGGACGAGAGCCGGTCCCTATTGATCAACTCGTTCTGGATCACCGGCGACTGTTCGTAGGTGTGGTCCATGATCGATGAGAGGGCGTTTTGCAGCGCACGGTGGCTCACAACGTCCAAGCGTTCATCTTGCCAGTACCATTCCGAGGAAGCGGGGTCGTCGAGAAGCGCTCGCAAGGTGTCGCGTTCGGTTCGCTGCGCTGCGGCAAGGCGTTCCTTGATCTCCCTGGTCGCGATCGGATCGGAAGCAAGTGCTTGAGCACTGCGTTGCAGGCTGGCCAAGGCGAGCGTGTCTCTGATGGCAGCCCGAACCAAGGTTCCGCGTCGATTCAACGCCCAGACGTCGTTGGGGGCACCCGTTCGGCGGCGTTCGTGAAATGCCGCAACGCCGTCGCGTCCGTCGGCCATGAAGAAGACAACTCGTGGCCGCCCGTCTTGAGATGCTGCCAAGGGCGGTGACTGCGCGTCGAGGAACGCGACATCGAAGTAGCGCAAGGCGCCAACGTCGAACGAATGGCGCCGTGCAACGATTTCGCCTATCTCAGATCGCTCGCTAAGCGCGGTTGCGAGATCAAAGAAGCCGAGCTTGTCACGCTCGATTTGCGTTTGCTCGTCAATGTCGAAGTCGGTGCCCTGCCAGACTCGATACTCGCCGCTGAACTTGCGGAACTGCACGATGGACGCATCGACAAGATGCTCCAAGGCGGCATCGAATCGGCCTCGCGTGCCGATGAAGAGCTGCCGGAGCACGTCTGTCGACGCCCTGAGGCCGTCGGTCCCGGGCGCCAGGTTCAGCAGGCCGACCGTTTTGGCGAGCCGGAGGATGTCGTTGCCGAGACGCTTTTCCGTTGCCGACGCTTCGCGTTCAGCCCGCTCCACAGCCGTCACGACCTCGGCCCATCGTCGATGTGTGAGGGGGTCCGCCAGCACTGCCGGTTGGTTGTGGACGAAATAGTCGTAAACGGCGTCGGGTTGCACCCACTCCCCATCGGCGAGCGCTGCCAGTGAGTCGCGGAATCCGTGCGGCTCCCGGCTACCGAGGTAGCTGAACAGAGTTCGTTCGTTCTGCGCGAAGCGCTGGCAGAGCACCGGCAGTGCAAGGAGGGACACGGGATGCAACGGATAGCACGTCGAGAACAAACGCGCTGCTTCAGCCTTGGTCAACGGGCCGGGTAGGGCCTTGGCTTTGTCCAGTGCCCGGGCCATCGATGTGGCCTGCTTCTCAATCCTCCGAAGCTGCGAAGGCGGAAGCTCGCTCGAGAATGCGGCCGCCATGACACGCAACGTCTGATCCACCGTTTCGATGAACGAGACGCTCTCGAAGCGGCCCTGCACCTTAGCCCAGTCGTTCTTGCGCTGCTCGCTCAGCCCTTGCGCGTAGAGGTCGAAACCCTGGTGCAGGAGCACGAACAGCATGAAGTTGGCTTGCCTGCCGCGATAGGCCCTCTCGGCGAGTTCCTGCAAAAGGAAGACGCCGCTTGCGGCGCTGTCATCTCCGTGTGCGGCGTACTCGAGGAACTTGCCCAACTCGTCGATGACGATAAGCAGCCCGCCTGCGCCGCTTCGCTCTAGCGCCTCCTGCAGGTCGTCCACGAGGGCGAGGATGCGGCTGTCTGGCGTGTGGTCCGACTGTCGAGCCGCGTTTATCTCGTCGAGAATCGCGGGCTTGCGGCCGAGCCTTCGGCCCCAAAAGGCGGTGGCTGCATCTGCGAGTGCGCCAAGGAGCTTGCGTGCGATCGGCTCGTTGCCGCCCGTGAGCACGACTCGACACCACGGCTTCTGTTCACGCATCCGATCTGCGAGCTTGGCGTCGGTCTTGGCGAGCACACCGGTCGCGGTCTCTTTGACCCTTGCGTCCTCTCCTTGGGTCTCGCCAAGCAACTCGTGAAGGAACAGCGCGAATGAAGACTTGCCTGAGCCATACGGTCCGACAAGGTTCCAGGCTCTGGGGCGGTCTTCGGGGGCAAGCGCCTCTGCAACGTCGTCGAGCAAGTGGACCGCCCGGGAGGTCGGCAAATAAGCTTCAACGATAGAGAGCTGGCCACGGTCGCGTTCCACATTGGTGGAGCGCGTATAGCGCGTGTTGACCTTGATGTCGTCAGCTACCGTCACGCGGCGACCCCGTTGGCATACGCAGTGGGAGCATCCCGGCCATCTCGAACGGCAGGGGCGGCGTACCTGTCTCGAAGAATCGAACCGGCGTCAATGGCGCCAATCCGATACAGCTGATAGAGGCCGGCAGTCCTGTCCACCCGAAGCGCGTTCGGAAAGGCCGCACAAAGCGCCTCGACCTTCTGCACGAGACCCTCTTCCGTCATGCGGAACACCGCACCCGGGGCGCAATGGTCTCTCTCGCTGTACATCAGTTGGGCGACGGAGAGTTGCTGCGTGCCGAGATGAGCGAACAGCTCGGCAACGGCGAATGCGAAAACGTCGAGTGGGAGTTCGTCCCGTGCAGTGGGGAATGCGCGCCAAGTGCGAGTGTCGATCCTGTCTAGCAAATGAAGGACAGCGAGCGGCGAGTTGAGCATGTCCTCGACGGCGAGATTGCGCCCTTCCCGTGCAGGCGCGTACATGCGCAGCAGCAGCGTCGCATCGTTCTTCAACGTCGATGCGGCAACTCGCGTCTTCACGTTCTGGCGAACGAAGTCTGCCAGCGTGGCTGCCACTTCCCCACTGTCGAACTCCGTCTTGTGGAAGTGGTTGAAGAACCAATAAATGGCAGTTGCACCCGACGGATTCGTCGCCATCAGCCAATGGAGGAGCCAGATCGTCGCTTCGTCTTCGAGGTAGGGGTCGCCGCCATCGTCGTCCTTGGGGAAGACGATCTCTCCCACGGGCGAAACGACCAAGCCTCCGCGATCGTCCCGCTCGACGATGCGCGTCGCGAACAGCCAGTGCCGAATGGCAGAGACCATGTTCTTGCCGACGCCCAACGTGATAGTGGCGTCGTCACGCGTGAAGATTCCAGCGTCGTCCACCAAGGCACGGAGGCCCTTGGCGATCCAGCCGTAACGCAGAGGGAATGATTCGTGGCGGCCAAAGGCAGCGGCGGCACCGTCTAGCCTCATATCGTGCCGCTCCCCCACTCGACCTCCGCCGCGCAACGTTGTGTCGTTGGGGCCGCAACTGTAACCGGCGCGGGCGCGAGCTTCAAGGAAGTTCGGTACATCCTGTGCCGGTCCAACACGCCGCTGAACTGCCGCGCGCCGCCCAAGGTGGCGCTTCGGGGGGCTTGTGAGTCCTTGAAGCAAATCACGGGTTGCTTTTCGACGACGCGGGTCTTCCCGCTGAACCGCATGTACTTGGTGGCGCACGGCGCCCTCCTGTTCTTGAGATGCTGTTCATATGACCAGTATTAATTAGCGTGTCTCGCTTGGCAAGCTCATTCGTCGACTGTCGCGACATCCACCAAGGCACCCAACGCATACGTCACGCTACGGGGATTTCGGTACGCCACCGTTCTCTGAGGGGGCCTTCCACGTCCGGCGTACCCCGACGCGATGCGTCGTTTACCATCGCCTTCGCCAAAGCGAGGAGGGCGCAAGGCATGGCGGGCGAAGAGCCGCTTCTATTCGAGGGGCTAAAGGTGGTGGATGCCGGGAGCTGGATCGCGGGGCCCGTGTCCGCGACGATGCTGGCGGACTTCGGTGCCGATGTGGTGAAGGTGGAGATGCCAGGGGATGGCGACCCGTATCGTCGCTTGGCGCTTGCGCCGGCAACGCCGAATGCCGACATCAACTATGCGTGGGCGCAGGACGCGCGGGGCAAGCGTTCCATCACCTTGAACGTGAAGGCGCCGGAGGGGCAGGAAGTGCTGAAGCGGTTGGTGGCGGCGTGCGACGTGTATGTCACCAACTATCCGCTGCACATGCGGCGGCGGCTGGGCCTCACCTACGAGGACTTGAAGCCCATCAACCCGCGCATGATCTACGCATCGCTCACCGCCTATGGGGAGCAAGGGCCCGAGAAGGACCGGGAAGGGTTCGACTTGGTGGCGTATTGGTCACGGTCGGGGCTGATGGACGTGGTGCGTTCGCCTGGCGCGCAGCCGGCGCCGTCGCTGCCGGGCATGGGGGATCATCCGACAGCGGTCGCGCTTTATGCCGGCATCGTCACGGCCTTGCTGCACCGCGAGCGCACCGGCGAGGGCGGCATGGTGCATACGTCGCTCATCGCCAATGGCGTGTGGGCGGCGTCCTGCATTGCGGCGGCGCGGTTCGCCCACGGCAGCGACTTCTCGAACTATCCGAATCCGTCGGCGCGGCCGTTCACGCGGGAGCTCTACGAGACTGCGGACGGGCGCTGGCTGCAGTTCACGATGGTGCGCAGCGACGAGGAAACGGCGCGACTGCTCGATGTGCTTGGCGCGGCGGCGCTGATGGCCGAGCCGCGCTACGCGAGCCAGGAGTCGCGCCTTGCCCATGCGACGGAAATCGCCGCAAAGCTGCGGCCGATCGTGAGTCGTCAGTCCGCTGCGCACTGGCTCGCGGCGTTGGCCGAGGCCGCGGTGCCGGTATCGATGGTGGGCAAGATCGACGACCTCGCCAGCGACGAGCAACTCACGGCAAACAACGTCGTGATGCCGCCGGTGGACGACATCGCGGCGGACTACGTCATCAACCACCCCGTGAATGTGGACGCGGTGCCGCGACGGGGCATCCGGCGGGCGCCGGAACCCGGTGAGCACACCGACGCAGTGCTTGCCGAGCTTGGCTTCGACTCGGAAACGGTGGCGGACTATCGGGCGCGGGGGATCGTATAGGTACCTCTGGTGTAGGGGATGGGCTTGTCCGTTCCCAGGTTTTCCATCGAAGAGCGGATGAGCTTCGCGACGGCGAACCGGGAGTACCTGCGATGGCGGCGGTTTCCGGAGCCGGAGGCGGGCGCGTTCGAACCAGAGGTACAAGTGGGACTGTGCCATGGCGAACCACGTGCTGCCGGCGATCGGCGAGGTGGCGGTGGCGGAGCTGACGACCGTGGAGGTGGCGAAGATCGCCTCGGCGCTGGTATCGACGCCGTCGGCGGCGAAGTTCGCGATGTCGTACATCGAGCGGGTGTGCGGCTGGGCGATCGACAACGGCCACCGCGAGGCGGCGAACCCGGCGACGGGACCGAACCGGCAGATCAAGGTCCCCGTCCGGAAGCACGCGACGTTCCTGCCGGTGGAGGACGTGGCGCCGGCGCTGGCGCGGATCGAGGCATCCGGGTGCGGGCTGTCAGTGTCGCTGGCGATCCGGTTCCTGGCGCTGACGGCGAAGCGCCTCGTTGAAGTGCGGCGCGCAAGCTGGGACCAGATGGACCTCGAGGCGGCGGAGTGGATGATCCCGGGCGACGCGGAGACGAAGATCCGGGAGGGTCACGTGGTGCCGCTGTCGGACGCGGCGCTGGACGTGCTCGAGCGCGCACGTGAGCTCGGCAACGGCAAGGGGGTGCAGTTCCCCGGCGGGTCGGCCGCCGGCGTGTTGCCGACAACTGTAAGTATCCGGTTTCTGTCGACCGAAAATGTCCGGGTGAAGCCCGTCAGCGGACGGTTCGTTGCTCACGATGCTGGTTTGGCCAGCGTGTGCGGAGCGGCGTCGGATGCACGGATGGGAGACGAGGATACGGTTGAAGCATTGCCTGGACCAGGGGATGTCGAAGGCGGAGATGTCGAGGCGGTTCGGGTTGAACGAGCGGACGATCCGCCGCTGGATTGCCGCGGGGCAGCTGGACGGGGATCTTGCGGCTGGGCGAGTGGCGTACTCGGCCAGGTCGCCGGCGCCGCACAAGCTGGACGCCTACAAGGGGATCATCGAGGCGCGTCTGGCGGAGTTCCCTCGGCTGTCGGCGCAACGGCTGTTCGACGAGGTGCGGGAAGCCGGCTACGACGGTGGCTACAGCCGCGTGCGGGACTACGTGCGAGACGTGCACCCGCGCGAGCCGGCCGAGGAGGTGGTCCGCTACGAGACGCCGCCGGGGCATCAGGCGCAGGTGGACTTCGGAGGCGGTCGGTCACGCGGTTGATCTCGAGCTGTCGGGCGACCTCTAGGGCGCGATGGATCGAACCGCTGACGGTCACCGGAAGCCGCGGACTCGCGTGCCAATCGTGTTCGCATGAGAATGTGCGTGTTGCGCGAAACCGTCCGCTCCACGCTGGGGAGAACGCACGGACATGGGTTTGACCCAGCGTGGAGCGGGAGCAGCGAGAGGCTCTCCACGGAACGCTCAATGGCGCGGGCGAGCGGCGGCCGGAAGTCGTGCCTTTAGCGCGGCAGCCCGGTGCCGTTTCGGCCGCAGCCACGAGGTCGTTAACGTGGCCCATGGCTAGGCTGACGAACGCATTCTCGAAGCCATTGCCAGCGTCGGGTCACCGTGGCGGCATTGTCGCGAACCGCGCGCCGCGAATCATGGTGGCCGTCTAGTCGGGACAAGGCGATAAACTGTCGGGGCGTGGACGTCGGTGAGATGTGACAGATGCGTTTAGCGGCAATCGTGTTGGTACTCTTGTTGGTGCGACCAAGCGTTTCAAAGACGCCAGATGTAGACGTGGAAGGCGTGCTAGAAGCGCACAAGCTGTTTGCCAACTGCGCGAGGCTGGTGGTCATCGTGGAGGACCTGTCTGCTAATGCGCGGGTGATTGGACTTCGCAAATCGGACATCCAACGGACCGTGGAGTCCCTGCTTCGGGCTGTCGACCTACATACCGAAGGCCGTCCCGGGCAGTTCCTGTACATCCGGGTCGCGGTGGTCGGCGACGTATTCATGGCAAGCGTGGACTATGATCGGTGGCTTTCTGATACTGGCCATGGACGTGTCGGCTCGGTAACGGTGTGGGGCATCGACATCCTGGATGTTCACGGGCGTGATGCGGTGTACGTCATAGGAACACTTGCCGACATCACCGATGCGTTCTTGGAGAAGTACCTAGGCGCCAACGCCCGCGCTTGCGAGGTTCGCGAGTGAGTGGTCACGGAATAGCGGCACCAGCTTTGCGTGACCGATTTTGCCCCGTGTGCTCCTCCTGCTGTTCGGCGGGTCCCGTGCCCCTCCGCGTACAGTGCACCAAGTGCGGCGGCGTCCTGCTGCGGCGCGACGCTCACGTCGTTCCACGCTACGAGGGACCTGGTGTTGCCCACGGGCACGCGTACGCGTGCTTACGATGTCGCTGCCAGGCATTGAGGTCGTTCTACATCCGTTGCCTGAAGTAGTGACGGGTCGACGTCTTGGGAGGTGAGACGGTGGCACCACGAAGGAAGGGCTGGAACGGCAAGAAACGCAAGCGCGAGCTGTTGTAAGGCAATTGCAATCGAGTCGCGAACGGCTGGGGCTTGACGGCCCCGTGAAATGAAAAAACCAAATCTAAATCAAGGTGTTGATGGAGGTCCGACATGCTCGGTCGGCCCGTGTTGCGTAAGGTGCGCAGCAACTGCCAACGCGCCCGTCAGGGCGCGCCGGGACGGGACGAGCTCGTCCCCTACGGCCCTCGACCCGGAACAGCGAGGCGAGAGAGGCGTGTTCCCCGTGCGTCAACGACCGATGTGCTCGGCGGGCTCGACCCTGAGCCCACCCCATTGCGCGCAGAGCTCCGCCAACGTAGGGGCGAAGCGTTCGCCCATGCGGATGTAGCCGGCGGGATTGGGGTGGAGGTCGTCCGGGAGGTCGGGGGCGTCCGATTCACCGAATAGGGTGAGGCCGTCGACGTAGTGGAGTTGGCGGTCACCCGCGGCTTGGCGGGCGCTGACCACCGTGGCGATCAGTTCACGGATGCGCTTCAGCGTGAGGCAGCCGTTGCGCAGGTGTTCGTTGCCGGCGTGGGTCACGAACTTGCCGTCGGCGTTGGGGATGGTGGGGCCGGGGTGGTCTTCTGCGCTTGGGCAGAAGATCGGCGAGATGACGGCGATGGGGTTGTGGGGCTTGCCTTCACGGACGGTGTCGAGGAAGCCATGCAGCGCGGGGGTGAAGATGCGCTCGCGCATGGAATCCATGTTGACGATGTTTATACCGGTCTTGATGCTGATGACATCGGCGTGGGCGTCGCGGATTGTGCGGGCGACGAACTGGTCGAGGTGGCACTGGCCGCCGAAGCCCAGACTTCGAAGCGATACACCCGCCGTTCGCGCCGCGACCGCTGGCCAAGTGAAGGCGGGCTGCTCGGCCTCCATGCAGTGGCTGATGGAACTGCCGTAGTGTAGCCAGACGGGACGCGCTTCCTGGGGCGGCGGGCCGATGCTGGCGCCATCGTCGAGCTTGAGGGAGTGCAGTTCCAGCATGGCGTTGTGGGGCAGCCAGATTTCGCAGTGCTTGTCGCCTATGGGCAGATCGCTGAACCAGAGGGTGTCCGTTTCGCCGCGCTTTAGCTCGAACTCGCCGGGCTTGCGCGGATTCAAGACAATGGTGTTGCCGGCGGTGGAGGTGGCGGCCTTGAGGGTGTCGCCGCATTGCAGGTTGAAGGTGATGGGGCGGCGTGGGCGCGGGGGTGTCACCATGTTGGTGGCGAGGAACTCGATGCCCACTCGCGTGGCGTCGCTGCTGAACTCGAGGCGCACGCCCGAGGGCATCCGAACCATGACATCCATGGGGGCGGGAACTTGCGGGCGAGTCCAGGCGGGAAGGCGCCGGGGGCTAGGGCAAACCCACGGTACCACGAATGCCGGGCCGCCAAGGGTCCCCAGGATGACGG
>VXSY01000282.1 GCA_009837725.1 Gammaproteobacteria bacterium | reverse complement strand
ACGAACCTCACGGTCCCACGTCCCGAAAGTCCGGAATGTCTCTGAACCTCGACAAGGGGAATTTCCTGCGGGTGGCGTTCTCTGGAGGCCGGTGCCGGTGATGTCACCAGCGCCTTTCTTCGTGGGGACGGGCTTATCCCGTCCCGCGTTGGACGCTTCGACGAATTCGGCACGGGATGGACAAGTCCGTCCCCCGGCCCCGCTAAACCCTCGGGCACCGAACCGACCGGCTTGCTCGCCTCGGCTTCAATCACGAAGGACCACATAAGGCAGATTCGCCTTCTCCCACGCTTGAATCGCTGCGACGAGCGGCGTTGCAAGCAAGTCCTCCCACGACATTGCCAAGCGCAATGCGCGGGCGATGTCTGCGTCACTTTGCGTCGATTGCATGTCGCCCAGCACTCGCAGGAGGCCCATGCGCAGCAGCGCGACCATGTCGTGGCCATGGACGACGTGCCATGGGTCGGCATCCGGCAACTTGGCGATGGCATCCGACAGGTCGGTATCCTCGCCGAGCTCTCCCTGGACTCCCGCGCGCAATCGGTCGTCATCAACCGTCCACGTCTCCCGGTCGACGACCTGCTGCAAGAGCGGTGCAACGCGCGGTAGTTCGATGTCCTCTTCGGTGCCCTGCTCCAACCGCGCGAGCGCCCAGCGGACGCGGCCAAACACCAACCCTCGCTCTAGCAATGCCGATCTAACGTCCAACCCGCGCGTCTTCTCGGCGGTGCCGAACTCGCCAACCACCCTGTCCAACGCCGGTGCCCTGCACAACATGCACTCGAGATCGTGCGCGTCTGTCATAAGCACGTTCGGCGCTTCCATCTCCGCGCCCATCAACACGTCGTAGTCCGCATCCACCACGGCCAAGACGCCATGGACCGCCTCCGCTTCCAACCTCACCATGCATCCGATGGCGTTCGGCTTGCCCTCGGCCATCACCGCCTCGCATTCGTCCACCTTGTGAGCGCGCCAAAAGGCGAGGTCGTCCGAACCTTCAACCACCAGCACGGCGCAGTCGCTTTGCGTCCGCATCATCTTGACTTCGGCAACCAACGTGCCGGGATTCTTGTGTCCTTGCATCGGGCGTGGCGCTCATTGTTGTTTTCGGGCGGACGCCCGGTCTGTCAGGTTGCATCTCCCAATGCGACCATCAGATCGGTTCGCTCCCCCGCAATATATGGCGAGTGCGTAGCGATCAAGGCGTCAAAGCCGGACAGTTCCGCCATCGCGAGCAGGTCCCCTAGGAATGCCTTCTGCCACGCCACGTGGAGCGATATCTCCGGTTCGTCAATGAGCACGACGGTGTTCGGCTGCACCATGAACAACAGGTTGTAGTGCAGCACAATCTCGTGCTGTTCACCGGAAGACAGCGAGTCGAGCGCGAGCGGTCCGGCGTCGCCTTCCGCAACCAGCCCCTTTTCGCGATCCAGCCGCAATCGCTTGTGCTTGAACTTCGAGTTCACGCCGCCGAGTAGTGTCCTGACCCGATTGGCCAAGTCCCTTAGCACGGCAAGCTTCTGCTCGGCATTCTTGACGTACAGCGTCATCACCTGAGCTACCGCTTCGCCCTCGTAGTCCACGATCCCTTTCTTTGCGAGTTCGTGGCCGACGGGCCCATTGAGGATTCCGAGCGAGATCAGCTCCTCCGTCACGTCGTCGACTGCAGCGAGACGGTGCTCCAGTTCCTGGTTCGTCAGTGCAGGCTCATTCGCCGCCGAAAGCAACTGGACGGGGAACGCTTGGTCAAGCGCCTGCGACTCCCGACCGAACTCCGCCATCGCGTCGTTGAGCCGCCGCTGCAAATCTCTGCCGCACTCAAGAACACTAGGCCGAACAGCGCCGGCATAGCGCGACGCTACAGCCCTACGAATGACTCCGCGTTCACGCCGCTCTAGCCGGTGCGTCTCAATCAGGTGGACGCTGCCTCGTGCAAGGAACTCGGCAAGCCAAAGGGGTTCATGCGGAGTTGGGAGGAAGTTAACGACCGATGAACGCCGCCCGAACTCCCGCAGGATTTCCCAATCGGACAAGACCTGACCATCACGTCGGTCCACCCAAGAATCCGATCCATCTGGATTCCGGTCCATGTAGGGCACGTCCGCTACCAGCGAAGCGGCACGTCCCGGAACGGAAAGATCAACCGTTACCGCCTCTGCGGTCTCGCCATCCTTGACAAGGACCACATCCAGCGAGTGCGCCCCTCGGCACGGCCCCACCTCCAAGGATGCCCCGTCCACAAACCGCAATCGAAACCGAGAAAACGGCACCGCCCCGAAATACTCCAACCGATTGCCCATCAACGCATCGATCATCTTCAGGATGGTCGTCTTTCCGACCCCGTTCGGCCCGTGAAGGATCGTCACGCGGTCGTCGACATTGAGGTCAATCCGGTGGTCGTAGATGCCGAACAGTCCTTCGACGTCCACCCCGACGAGCTTCAGGAGTTTCCGCTGAGCCATCACCGCAGCCTCGACCTGCTTTCCCTGCGTCGAAATCAACCACCGCGCCGCAAGTCGGCACGAGCAACAGATCCTAGCGGAGAAAGGCCGCGAGGTGGGGTAGGACCACCTCGCGAACCGCTTGTGGCAGCTAGTGTAGTGTATCGAATAAAATAGACTTTAAGGTGTGCTTGCGCTAGGCTA
>VXSY01000208.1 GCA_009837725.1 Gammaproteobacteria bacterium | reverse complement strand
GGCGGGACGCCCTCGCCCCCAGGGCCCTCGCTTCGAGTCGAATTCGCCACGTATCAATGGGTTACGCGATTTGTTCCCATGCGAGGGAAGGCATCCTGCCTTTCTTAGCGCCGATAGGCGCTTATTGCAGGTCGCGGTCAGCGCGCCAGAGGGCGCGCAGGGAAGGCAGGATGCCTTCCCTCCAAAGGCCCGCCCGTCCCACAAATCCGACTGCTAGGGATTTAACAGCTACGTTGCCGGGGCTTCCGTTTCGTCCAAACGGAACGCCAGCAGGTAATCTCCTCGGCCCCCGCCTCCGGTCAGCCTCCCGCCAGCCGTCACAACCACGTAGTCCGTGCCCGCGTGGCGATACCCCATGGGCGTGGCGTGCGCACCGGCGGATAGAACGGTGGACCACAGCACTTCGCCCGTCGCCCCATCATGCGCGCGCAGGGTGTGGTCGTAGGGCGTCGCGAGGAACACCACCCCGCCCTCCGTAACCATCGGCCCGCCGCGAATGAAGTGCCCCCAGTTGCCTGCCACCGGACCAAGGTCTCGCCACCCGATTTTCCCCACCGGCCGCTCCCAGAGCACTTCGCCGCGGTCGAGATCGAGCGCCGCCAGGGTGGACCACGGGCCTTCAAGGCAAGGGAAGTCGTCAAAGAGCAGCTCGGTGCGCGCCATGCCGTAGGGTGTGCCACCTTGCTCCGCGAACTCCGCAGGATTGCCGTTCAAGGTGCGGCCTCGCCTCGCAGCGCGGAACTCCTTGCGCGGGATGAGCTTGACGATGGTGGGAATGCGGTTGACGGCCACATAGCCGATGCGCGTGCCGGGGTCGTAGGCCATCGAGCCCCAGTTGGCACCGCCGTCGTTGCCGGGAAAGAGCAGGCTGCCCTCGATGCTCGGCGGCGTGAAGATGCCTTCGTAGCGCACGCCCGCAAGCAATGCATCGCAGCCGGCGCGATGTTCGTCCGAGACGCTCCAGCGCGGCAGCGGGCGCGCGTCGGTGGCGATCAGCCTCAGCTTGGCAAACGGCTGGGTGGGCGCGGCGCGTTCGCCGGGAATGTCGCTGGCCGGAACCGCGCGTTCCTCGACCAGATGCAGCGACTCGCCGGTCTCGCGGTCGAGCACGAACACGAAACCCATTTTTGTCGCCTGCGCCACGGCCGGACGCACCGTGCCGTCTGCATCGCTGTGGTCGAACAGGAGCGGCTGGGAAGCGATATCCAGGTCCCAAAGGTCGTGTCGCACGGTTTGGTAGCCCCAGAGAAACTCGCCCGTACTCGCTCTGAGCGCCACCACCGAGTTGGCGAAGGCGTTGTCGCCGAGGCGCTCGCCACCATAGAAGTCGGGCGAGGGCGAGGTGGTCGGCAGGAACACCATGTCGCGCTTGGCATCCGCAGAGATGACGCTCCAGACGTTGGCGGCACCGGTGAGCGTGTGTTCGCCCTTGGCCCAGGTGGCGACGCCGGGATGGTCGGCGGAACGGGGAATGGGGTCGAAGGACCAGACCAGCCCTCCGCTCCTGACATCGTAGGCGCGCACGACGCCGGGCTGCAGCTCCGCCCTGCCGTTGTCGCCGATGGACGAACCGACGACGACCAGGTCGCCAACGACCGTGGTTGGCGACGTGAGCGAGTAGTCCCACTTGTAGTAGAGGCAAATGCCGGACGAGAGATCGACAGTGCCCCGCTTGCCGAAATCGGCACACGGCAAGCCGGTGGCTGCATCAAGAGCGATCAGCCGGGCATCGAGGGTGCCAAGGAACACACGTTCGCGGCATGGGCCGTCGCCCGCCGGGCCGCGCCAGGCCGCGACGCCGCGGGAGGTGAACATCTCCGAGTACGGCCGCGAGAAATCGACGCCAGGGTCGAACGTCCACAGTTCGTTCCCGTTTGCAGGATCAAGTGCGACGACCCGGTTGAAAGGCGTCGAAACGACCAGACGGTTGCCGACGAGGATGGGAGTCGCGACGAACCGCGATGGATTGCCGTCGAAGTCGCGACCGTCGGTGACATCGCCAGTCCGATACGTCCACGCTGGCGCCAGTCCGGGCACCGACTCGGCCGTAATCTCCGACGGCGCGTGGTAGCGGTCCCCCGCCAGCGAGGCGCCGTAATGCGCCCACCCATCCGCCGCAAGGGCCCCGCCGGCACAGAACCCAAGCGCCACGAGCCCACCCAGGACCCTCGTCCATGTCCAACTCACTCGAACACCCAACATGCGGGTAACCGACTTCATCCTGCCGCGACCTGCAGACTAGGAGCTCGCGCCGCAGAATGCCACTTGAGTCGCATTCTGCGGCGCGAGGTCATAGGGGAGGTGGGGGCTTGGGCCAGACGCCGAGCGTAGCGAGGGGGTTTGGCGGCGCTAGGAGGCTACGCCGTAGAAAACGGCGCTGGCTCCTAGCCGGAGGGTGAGCGAATGCGAGCACGAAGGCCAGCAGTTCGCACAGTGGACTAGCGCCTCTGCACAGCCCGCAGGCGGCCCCCCTACTGTCACTCCTCCTTTCGTTTCTCTGGAAGGGGGAGTCGAAACGCGCCTCGCTTTTCGGAGGGGGCCTTCCCGCAGGCGGAGGGTTCTCAATTCCGGCGCAAGCGTCACTATCTACGGCGCGGCTCCTAGGGAAGCTCTGAACAAAGTCTGCCTCGTGGGATAATGGGATGGTGCCAT
>VXSY01000118.1 GCA_009837725.1 Gammaproteobacteria bacterium | reverse complement strand
GGTCGCCCCACCGGCCGCGTCTCCCCCCATTACCTCCGACCGCCCCATAGCGGCGCTCGGGAAGGCAGAATGCCTTCCCTCCGAGGGCCGCCGTGTTCACGCTGCTACGTGGGGTATTCCTCGAAGCAGGGGATGCTCGTGTCGAGAGTTGTCCACGCGGCCTTGGAGCCGGTGAAGATGTTGGCTGCAGGGCGCATCTCGGGATCGGTATCCAGTGAACCGGCAGGAACCTGCATCGAGCCGGGTTCGCGTTCGCGAGGAACGAGGGAACCGCAGGTGCGGCAGAAGGCGGTGCCCTTCACGCGGGCTTCCGGGAGCTTGAAGTTGACGACCTGGTCCTCACCGGCGAGCCAGCGGAAGGCATCGCCAGCGACGAACACGAAGGTCGCGTAGCCGGCGCCCATCTGTCGCCGGCAGCGAGAGCAATGGCAGTTGACCATCCGCTCGGCGTCGTCGTATTCGTAGCGCACCGCGCCGCATTGGCAACTGCCGCCGATTGCACCGGCCGTTTCGGGCTCTCGCACCTCGCTGTCGATGTTGGGGCCGTCCCACCCGGGCGCCCAGTCCTCGTGCTGCTCCTGGTCGTCGACGATCGTGTGCCAGGGTGCCTTCGAACCGGCGAAGAAGTGCAGCCCTTCGACCTCGCCCGGATCCTCCGCCAGATTGCCCAAGGGGACGTACGAGACTGGTCCGCTCGAGGACGGCGAGGGCACCGCCGAACCGCAGCGCGAACAGAAACAGCGCCCGCCCTCTTCCGACGACTGGTAGCGCACCACCTTGTCTTTGCCCTTGCGCCAGCGGACGGCACCGCCCTCCAGCATGCCAAACGTTGCAAAGGCGCTGCCGTGCAGCTTGCGGCACATGGAGCAGTGACAGTGGACCATCCGGCTGACGTCGCCATGCACCTCGAAGGCGATGTCGCCGCAAAGGCAGCTTCCGGTCAACATGGTCCCACTCCTTTGCAGGCGAAGCCTAACGAAAGTGCGCCTTTGCGATGAAACTACTGATCCGCCTCGGCGGTCACCGGATCGATCATGCGCTTGACCATCGTCACGATGCTCGCCGGGAAGCCGCTGCGCTCGGCGTGCTCGTCGATCAGGTCCGTATTGTCGGCAATGTAGATGCAGAAGGTCTTGTCGCCGGCAACGTAGGAGTGCTCCCACTGGATGTTCTTGTTCTCCGCCTTCATGGCGGCCAGCACTCCGTTCGACTTCTGCGAAGCCTCGCGCAACGCATCGCGCTCGGCAGAGCCGATTTCGGGAATGTCTCGTTCGATCACGTATCGGGGCATGGCTCACTCCGGCTTGGGTTGGATCAGGAAGCAAGGCGCAAAGATTACGCCAACGGCGCGGCGAACCGCTAGTCGGTCCACTTGGTTCCCGACGACCAGAGGTGGCACAAAAGGGCGGACAGCGCGAGGAAGATGGCAGCGAGCAACCACGGCACCGCCGCCTCGCTCAGGACCGCCGCGAGTTCAGCCCGTGTGGCGTAGGCCCTGCCCTGATAATGCGCATACCACTCGACGCACATGCCGACAATGGTGGTCCAGCCGATCAGGACCGCGAGCAGGGACTGAATCCCAAAGGCAAGCCGAAGCACCAGCGGATACTTCATCCCTCGCCAGACACGACGTGCGACATGTCAGCTCCTTTCGGCAAGATGCTCCCAACCCTACCGCGTTCCCCGGCAAGTCACTATCCGGCCTTCAGGGCGATGCGGCCTCGGCAACGCCAATCATGCTGTCGCGGGTCACGAGCCCTGCAAGATCGTCCTGCGCCAGGCCTTCCGTTCCGGGTGGGCGCCGCGGCAGCACGAGATAGCGCACATCGGCCGTGCTGTCGACAACGCGCAGATGCATGGCAGCCGGCAGTTCGAGGCCAAACTCCCGCAACACGGCGCGTGGCTCAATCACCGCTCGCTGCCGGTACGCGAAGCTCTTGTACCAGTCCGGCGGCGGTCCCAAGAGCGAGGTGGGATAGCAGGAACACAGCGTGCAGACCACCAGATGATGGACCTCTGCCGTGTTCTCGACCACCGCGAGTTCGGCATCGTGGGATAGCCGATAGCCCAGCTCGCCCACGGCGGCGCGAGCGTCGGCCCGCAATCGGCCGCGGAATGCACCATCCGTCCAGGCCCGCGCCACCACCTTTGCGCCGTCCGCCGGGGTTCGGGCCTGGGAGTGCGCCACAACGTCGTCCACCTCGGCCGCGGTGACGATGCCCTTGTCGATGAGCAACTGACGGATGGCGAGCACGCGCGTCGCCCGCGCACTGCGGTCAACGTGAACCAGCGGGGGATGGTGGTCGTCTCCCGACATGCCCTACCCTCGCCGCGCCGGTTCCAGCCACTGCTCGAAGATGTCCGCAAGCAGGACATCGTCCGTCCTGCCGCGATACTCCCGCCCCCAGAGGTCGGATTGGCGAAACTCCACTTGGCAAAGCCTCCGCTCCGGCATTCCCGTGCCCCCATGAGCCCGCGATTCCGGGTTCGGAAAGGCGCCGTGCACTCGTCGGACGATGCCGGACTTGCCCTTGACGAACCAAGGCGTGCGATGGTGGTGGGCGACCTGTTCCGCGCGCACCGTCACCTCATCTCCGGCGCGAATCGCTAGCAGCCTGTCGGACTTTGGCGCCTGCTCGCCATAGGATGTCAGTTGCTGC
>VXSY01000067.1 GCA_009837725.1 Gammaproteobacteria bacterium | reverse complement strand
ATGCCCGGCTTGCCGATCCTGCGCGCCAGCCAGCGCAGGTGCGCCATGCGGTTGCGGACCGTGCCGTCCGACAGCCCCTGCCGCCGCCACTCCGCCACCAGCGCGTCGACGTGCCGCCCCTTGAATCCCCGCGCCCGCAGGCCCCTGTAGCCGAGGCGGTGCAGCGTCTCCGCCGCCTGGGCGAGGACGTACCGCCGGCCGCGGCGCGTGCCGTGCGAGCCCTGCCGGTCGCCTTCCAGCAGGCGCAGCAGGTCGAAGTGCAGCTGCCGCATCGTCTCTTCCTCGAACCCGTCCTGCCTTCCAGTCCCGGGCTGCGCCCGAGACCGCATCGCCCGCCAAGCTAGGGAGGGCGGCGCAGGCCGTCAACGACCGCGTTCTTATCGGAACGGTAAGCGCTTCAACGCGAGTCGATCGCCGCCGAGGCGCCGGCGCAGCTCGTCGTCGAGGTTTCGGGATGGGTGCGGCACTGCCGCTTCGGGCCGCACCCCGCGGCCGCGGAACGCGGCCGGGAGCGGGTCCTCATTCGCTTAGTTCTGATGGACGGCCCGCTGCCCGCCAGGGCATGCAGACCCCGCACCGAAGTGCGGCACTGTCCGTCGACGCGTCTTCCCTTGCCGTCTCCTGCGGCAGCCGCGGCGTGTCTCTCGACATCGGAACCGCCAGCCTCTCGGCACCCGAGACTCGCACGCTGCCCCTTGCTTCGAGGGCAACGGCGGGGATCGCTCCCCGTCCGCGCGAAGCCTCGCGCCGTGACCTGGTTCCCGCCAAACGCCGGATCGACTCTCCGGCGACGCGATTGAATCCGCGCCCTCACGGCAGTCTCCAGGTCTCGGTGGCATCGCCCCCATCCGCGCGCTGCCGCGGATGTGGCGAGCCGTGCCCTGCGATGCGTCGACCGCCTGTGCTGCAGCAGTTGCAGCGAGGCACTGGGTCGTCACCTAAATGCCGGTGACGCCATCACGCCGGGCTTCTGCCCAGCCACGTCGCCAAAGGGCGACCAAGTGATGGGAGCACCATAGCGGCGCATCACCACGCCGTCATCAGCTTTTTTCTTACCGAATCGCTGGCCGCCACTGGCCCGAATGCCGCATTGCGCCCCGTCACTACCGGACTCCGCCGCCGCCCGGAGGACGCCGCCGGAGGTAGTGACGGGGCGACTGCGTGTCAATGGCGACCGAATTTTCCATCTGTGGCGATCGAAAATTGCCCACATTGAGATAGGCGGCGAGCGTCGGCCGGCTGCCCGCCGCCAGCTCTCCATTTGGTCGCGCTTGATGCTCGCCTGGAAGGCGAAGTCGACCTGCTCCGCGTAGTCGCGCAGCGGGTAGTGTTCGACGTCGATCCGCGGCATCTGCCGCGGCGCCGCACCTCGCCGCGCGCAGTAGGGCTGATGCGCCAGCGGCTTGAGCACGCCACGCTCGTCGCGCTCGAACCCATCCACAGGCCGCTCGCCCGTCGTCCGTCCGGCGCACCGACCTGGGTCAGCCCGCGTTCGACCTCGTCGTTGACGTAGCCGTCGTCGAGGAAGTCCCGACCGTACCGGAAGTTCTCGCGGATGTAGCGGATCGACACCCGCACATACCGGGTTGATCGGATGTCGTCCCATACACGATACTGCGGGGATGCTGCCGGCGGAGCTCAGCCGAGAACCGCAAACCGTTCCGTAGCCTTCCGGCGCTGTCCCAACAGTCACAGGAGTTGCGAAATGGAGACCACTGGGTATGACCTTCCCTGACGAGCGCGCATTCGAGACCCACCTTCGGAACATCATCGCCTCCGACATCACGTCCGAGACTCCGAAGGTCTACGCACTTGATCACAAGACAATCGGTGACATCGTCATAGCGCGTGACGGTGCTTCCCCAGCCTTGTTCTTTCTTGAGGTCAAGTACTTCCAGTCGTCCAAAGGAAGACTCGGGGTTGGGACCGGCGCTGGCGGCGGGATTCAACCCGAGATACTCAAGAGGGGTCCAGCGTACCTGGAGACGCATCTTCGATGGGCTTTTGCAAGTGACCACCACAACCCCGATGAATACTGGCTCGCCACTTCGGATGTTGTACGCCAGTTCATCGCCGGTGGTGGTAGGCAAAAAGCAGAACAACATTCAGGAACGTATTCTCCGTGACCATTCGAGCATTGACCAAGCGCAGCTAGTCGACGAGCTCAAGCGGTGGCTGCTAGTCTGAACTGCACCATTACCCGAAAACGGGAAGGATCCATGCGTTGCCGATACCCCAAAACGCTAAATCTCCTATGCCTTGCGCTCGGCATCTTGCCTTTTGCTGGTGTGCGAGTCCACGCGGAACTCCGAGAGGTCTCAGTTTCAGAAGTTGTCAAGGAATTCTGCACCGTTGTCGTCGCCAATGAAGCCCGATACACGGAACTGCTTGAGGGCTGCTTCCCAGATGCATCGCAGGGCAGCCAAACGCTCGGCCAATGCGTAGCCGTCCGGAACTCCGTCGTACAGGTCATGAACGCGTTTTTCACACTGCGTAAGTCACCTGAGGTCGAGCTCCACTATTCCGTGCCGTATGACTGGGAACCGCCAGCGGAAGCGTTCGTGCGGCTGAAGTGCAAACGATCAGAAGGGCGATACACATCTGGCATGTGGAGTTGCCCGGGGCTCAGCAAAGACGAGGTGCAAATCGCCAGTCGCGAGCCCATATGTGCAGATGCATTCGATGCAGAGGAGAGAATCGGTGCTCTCTCCACCAACTTTCGGCACGCTTTCCAGCTGCTCCGCATCCGCAGTCTGGGAACCGTACCAGCGGAGTCTGGTCCCGTCGTTGACCCCGATTGGTCGATCAGCGACTGAATCCCCACGCGGAGCGCAATGGTGACCCCTAAGCCGGTCCAAGCCGAACCAAGTGTGGCGAAGCGTTGCAATCCCGGCAATGGCGGAAGTGACGGAGCGCCGTGCGGAGCGAGGAAGGCGCTCTGGCAACGAGCGCGGTCGCTCTTTGGCGGGCGCGCGACAGGTCGGCAGCTCGGAGCGCACTGGCCGGCTCCCGCCAGATGCGGCCAACGGTCTCGTTTCTGAAGTAGGTCGCCTTCTCGGTCACTGGCGCCATCCAGCATCCCGCATCGGCCCGTGCCTTATGTCGCGCTGGCGCGCGCAGAACGTACCATCGGCGCTCCTGTCGTCGCCCCGAATACCACTAACGCCGGCAGTAATCCGAACTGGACAACGACCAACAAATGGTTTTAAATCAAATTGTTGGACTCAGTCTTCCTCGGACAAGCCCGTCCCCTACGGGGAATGCGTTGAAACGCGCCGACGGACCCGGCACAGGCCTGCGACTTACCGATCCACGTCTGCCATGACGAAGTCGATGCTGGCGATGATGGCGATTAGGTCGGCGACCATGAAGCCGCGGCTGATGAGGGGAATCTGCTGCAAGGCGGGGAAGGAGGGGGTGCGGATGCGGGTGCGGTAGGTCATGGTGCCGCCGTCGGAGATGGAGTAGTACGAGTTCCAGCCCTTGGTGGCTTCGACGTTGGTGACCGACTCGCAAGGCGGAATCACCGGCCCCCAGGAGACGTTCAGGAAGTGGTGGATGAGCGTCTCGATGTCCTGCATCGTCCGCTCCTTGCGGGGCGGGGTGGTGAGGCGGTGGTCGGACTTGTACGGCCCCGAGGGCATGTTCTCAGCGCACTGGCGGATGATGCGCAGCGACTGGCGTATTTCCTCGACCCGCACTTCGGCGCGGGCGTAGGTGTCGCCGGCTTCGGCGGTGGGGATGTCGAACTCGAACTGGTCGTACATGCTGTACGGGCGCTTCTTGCGCAAGTCCCAGTCGTGGCCGGTGGCGCGCAGCGACGGCCCGGTGATGCCCCAGTCGAGCCCCTCCTCGGTGGTGTAGGCGCCGATGCCCTGGGTGCGCTTCTTCAGGATGCGATTGTCCATCGCCATCTTCTGGTAATGGTCTAGCCGCTTTGGCATGTAGTCGCAGAAGTCGAGCACCATGCGATCCCAGCCGTCGGGCAAATCCTGCGCGGTGCCGCCGATGCGGAACCAGCTTGGGTGCATGCGGCCGCCGGTGATGGCCTCGATGATGGAGAAGAGCCGCTCGCGGTCGGCAAACATGTAGAAGACCGGCGACATCTGCCCCACGTCCTGGGCAAAGGTGCCGTAGAACAGCAGGTGGCTGGCGATGCGGAAGCACTCGGAGAGCATCACCCGGATCACCTGCGCCCGGGGTGGCACCTCGATGCCGGCCATGCGCTCCACGTTCATCACGTAGGGCAGGTTGTTCATCACGCCGCCGAGATAGTCGACGCGATCGGTGTAGGGGATATAGGTGTGCCAGGACTGGCGCTCGGACATCTTCTCCTGCGCGCGGTGGTGATAGCCGATGTCGGGCACGGCCTGGACGATCACCTCGCCGTCGAGCTGCAGGGCGATGCGGAAGACGCCGTGCACGCTCGGATGGTTGGGGCCGAGGTTCAGGAACATGAAGTCCGTATGCCGCGCCTTGCGGCTCATGCCCCACTCTTCCGGCACGAAGCGCAGCGCCTCCTGCTGCGCCTGCTGGAACTCCGGGGTCATCTGGAACGGGTCCATTTCCGTTGCCCGGGCCGGATGGTCCTTGCGCAGCGGATGGCCTTCCCACAGCGGCGGAGTGAGGATGCGACGCAGGTTCGGATGATCGTTGAAATGCATCCCGAACATGTCGAACGCCTCGCGCTCGTACCAGTTCGCCACCGGATAGATGGACTCGATGGAGTCGATGTTGGCGTCGTCCTCGGCCAGCGCCACCTTGATGCGCAAGTCCTCGTCGGCGGAGAGCGACATGAGGTGGTAGAAGACGGTGAAGTCGGAATCCGGCTGGCCGGCGCGGTTCTGCCGGGCGCGCTCGTCGATGCCCGAGAGGTCGAACATCAGCTCGAAGCGCTTGGGTGCCTCGTGCTTGAGGTAGCGCATGGTCTCGCGGATGTGCTCGCGCGGCACCCACACAGTAGGAACGTCGTCCACCGTCTCCTGATAGATGCAATCGGCGCCGATCCGCGCCTTCAGATCGGCGACGGCAGTCGGCAACGCCTGAATCGTCTCGGCCGCTTCCGCCATGCTATCGCTCACTCCTCGGGGGCGAGGGCATCTTGCCCTCGCTCGCCGACAGGCGCGTGGATTGCCTGACTGCCGTTTGCTTGGGTATGGGCGCGCCTTGCGGCGCGTGTGAGGGCAAGATGCCCTCGCCCCCAAAGGGCCCTCGCTTCGAAGCGATCTGAAAGCATGAGTTTGGGCGTTCCCTATGTCCCGCGCTTGCGACCTAGCAGCGCATCCGACAGCGGCGCGTCTCCTACTGTGGACGGCTCTGCCATGTCCGTCACCTGCATTCGCTCGGGCGTGTGCAGGTCGCGTTGGCTCGGATCGTATTTCGCCACCGAACCGTCCTCGCCGATGGCCCACGAAAGCGGCCGCGGCGTGTTCTTCACGGCCTCTTGCAGGAGCGTCAAGCCTTGCATGAAGGCTTCCGGTCGAGGCGGGCAGCCGGGCACATAGACATCCACCGGCAGGAACTTGTCCGCCCCCTGCACCACGCTATAGACATCGAACATGCCACCGGAGTTGGCGCAGGAACCCATCGAGATCACCCAGCGCGGCTCCAGAAGCTGCTCGTAAAGGTGTTGCAGCACGGGTGCCATCTTGCGGAACACGGTGCCGGAGACGACGATCAGGTCTGCCTGCCGCGGCGTCGCCCGAATCACCTCGGCGCCGAAGCGCGAGATGTCGTGGCGCGAGGTGAAGGACGTGGCCATCTCCACATAGCAGCACGAGAGGCCGAAGTTGAAGGGCCAGATGGAGTTCGAGCGGCCCCAGGCAACGAGGTCTTCGAGCCGTGCCGTGAGGAAGCTCTTGCCGGCCTCCTCGTTGTAGGCGTCGTCCGCTGCCTGCATGGGGGCGTCGGGTTCGGTCTTGACGAGTCGCCACTGCATGGCTAGCTAGCCTCCGGGGCTTCGGTGCGCGCGTAGCGCCCTGGCTTGGGTGCCCGGCGCTTGAGCCCCCAGTCGAGTGCCCCGGTGCGGTATTCGTAGAACAGCACGGCGAGCAACAGGACGATGAAGATGGACGCGCCGATGTAGCCGGCAAGGCCCACGTCGTGAAACGCCACCGCCCAGGCGATGATGAAGATGGTCTCGAGGTCGAAGATGACGAAGAAGACGGCGATCAGATAGAACTCGATGGAAAGCCGCATGTCCTCGGCATCGCCCACGGGCACGATGCCGGACTCGTAAGGGATGTCCTTGGCACCGCGATGCCGCGCCTTGGCGCCGATGAACCACGAGGCCACTAGCGTCGCCACCAGCACGGCAGCCACGACGAGGGCGAACAGGACGAACGGCAGGATGTCGCCACCCGCGCTCAAACCCCCTTCAGCCATCGACCCTCCTACCGCAAACCCAAGCCTCGAACGAAGCGCGACACGATACAAGAGAGGGGGCGCGCCGGGCAAGGTAAAGGCAGACTGGTGCTGTCACACTCGACTCGCACAGTGCGGCGCAGCCAGTCGAACACGACCGCCGGTTTCCGGCGCCCACCCATCCACCTACAGCCGGAAGGGTCAAAGTAAGACACCTCCGCAGCACTTGGACGGGGTCGTCATGGCTCCGGAGAGCGTAAGATTGCCGCCCGTATGGTCTCGATGCACGATCCAACGCGGCCCCGGGCCGTTGCCGTTGGCGCCGGGCTGCTGCTGCTGGCGGCGGCGGTGTTGGCGCTTGGCTGGGCCACAGGGTTCGATGCCGTGCAGAGCAACGGTGCGCGGGTGTTCTTCGTCGTCCTTTGGGCCTATCTCAGCTACACCGCCTTCAGCGGCCAAGGCTGGGCGCGCCACGCGATTCTGGCGGTGTTCGTGGCCAAGCTCTGGGGCATGTTCAACGCGCCTTCGCTCGCCGCCGGCGTTGCGACCCTGACCGGCACAGAGGCAACCGCGGAAGCGCTAGTGCTGGCGGCGCTGGTGGTCCTGTGGCTGCCTGCGGCAAGGCGCTGGTTCGCCGAAAGTGCGCTACGAATGCACGCGGAAGTCCCGGAGCGACCGTAGGGGACGGGACAAGCCGTCCCCTACGACAAGAAGCTATGCCTCGGACAACTGCAAGAGCACGCCGTGGGTGGATTTCGGGTGGACGAACACTTGCGGACCGCCTTCGCCAATGAGTTGGGCGCCACCGGCCTTCATCGCTTCGCAGGTGGCGGCGAGGTCGTCGACCGCGAATGCCACGGTGTGGATGCCCTCGCCCCGGCGCAGCGCCCTGCCGACGGCGGAATCCGGATCGGTGGGTGCCACCACTTCGATGAAGCCGCCGCCGGGCAGGTTGAAGAACGCCTGCTTGATGCCGAGCGCCTCGCTCTCGTCGGTACGGTCGAGTTCCAGCCCCACCTTGTCGCGGTAGGTGGCAATGCCCTCGTCGATGTCTTCCACGCGCACAACCAGATGGTCGAATGCGGTCAACCCCATGTCTTTCCCCTTGTCGGTCCGTTGATGATTTCGTCGGGTTCGAAGCGCTAGCAACACCGAGCACGTGCGAATGCCGACTTGCCTGCTATGGTACGGGATGCCGGTCGGCTGCGGCGAGCTATGAGATAAGCGCGAGCGAACCCACTAGGTCAGCAGTTGCGTAGCAACTGCCGACGCGCTCGAAGAGCGCGCATGCGGCCGATGCGATCTGAAGGAGAGGACATGAGCGAGGAAAAGGGTCTCACGAACCACGAGATCACCATCGCGCTTGAAGGCGGCGCCATGCTCGGGCCGTTCCGCGCCACCTGGAGCACCGAAATCCTGAGCGACGTGCGCGAACTCAGCCGCGACTACGACGCCTTCCTGCAGGGCGGCGGCCAAAAGCGCTTCAAGTACCACCTGCACGACCCGGAGAAGCACATCTCCCACTCGCTGATCCTGAACTTCGAGCACGTCACGGCGATCTACGACCGCGTGGCGCTTTCCGACCATTGAGGGGCATCCACCATGTGCCGCAACATCCGCCCGCTGTTCAACTTCGACCCACCGGCCAACGACGACGAAGTGCGCGCCGCCGCGATTCAGTTCGTGCGCAAGGTATCCGGCTACACCAAGCCCTCGGCCGCGAACACCGCCGCCTTCGACGAAGCGGTTGACGCCGTGGCCGCAGCGTCCCGCGCCTTGCTCGACAATCTGACCACCAACGCCCCACCGAAGAACCGGGAAGAGGAGGCCGCCAAGCGCAAGGCCCGTTCCGCCGCTCGTTTCGCCACAGCCTGACGCGTCACTTAGGACGCGGGAGCGTTGTCCGCAGCCGGTAGTCCCTCTTTCCCGACACAGGAACATTCCGTCCTATGGCTTCGTACGGCAAGCCTCACTAGCCGAGCACTTTGCGGCGAACTTCCTGCAGCGACTCGCGGGGCTCGTCCTCGCGGTCCGCTGCCAAGGCTGCGTCGAAGAAATCCTCCCACAACCCGCCGTGAAGGCTGAGATCGATCAACACGCCCTTGCGTTCACCCTCGTCGTCGATCAAGAACTGGACACCTTTCACGTCCGACTCCCTGTCGTTCGGCTGCCTACCTGCTGACATCGTCTTCGTGGCAGTGTCAACTCAGCCAACCCGCCACCTGCGTCCTCGCGACTCTAGCCCGCATTTCTCACCAGCCCTCGTAGCGAGGGCGACGAGGCGCCGCTGTGGCTGCGGGCGCACGCGTGCCAGGAGGCACGGTGGAAGACGGCGAAGGCATAGCTGCGCACTATGTTGAGCCGGCTGGAGCGAGCACGCGCAGCCACAGCGAGTGCATCGTCGGCCGCAGTAGAGGGCTGGTGAGAAATGCGGGCTAGCTCTACGTGCGGGCGATGCAAAAGACCCGCCCACCATGGCGGCGCGAGGATGCGATTCGAGAAATGGCTGAGCCATCAACTCCACCGTTGAAACCGGGTCCGTCCGTCGATATAACTACCCCGTTCTGGGTCGGCATCGTTCAGGAGTTCACATGGCCACATTCGAGTCGCGTGCCGCACGCGGGGTGCCGGCGGTCGAGATCAACAAGGTGCTGCGCAACACCTATGCGTTGCTGGCGATGACGCTGGGGTTCAGCGCCGTCACCGCGTCGGTTTCTGTCGCCATGGGCGGGCCCTACCTTGGTTGGCTGACGCTGATCGGCTTCCTCGGCCTCATGTACGGTGTACACAAGACGGCCGACAGCGTGTGGGGACTGCCGATGACCTTCTTGCTCACCGGCTTCATGGGGTTCTCGCTGGGTCCGATCCTGTCGGCGGTGCTGACAACCGCCAATGGCGGCTTTCTAATAGCGCAGGCGTTTGCGCTCACCGCGGTCGCCTTTCTGGCGCTGTCGGCGTACACGATTTCGACGAAGAAAGACTTCAGCTTCCTCCGCGGCTTTCTCATCGTCGGCTTCGTGGTGATGATCGGCGCGTGGATTGTCTCGTTCTTCTACTGGACACCGCTGCTCATGCAGATCATGTCAGTGGTGGCGGTGATGATCGGTGCGGCGCTGATCCTGTGGGAGACGAGCGCGGTGGTGCGAGGCGAAGAGACCAACTACATCCGCGCCACCGTCGGGGTCTATGTGGGCATCTACAACATGTTCAGCGGCTTGCTGGCAATGCTGGGGATGGGGTTCGGCGACGACTAAGAAGGCTCCGCTCAATCCCTCCTTCCAGAGAGGTCGTTCGTAGGAAGGAGCCGAACTCGTCGTTACAGCCGCGTGAGCTGGCGATAGGCCTTTTCTAGCGCCTCGGGGAGTTCGTGGGATTCCTCGATGACCATGTAGCGGTCTTCCGGGCACATGCGGCGTAGGTAATCGTGGCCGGAGCGGTCCACGGTGACGCAAAAGGTCTCGATGCCGGCGGCCTCGGCTTCGCGCAGCGCCTTGGCCGTGTCCTGCACGCCGTATTCGTGCTCGCCTCGCTCCGGGCCGTAGTCGCAGTCCTGCGGAAAGCCGTCGCTGACGATCATCAGCACCTTTAGGGCGGTGCCGGCGGCTTCGAGCTTGCGGATGGAGTGACGGATGGCGGGGCCCATGCGGGTGGAGCGCTTCGGGGTCATGGCCGCCAACGCCTCGAGCACGCTGCGGTCGTAGGCCTGACCGAGTTCCTTGGCGACGAAGAACTCCACGCAATCGCGGCCGTAGCCGGAGAAGCCGTAGATGCCGTATTGATCGCCGATGGCTTCGAGGGCGCCAGACATGGTGAGCACCGCCTCGCGCTGGATGTCGATGATGCGGCGGCGTTCGGCGTCTTCTAGGCGCCTCGCCTCGAAATCCCATTCCTCGTCCTCGTCGAAGTAGGGGTCGCGCAAGTCTTGTGGATCGCTCGGCGCGGGGGCTGTCGATTCGGGTTCCTCTAGCGAGGGGAGGCCCCTCGCGCTCCCCCGCGCTGAAGGCTCCTCTAGCTCCATCAGCACATCGTCGGTGGAGGCGGAGAGGTCCACCAAGAAGACGGCACCGACATCGCGGCGCAGGCGTTCGCGGCGGCTGTACACGCGCTCGTCGGGCGAGACGCCGACGCGCAGGTCAGAGCGGGCGGCGACGATGCTGTCGAGGTCGAGTTCGTCGCCATCGCTCACCTTCGCCTGGCGGCGATAGCCCGACGGACGAATCTGTTCAAAGCGCCGTCGCACCGCATGTGCGAGCGGCCGAACTGCGGTCAGCAACTCGTCGGGGTCGCGACCTCCTAGGGCGTTCGGGTCGGTGTGGAGCCGCTCTTCGAACAGCCGACACCAGCCGCGCAAGTAGCGCTGGCTATGGCAGTCCCATTCGTCGTAGAGGAAGCTGCGTGCGTCTTCGCGTTGCTCGCCGAGCATTCGAGCCAGGGTGGAACGCTCCATGTCGATGCGGCGCTTCAAGGCATCGCGCTCTGCTGCGAGGTCGGCGTCGGTGTCGCGCAGGTCGCCAGGTCGATCCGCCTCTCCCGCCGCGGCCTCGCCTTCTTCCAGGGCTTCGGCCACCGCCAGCGAGAGCAGCTTGGCGTCGAGGTCCGCCAAGTCTTCGTCCCAGTCTTCGAGGCGGGTCTGGCGCTGCAGCCACTCAAGCTGAGGGCCTTCGCTGGACCCGGCTTCGTCGGGCGGCTCCGGATAGAACTCCAGCGAGTCCATGCATGCGGTCACCGCGGCGGCGGAGTCGTACACGTCCGCGCCCGCGTCGGCGACTCCCCCGGCGTGAAGCGCAAACGCCGACGCCACCGGCAAGCCTTCGAGCGCAGCCTCAAGCCGTTCCACCTCGCCGGCGATGCCGTCCGAGTAGGCTTGCTTTGATCCGAGTCGAACATCGAGCAGCGCCCGCCGGTAGCGGTCCGCACCCGGATAGCGGCGCACGACGGCGGCCCGCACCCGCGCCATCTCGATGACGTGAAACAGCCGCCGCGCCAGTTCCGGCAGCTCGAAATGGGCGAAGAAGATGGCGATGTCGGATTCCCGGTGTGCCGCCGGTGGCTCGCGCAGGCCGAGCGCAGCGATGCGATCCCGCGCCACGGCGATGTCGAAGCGGTAGGTGCCGAACTCGCGGAAGCCGAGTTGGTAGAGGGCGGTGAGCCGATATGCCGCCGCGTTCAGCGTTTGGCTCGGGAACCAATCGATGGTCGTCGGCAAGTACAGGGCACCAGCATCGTGGCTGGCGTTGTCGTGCGCCGGGTCGGGATTGCCATCTGGCAAGTCAGTGGCCGGCCGGATGTGGTGATAGCGACCGGCAATACCTTCGGCGAAAAGGGCAAGGCTCGGCTGCACATCCGCCAGATGCGCCGCAGACTCGGGCGGTTCGGTTGGCGCTTGAGAGGGTGAGTTCAAGCCGGTCTATCCCGCGGTCACGGCCAAACCACATCGACGATGCCGGCCACCGCCTCCTGCACCGTGGCATCGTCCGACACCGCTTCCGTGATGGCCACGGCCGCCGCCCGCCTCGGCTCGATGCCGCGCCGCATGAGTTCGCCGGCATAGATGAGCAGCCTCGTGCTCACGCCTTCCTCGAAACCGTGCTCACGCAGGTTGCGCACCTTTACGCCGATGGTCGCGAGGCGCGCCGCGGTCTCGCCGTCCACACCGCTTTCGTGGGCGATGATGGCCGCCTCCCGCTCCTCGCTCGGATAGTCGAAAGTGAGGCTGGCGAAACGCTGCCGGGTGCTTGGCTTCAGGTCCTTGAGGATGCTCTGGTAGCCGGGGTTGTAAGAGATCACGAGCACGAAATCGTCGTGTGCAGGCACCAGTTCGCCGGTCTTGTCGATAGGCAGCAGACGGCGATGATCGGTGAGGGGGTGGATCAGCACGGTCGTGTCCTTGCGCGCCTCGACGATTTCGTCGAGATAGCAGAGCGCGCCCTCGCGCACGGCGTGGGTCAGGGGGCCGTCCTGCCACACCGTTTCGTCGCCCTTGAGGAGATAGCGCCCGACGAGGTCGGCGCCCGAGAGGTCTTCGTGGCAGGCCACCGTGACCAGCCGGTCGGCGAGGCCGCGCTCGCCGCCATAGAGACGCCACGCCATGTGCTCGATGAACCGGGTCTTGCCGCAGCCGGTGGGACCCTTGAGCAGGACCGGCAGACGGGCACCGAAGGCTGCCTCGAAGATCTCCACTTCGTCGGCTAGAGGAAGGTAATAGGGTTCCTGCAATGTTGTCTCCTAAAGGTCATGGGAGTCGTTAGCGCCGGGGCTTACCGAAGTTCGAAAGGCGGCCCCCTTCTAAAGTAGCGAGGACGCTCTCGCGACCCGCGCGAGAGGTGTGTGACGGGAAGCGTCGGCAACGCACTCTCGTCACGGAAGCGACCGTTCGCGGCACGAAGTCGACGGCGCTAGGGAATCGCTGGCGATGCCCCTCTCGTCACTCCCGCCTCGCGCGGGAGTCGAGAAAAGGCGTCTTCGCCTTCTCTCGGAAGGGGGGCCGCCGAGTCCAGATTCCCGGGCCGAGATCCATCCCCTTCAAGGCTGGAACGAGTCCCGTCCCTGCGTGTAGTTGAAGAACGACTGCGCCGGATTCCGGTTCACCAAGTTTCGCTTGAACATGGGGTGCTTGAGGCTGCGCACTTCGTGCTCTAGCTCCGTAAGCACGTTGCCGGAGTCGGGATCGACGATGGTCTGGAAGCGATACTGGTGCTGGTCCGACTCCTCCGAGATCAGGTCGTGCTTGGCGAGCGCCGAGTGCGGGCCGGAGAAGTTCGACACGTAGATGGCGATGTGGTGGCCGTCGTAGGCGGGCAACTCGTCGTCCGTTTCCCGATAGGTGAGCCATTGGCTGCCGCCCATCGAGACCTCCGCGCAACCCTGCCCCACCCGCGCCGGCGTGTTGAACACCTCGCGATAGAAGCGGGCGATGCCGTCGGACGAGCCGGTCGGGACGCGCACCTCGGCGAAGGGAATGCCAAGGCTGGTACCGAAGCCAGGGCCGTAGGCGCGAATGTCGTTGCCCCAAGGGCAGGTGACCGCGATGTGCGCGGGGCCGTCGTTCACTTCGCGCCACGCGAACTCCGTGCCTTCCATGATCCGGTCGATGCGGTCTAGGCGTCGACGCAGGTCGTCCAGGTCGGGCACCACGACGCCGATGTGGCCGCGGAACTTCTGCGCCTCTCGCTTCGGCAAGTGGAACTGCTGCTCGCCGGCGTTGATCCACATGTTGGCGGTGCCGAAGTCGATGTACGGGTCTCGCGTGAAGCCCAGCCCCGAAACATAGAACAGCGCCGCGAGCTGCTGATCCGGGACGGTAAGGTTGATGTGTTCCATGTTGAGGATGTTGCCCACATCCTCTTCGGCACGGTCGAACTGCCGTTCGCTCATGTCTGCTCCTCCCATGTTCGCTTGGCAGCCACCGTCTCAATGCGTGGCTTGCCTCACAGGCGAGCCTAATACAAAGCCGAGCGGTGGCATAGGATAGGGCGCTGCGTGGCAGCTTTCGCTGGCGCGAAAACTGCTACGTTCCGTCGCATTGGAGGCACGACCGAGCGATTGTGCGGTGCAGGCGTCGAGGTTGGGGGAGAGCGGGCATGAGTGACGAAGCCAAGCAAGAGGATGCGCTGCTCGATGCCATCTCGGCGGTGCTGCCGCCCGTGATGACGGGGCTGGAAGCGCTCGGTCACGTCGGGCGGCATCTGCATCCGCCCAATCTGCCGCAACTGGCGGGGGCCGTGGCGTCGATGGCGGCGCCGGTGGCGGATGGCCTTGCGCGCTTCCGCGAAGCGGACTTCCCGGAACACCTGCAAGACTTCTCGCGGCACGTCATCGAAGCGGCCGAGCTGGTGAGCGAAGCGTTCGACGGCTTGCAAGAGGCGGCGTCTTCGCCAGATGGCGCCATGCGGGGCTACCGGGCGATGGGCAGGGCAACCCGTGCCACCGAGGCGCTCTATCCCCTTGCCTCGATGCTGCCGCCGGTGAGTCGTTTTTTTGTCGAGCCCGAACAGCGGGAGGATCGGGCGCTGCTTGAACGTCTGATGCAAGGTTCCGCTGCTGAGGGGAAGCGCCGTCCAGAGCAGGTTGTGGGGGTGGTGCGGGCCGGCAACGAACCGGGCGAGCGAGGGGGCTTCTCGCTCTACGTGCCGGAGTACTACGACGACAGCCGCTCCTGGCCCGTGATGGTGGCCATGCATGGCGGCTCCGGCAACGGCCACTCGTTCCTCTGGACTTGGCTCCGCACCGCCCGCTCCCGCGGCGTCATCCTGCTCTCGCCGACCGCACGGGGGGACACCTGGTCGCTGATGGGGCCGGATGTGGACAGCACCAACATCGACGCCATGCTCGCGTATGTAGGCGAACGCTGGAACATCGACCGGAGCCGGATGCTGCTCACCGGAATGAGCGACGGCGGCACGTTTAGCTATGTCTCTGGGCTGCGCGGCGAGTCGCCGTTCACCCATCTCGCGCCGTGCTCTGCGAGCTTCCACCCGTTCCTGCTCGAAGCCGTGCCGGCCGAGCGGCTCAAGGACCTTCCCATCTACCTGATCCACGGCGCCCTCGACTGGATGTTCCCCATCGACATCGCCCGCACCGCGTCCGCCGCCCTCACCGCCGCCGGCGCCAACGTCACCTACCGCGAACTAGACGACCTCTCGCACACTTGGCCCCGCGACGAAAACCCCCGCATCCTGGATTGGTTCCTCGCGGCCTAGCGCGCCCTGAAGGGCGCGTCGGCAGTTCGCTGGCGCGAACTGCTAGCGCATGAGGAGGGCCACCCGAAGAAGGGCGACGCATGCGTCGCCCCTACGGCCCGGAACACGACACCTTCCTGGGCCGTTGATGTTCTGGCGCTATCAGCCTGTCGGACTTGTGATGGGCTGGCCTTCGCCTCAGGCGCCGGCGGAGATGGAGAAATTGATCTTCGCTGCAGCCTTGTAGGCATCGCGCTCATGGTGTCGATGGCGATACTCGTGCAGTGACTGCGCGAGGTCGAAGCCATAGGAGTCGGCCCAGTCGAGGCAGCTTGTCATCAGAATGTCGACGCCGCTGAAGCTGTCGCCGACGAGGTATGGGCTCGACTCAATGCGTGGCTGCGCCCAGCGAATCTGCTTCAGGAAACCCTCGCGCGCGGCGGTGATCGCGGCGGGGGCTTCACCGTAGAGGTGCTTGAGGCCCTCGTGGCGGCGAATGACATAGAGCGTGTGGGCGTCGAGTTCCATGAGGATGAACGACACCCACTCGTTGTAGCGAGCCCGGTCCAGGCTGCCGTGGGGAGGCGTGAGGCCGCCGAAAGTATCGCCTAGATACGTGACGATGGCGGCACTTTCCGTGAGCACGAAATCGTCGTGGACGAGCACGGGGATCTTCTCCTTGGGGTTCAGCGCCTGGAATTCCTCCGTCTGCGTGGCGCCCGTACGGGAGCCGATCAGCTTCTTTTCGTAGTCGAGGCCCAGTTCGTGCAGCGCCCAGTGCGCCCGGATCGTGCGGCCGGTTGCGCCGCCCCAAAGCGTCAATGCCATTCTCGAAGCCTCTCCATCTTGTTGCGTCGTCATGTTGCCCGAAGATCGCCCTCGGCGCGCCGGTTTCCGTTGTATCGGTTGGAAGTTCCGCTTGCCCATCTGGAAATAATACTGGTTATAATTCCAGTTCTAGAGGTGCGGAGTCGTGCCGGTGGAGGAAGGCAAGACCATCAAGGGCCGGGGCGCGGTTTCGAGCCCCACGCCCCGATTCGACCACACCGTCAGCGTTGCCGTGGACGATGGCTGGGATGCCGGCGCCGATCCGGACTTTCCGTCGCCCGACCCAGCCACCACCTTTCTGCCAGACAAGACCAAGAACCTCATCGCCACCAACCGCTCGCCCGACATTCCCTTCGATCAGTCGATCAACCCCTACAAGGGCTGCGAGCACGGCTGCATCTACTGCTACGCCCGCCCGACCCACGCCTACCTCGATCTATCGCCCGGCCTCGATTTCGAGACCCGCATCTTCTACAAGACCAACCCCGCCCTGCGCCTGCGGGAGGCGCTCGATCATCCACGGTATGTCTGCAGGACCCTGGCGATGGGCACCAACACCGATCCCTACCAGCCCGGCGAGAAGCGCTTCGGCATCACGAGGGCCATCCTCGAAACGCTGCTCGAATACCGTCATCCGGTGAGCATCGTCACCAAGGGCGGGTTGATCCTGCGCGACATCGACCTCCTCGGTGAACTTGCGGAGCTCGGCCTCGCCAGCGTTGCGGTCAGCGTCACTACCCTCGACAACCGCCTGAAGACCGTGCTCGAGCCCCGCACGGCCGGGCCGTCGGCGAGGCTCAAGGTGATCCGGCGGATGAGCGAAGCCGGCGTGCCGGTTCACGCCATGATGGCGCCGGTGATTCCCTTCATTAACGACGAGGAAATCGAGAACGTGGTGGCGAAGGTGGCCGAAGCCGGCGTACGCGACGCAAGCTACGTCATGCTGCGACTGCCGCTGGAGGTGGAGGGTCTCTTTCGCGACTGGCTGGAGGAGCACTTTCCCATGCGCGCCGAGCGCGTGATGACGTGCGTCCGCGACATGCACGGGGGCCGTGCATACCAGCCCGAATGGGGCACCCGAATGCGCGGCCGTGGCGCGTTCGCAGACCTGATCGCGGCTAGATTCGGGCGAGCCAAGCGACGAGCTGGCTTGGGACAGGAGGAGTCCACCCCTCTGCGCACGGACCTATTCCGCCGCCCCAACGCTCCGCCAACGCTGTTCTGACGCGGGCGCTATGTTCCGCGGGTCCGTTTCAGCAGAAGTGCGCCCCCTTGGAGTTGGTGTACACGGCGTAGAGCGAGTGGCTCGCGGTCATGAACAGGCGGTTGCGTTTTGGGCCGCCGAAGCAGACGTTGGCGCACACTTCCGGCAGGAGGATCTGGCCGACACGTTCCCCCTCGGGGTTGAAGATGTGGACGCCGTCGTAGCCCGGGCCAGCCCAGCCGGCGCTCGACCAGATGTTGCCGTCGGTGTCGCAGCGAATGCCGTCGGCGCCGCCCGTTCGTACCTCGCCATCCACCTCAAGTGCCATCGACGCAAAGACGCGACCGTTCTCTAGGCGCGTCTCGTCCACCACGTCCCACACCTTGATGACGGAAGCCGCATCCGGGTAGTGCGAGCGGCCGGTGTCGGCGGCGTAGAGCTTGGTGTAATCCGGCGAGAAGCAGACGCCGTTGGGCTTCATGATCTCGTCGGTCACCTGATGCAGCTTGCCGCCGGGTTCGAGGCGGTAGATGGCCTCCTTCTGGAACGGCTGCACGGAGCCCGTGTCGGCGCGGTAGCCTTCGTAGTCGCTCAAGGTGCCGTAGCCGGGGTCGCTGAACCAAAGGTCGCCGTTCGGATGAACGATGCCGTCGTTGGGCGCGTTCAGGGGCTTGCCGCCGTAGCTGTCCGCCAGCACGGTGACGGTGCCGTTCGGCTCGTAGCGCACCACCCGGTGGGTGAGGTGCTCGAAGGAGATCTGCCGGCCTTCAAGGTCGAAGGTGTTGCCGTTGGAGTTGTTGGCGGGCTTGCGCATCACCGAGACATGGCCGTCTTCGTGCAGCCAGCGGTATTGCAGGTTGTTGGGGATGTCGCTCCAGACCAGGTAGTTGCCCCAGCCGCTCCACGCCGGCCCTTCCGCCCAGTACATGTCGGGGTTGGTGAAGAGTCGGGAGATCGGCGTGTTGCCGATGAAGCCGCGAAACGTCGGATCAAGCCGCACTTGGTCTGCGTTCGGGTATCTCACCGGTTCCCCCGCAAGCAGTGGCCCTGCCGCAGCCAAGGCAGCCCCACCGGAAAGCAGCTTGCGACGGTTCATTTCCCCTTCCCCATGTTGATTCCCGCGTAATACCCTAGCGCAATGAACGGCGCATTGCCCAAAGTGCATCTGGTGGACGGCACGTTCGAGCTGTTCCGATGCTTCTATGGTTCGCCGCGGCATGTGAACCGCTACGGCGAGGAGGTGGGGGCCGTGCGGGGCCTTCTGCACACGCTGCTTTCGCTGCTCAAGGCCGACGACGTGAACCACCTTGCCGTGGCTTTCGACCGCCTGCCGGCGGCGCGCGGTTCCACCGACACCAGCGTCGGCGCCCTGATCCGGCGTCAGGCGCCGCTGGCCCTCGAAGCGGTGCGGGCGCTCGGTGTGCGGCTCTGGCCCATGGTGCGCCACCAAGCCGACGACGCGCTTGCCACCGGTGCGCGCGCACTTTCGGAAGGCAACGACGCCGGGCAGATCGTCATCTGCACGTCGGACACCGACCTCTTCCAGTGCATTCGCGGCGAGCGGGTCGTGGTGCTGAACCGGATCACAGGTGAGGTCACGGACGAACCCGTCTTTCGCTCGCGGTTCGGCATCGCGCCACCTCAATTCCCAGACTACCTCGCTCTCGTCGGCTCGGCAGCCAAGGGCATCCCGGGCGTGCCAGGCTGGGGTCCAAAGACCGCCGCCACCATCCTCGGGCGCTATGGCGACATCGAGTCCACACCCCTCGCGCCGGAAGCGTTGCAAGTGGTACGTGGCAGCAAGCGATTGGCGGCACAGCTAGCGGAGCGCCGGGCGGAAGCGCTTCTCGTCAAGCGCCTCGCCAGGCTGCACGATGACCTGCCCCTCGATTGCCGCCTCGAAGCTCTTGCGTGGCAAGACATCGACCGCCGCAAGCTGCGCACGCTGATCGACCGAACCGAGGCGCAAGACCTGTGGCCGCGCATCGAACGCTGGCAACGCTGACGCCGAAAGTGTGCCGCGCGCCCTCCAACGGCGCCCCGGGCCGGCCCGGGCACTGCTCCGATCGTGCCGGCTTGCTCACGGGACCGCGTGCTATGGTCGCCGTCGTTGCTGCGTGAGGCCCTTGCTGCATGGTGGAACTGACGACGATGGAGGCGGTGGCTGGGTTTCTCACCCCCGCCATCCTGTTCGTTCTCATGCTCGCGCTGCATGTCGTGTTCCCTGCCTTGCGGGTCGATGGCTATTCCCACCCCAACACCGCGCCGGCGCAATATCGGCTGAACGGCGGGCTCGTCTTGCTGGTCGCCCTGGTGATCTGGTGGTTCGAGTTCGGCACACCCATGGACTGGCTATGGCGAGTCAAGTGGCACGCCATCGCTGGGGCCACCGCGCTCAGCGTTGTGGTGTCGCTGTGGCTCGTGTACCGGGAGCCGGCCGATGCGCGCAATGCCCTCGTGCAGTGGCTCGAAGGCCGGGCCCGCAATGCCGAGTTCATGCGAGGAACCGACGTCAAGATGTTCCTCTACATCTTCGGCGGCAGCTATCTCGCCCTCAACGCGGTGTCGAGCGCCGCCTATCACGAGGGCGCCTTCGGCGAGAGCGCCAACTTAGGACTTTATCTCCACTCCGCCATGTGGGTGTGGTTCGTCGCCGAATATTTCTGCTTCGAGCGCGTGCAGCTTTACACCTTCGACATCATCGAGGAACGGGTCGGCTTCAAGCTGATCGTCGGCTGCATCGTCGTGTATCCGTGCCTGTATCCGGTGGCGCTGTGGTTTCTCGCGGACTTGCCAGCACCGGCCATCGACCCTGCCTACAACACCCTCTGGCTCGGGGGCGCCGCCGTGGTGTTCCTCGCCGGGTGGATCATCACGCGAGGGGCGAACTACCAGAAGTACACCTTCAAGCGCTCGCCGGAGAAGGTGTTCCTCGGCCTGATCGAGCCCACCACCATCACCGACGACAACAAGACCATCCTCTGCGGCGGCTTCTGGGGCGTGACCCGACACATGAACTACTTCGGCGAGATCCTGCTGGCCCTCGGCATGGCGCTGGCACTCGGTCACTACACGAGCTTCTGGAACTGGATTTATTTCGTCTATCTGACGGTGTTCTTCATCGTCCGAGAGCGCATCGACGATCGTCGCTGCGCCGCCAAGTACGGGGGCCTCTGGGATGAGTACCGTGCCACGACCAAGCGCCGTCTGATCCCTGGGCTGTATTGACCGGGAAGTCGAGCGACTGCGCCGGTCGAACTTCACTTTGAACGGAGGAGCACCGAATGTGCGATGAACACACGTTGAGGGACGCGGAGGAGGCGCTGCGTCGGGAAGGAGGAGCGCTTACCCGACGTCGATTCACCGCTGCGGCGGCCGGCGTCGCGGCTGCGGCGATGTTGCCCCGCGGCGCCGCTGCGAGCGGCGTGACAGGTAGCGACGTTTCCGTGACCACGCCTGACGGCGAGGCCGACTGCTACTTCGTGCATCCGGAGTCCGGCAGTCACGCCGGCGTGCTTGTCTGGCCGGACATTCTGGGCCTCCGCCCCGCGTTTCGCGCCATGGGCGACCGCCTTGCGGGTTCCGGGTACGCCGTGCTGGTGGTAAATCCGTACTACCGCACCGCCCGTTCCCCGGTGGTGCCAGACGGTGCCAGCTTCGCCGACGAGGCCACGCGAAACACCGTGTTCCCGCTCGCCCGTTCGCTAACGCCGGACACCAACGTCACCGACGCCAACGCATTCGTCGAGTTCCTCGACGCACAATCCGCCGTGGACACGGGTCGCAAGATCGGCACCACCGGCTATTGCATGGGTGGCCCCATGGTCATGCGCACGGCCGCGGCGATCCCAGACCGGATCGGCGCCGGCGCCTCCTTCCACGGCGGGGGCCTCGTGACGGAGGCCGAGAACAGCCCGCACCGGTTGGTTCCCAACATGCAGGCAAGCTTCCTCATCGCCATCGCCGACAACGACGACGAACGCGACCCGGAAGCCAAGGGAGCGCTTCGAGAGGCGTTCGACAGCGCCGGTCTCGCGGCAGAAATCGAAGTGTACGAAGGCGCCATGCACGGCTGGTGCCCCACGGACTCCGCCGTGTACCACGAAGCCCAAGCCGAACGCGCCTGGGCGCGCCTCTTGGCCCTCTTCGAGACGGCCCTCGCCTAGGGCTGGGCCACCCGAGCGCCAGCAAACGACTGGCGGAGCAATGCCATAAAGGACGGGCGAGGGCAGGATGCCCTCGCCCCCTTCCTCCCGTCAGCTCTTGTGCCGCAGCACCTGACCCGCGCGGGTGCCCGTGTGCTCGCCATCGACCACATTCACTTCGCCGTTGACGATCGTGGTGTGGTAGCCCTTCGAGCGCTGGATGTAGCGCGGTGCGCCGCCGGGGAAGTCGTGCACCAGTTGCGGCTGGCACTCGACCACTGCGCTGGCGTCGAACACGTTCACGTCGGCGCGCATCCCGGGCTTCAGCGTGCCGCGGTCGGTGATGCCGATGACGCGGGCGGGGCCAGAGGTGAGGCGCCTGATGCCTTCGCCCATCGTGTAGCGCCCTGCATCGCGCACCCAGTGCGATAGCAGGAAGGTGGACCAGCCGGCATCCATGATCTGGGACACGTGGGCACCGGCGTCGCCAAGACCCGGGAACACGTGCTCGTGCTCGATCAGGTCGCCCAAGGCGTTCATGTTGCGGGCAAAGGCGCGGTAGTTGAAAAGGCCGAGGCCCTTGCTCTCGCGCGACACCCGCAACCACGTCTCGCACCAGTGTTCGCCGGCCGCGTCCGCCATCGCCGCCAGGTTCTGCTCCGGGCCGGCGGTGTAGTCGGGCGTTTCGGCGGTGCCGAGATAGTAGAGGTTGTCCGGCGGCAGACGCATCGCGCCTTCAACCTTCGCTTCCTCCACCAGCTTCGCGACCATGTCGGCGTTGCCGATGGCCTCGAGCCGGCCGGCGAGATCCATCGCCTGCAGCTTGCTCCACGCTTCGCCGGTGATGGGGAAGCGCGACTGCAAGCCATACATGGAACCGGAACTGCGAACGTGGGTGATGGCGGTCACGTCGCCCGCTTCCGTGCGCAACTCCTCGAGCGCCTCGCGGCGTTCGATGCCCGAATCCGCCTCCGGTCCGGCGCCGTAGCTGAACAGAATGCGACTTTGGCTCGCGCCGGCGATCTGCTTCAGCACGTCGAAGCCGGCGCCCACGGCTTGCATGAGGGCCCCGCGCGGGCCCACCGCCTTGCCGATCTCGACGAGCTCCGCCGGGTCGGCAAAGGTGCCCGGCACGCTGCGCCCGTCCGGCAGCCGATGCGGCGCGTGGCGGTTGGTGGAGAAGCCCACCGCACCGCGGTCGATGCTGTGGCCGACGATGTCCGCCATCTGCTTGCGCTCGGCGTCCGATGCCTGTTCTTCCACGGCGCGCTCGCCCATGACATAGAAGCGCACCGCACAATGCCCCACCATGCCGGCGACGTTGATGCCGGGCTTCAGCCGCTCGATGGCGTCGAGATAGCCGCCGTAGTC
>VXSY01000054.1 GCA_009837725.1 Gammaproteobacteria bacterium | reverse complement strand
AGCCAAAGCTTCCACTTGAAGCCCGAGGAGAAGCCAAGCTGCTCGGTGACAATCGCTTGCGTCAGCACCCAGGCCGCGAAGACGACAATGAGGAAGCCGCCGATCGGCAGCATCCACACCTGCGTCACATAGTCCACGAAGTCGAAGAAGGTGCGCTCGCCGACGATGTGGAAGCCTGACCACACGTTGAACGAGAGCACGCTGCCGATGCCCAGAAACCAGCAGATGCCACCGAGGGCTATCGCCACCCGCGCCCGCGTGATGCCGAACTGCTCCACCATCCACGCCAGCGCTGGCTCGATGATGGAGATGGCAGAGGTGATGGCGGCAAAGCTGATGAGAACGAAGAACAGCGTTCCGATGAACGCACCGAGGGGCAGGTTGCCGAAGGCGATGGGCAAGGTGACGAAGAGGAGGCCCGGCCCCGCGCCGGCTTCGAGGCCGGGGGTGGCGAACACGATGGGGAAGATCGCCAGCCCAGCGGCCAGCGCCACCACGGTATCGACGCTGGCGATGGTGAGTACCGTGCCGGGGATCGAAACATTGCCCGGCACATAGGCACCGTAGGCCATGATCGCCCCCATGCCGACACTGAGGGTGAAGAAGGCATGCCCCATCGCCTCCTGCACACCAGCGACGGTGAGCGCTCCGAAATCGAAGCCGAACAGGAACCCGAAGCCAGCCGCGAAGTCGCCCACCACCATGGCATAGCCCACCAGCAGCAGAATCAGCACGAACAGGACAGGCATGAACCAGCGAACGGCGAACTCCAGCCCTCGGTTCACGCCGCGGGCAACGATCGCGACCGTGCCCGCCATGAATACCGTGTGCCAGAACAGCATCGTCCAGGGGCTCGCGAGGAAATCGTCGAAGACGCCGGACACATCGGCGCTGCTTGCGCCGGTGAAGGTGCCGGAGCCGGCCTGGAAGATGTAGTGCAGGGCCCAGCCGGCGATCACGGCATAGAAGGAAAGGATGAGGAAGCCGCCCAGGACGCCGAACCAGCCGATGAGGGTCCAGCCCTTCGAGGCATCGCTTCGCTGCACCAGCGCGCGCAAAGTGTTGATTGGGCTCCGTCGTCCGGCGCGGCCGAGCAGCACTTCCGCCGCCATGATCGGCACGCCGATCGCGGCGATGCAAATCAGGTACACCACCACGAACGCGCCGCCGCCGTTCTCGCCAGCGATGTAGGGGAACTTCCAAATGTTGCCGAGGCCCACCGCCGACCCGGCAGCGGCCAAGATGAACATGAGCCGACTCGACCAAAGGTTCGGCTGCGAAACGTCGTTGTCAGCCATCGTTCCCTCCTCCGAGCAGGCGCGCCCTGACGGGCGCGTTGGCAGTTTGCTTGCGCGAACTGCTGGTCTTCGTGGCGTCATTGTATGCGCCCTTCCGGGCTCGGGCCTTGGGGGAGGGCATCTTGCCCTCCCACGCGCCGCAAGGCGCGCATTTCAGGGGGCCTGGCCTTGCGATGAGGTGCGCGTTTCGCTTGGCGCCGCTACGATTCGCCTCCTGCCCCCTCGGCGGAAATGCAGAAAATGGCCAAGAAGGCGAACACAGGCAATGGCACCATCGCGCTCAACCGGCGCGCGCGGTTCGACTACCAACTCGAAGATCGCTTCGAGGCCGGCCTCGTGCTCGAAGGCTGGGAAGTGCGGAGCATCCGCGCCGGCGGCGCCCAGCTCACCGACAGCTACGTGCTGGTGCGCGAGGGCGAAGCGTGGCTCTTGGGCGCACACATCGCTCCCCTCGCAAGCGCCTCCACCCATGTCGAACCCGACCCTATCCGCACCCGCAAGCTGCTGCTGCACGAACGCGAAATCTCCCGCATCTTCAACGCCACCCAGGCCAAGGGCTTCACCTGCGTCGCCACCGCGATGTATTGGAAGGGCCAGCGCGTGAAGTGCGAGGTGGTGCTCGGCAAAGGCAAGGAGCAACGCGACAAGCGCGCCACGGTGAAGGACCGCGAGTGGCGCCGCGAGCAGGGACGGGTGCTGAAGCAGTCAGTCAACGACTGACGCCGGGGCGTGTTCCTTGAGGAGGCCGTCTCCTTGGAAGGAGGGCGTCCCGCCCTCCAACGCCCGACAGGGCGCGCGCGTCGTCGGAGAGGCGGAAACTCCAGCAGACAAAGAGGGTGAGCGACCCACCCCTGCTATGCTGCCGTCCGACCTCAAGCCCCCCTACAAGACCAGCGAAAAGCTACCCCCATGGTGCGGCACGTAATCGAAACCCTCGAGCAGAACGGCATCACCAAGGTGGCGTTCTCGCGCTTGGGCGACCCTGCGGTCATCGCCCTGTGGTTCGGCGAAGGCGACACCGTCACCCCCGCTTTCATCCGCGAAGCGGCCAAGGCGGCCCTCGACGACGGCCAGACCTTCTACACCCACACCCGCGGCCTGCAATCCCTGCGCGACGCCATCAAGCGCTATCTCGACAATCTCTACGGGCTCGACATCAACCCCGATCGCATCACCGTGCCGGGCTCCGCGATGATGGGCGTGACTATCGCCGCCCAAACGGCGGTTACGAGCGGCGACCGCGCCCTCATCGTCAGCCCCCACTGGCCCAACATCGAAATCACCTATCGAGTCGCCGGCGCTGAAATCGACACCGTGCGCCAACGCGAAACCGACGCCGGCTGGCGTCTCGACGTGTCCGAAATCATCGCCGCGGTGCGCCCCGAAACCCGCTCCATCTTTGTCAACACCCCCTGCAACCCCACCGGCTGGGTGATGCAACAGGACGACCAAGCCGAACTCCTCGCTTTCTGCCGCGAGCGAGACATCCTCCTCATCGCCGACGAGGTGTACCACCGCACCTTCTTCGACGGCGAACACGCCCCGTCCTTCCTGGAAGTGGCACGCGAAGACGACCCGTTGGTCGTCGTGAACGGCTTCTCCAAGGCATGGGCCATGACCGGTTGGCGCCTAGGCTGGGTAGTCACCCCACCGCACCTGGCCATCGCCTGGACAGCGCTCTCGGAATGCTTCAACACCGGCGCCACCGTGTTCGCCCAAGTCGGCGGCATCGCCGCTCTAGAAGGCGGCGAGGAAACCGTGGCCACCCTGCGAGAGCAATATCGCAAAGGCCGCAGCATCGTCGAGCAACACCTAACCGACCACCCGTTGATTGACCTGCGCATGCCAGAAGGTGCCTTCTACGCCTTCCCGAAAGTGAAGGGCGTTGAAGACAGCCTGGCCTTCGTCCAAGGCGTGCTAGCCGAAGAAGACGTGGGCCTAGCCCCCGGCTATGCCTTCGGCCCAAACAACGACGCCCACATCCGCCTCTGCTACGCCCAATCCCACGAGCGGTTGGAAGAAGGCCTGCGCCGACTTATCCGCTATATAGAACGCCACGCCAACGCGCTGGACCACGGGCCCGCGCGAGCGACCTCACGCCACGTCTGAGTACGGATCCGCCCATGCGCCAACAGGAGCAGGGAATCCGCCCAACCATTGTTCGCGCCGTGCAGATCTTCGTCACCGCACTGGCGCCGCACTTGGCCGAGGGCGAGCTTCGCTTCGGCGGCGGCACCGCTTTGCAGGCACGATGGCAGCATCGGCTCTCTACCGACGCCGAGCTGTTCTGCGACCCCCAGACCTACGCCACGGCTGTACGCGTGAGCGGCGAGGCGATGGAACGAGCGTTGCGCGACGTTTCGGCAACCACAGCGGGCGAAGAGACCTTCGTCGATCAGATCGCGACCTACACGCGGATCGAGGGTGTGGAAGTCACGATCCTCCCAGCCGCCACATTGGCGCACCCATCCGGTTCCGGGAAGTTCGTGCCCGGAACCGCCGTCGAGACACTCACCAGCGCAGAAATCCTCGCCGGAAAGCTCGTTCACCGCTTGAGCGGGGCGGGTATCGTGGAACCACGGGATGTCTACGACCTTGCAATAGCGCGAGAGTACGATCCGGCGGCGCTTCACCAAGCGGTTGCAGCGCTGACCGCGAACCAGCGCAAGGAAGTCGCGGTGATGATCGAACTGCTTCCCTCGAGCTGGGCAGCGTCTTCCCGCGAACACCCGCTGCTAGACGCCGACCCAAACCGCGCTGATCTGACCGCTTTGGCCGATCTCCTGCGTCATCAAGGCACAGTGCCGCCATGAACCGCCTCCACATCGCCATGGCACGACAGCCCCCGGTCGTCATCCTGCCCCCGGAGGCATTCGCCCGAACGCCTCTACCACCAACATACGCCGCCGCGAAAAGCCCGGAAGCAGTGGTAGACGCCCTGATCGCCCGCCACTGCGCCGGCATGGCAGATCGTCGCAATGGCTCCGAAGTTCGCGCCGCACTGCTGCTCTGCAACCCGCCCCAAACGCCCCTCGACAATCCAACGATCGCGTGGCTCCTACGAACGTGCACTCCACCCGACGCACTCCGCCTAATCGCCCGCGCCCAAATCCCAGTCCCCGCCCTCGCCGCCTACATCCGGCACTTGGAAATCAACAACCCCTTGGTGATACGGATGCTTAATCAATTCGCATGGCCATCCGTGTCGGCTGCCGATTGAAGATGCCCTGAGGGCTCTTGGAGCGAGGGCACCCTGCCCTCGCTAGGCGTCGCAAGACGCGTGTCTTTGGCGAGCCCTTGATGCAACCATCCCCGCCCCTTATATTCGCATCCTACGAGGAGTCAATTAATGTCCATCACGCCAGACCTGACGATTCGAGAGACGGCGGCGCTGTCAGGCGTCACCCGGGCCACGGTCGAAAAGGCCGTGCAAGCCGGCGTCGTCACAACCCTTGCCGCTCCGGCCCGGTTACGTGGGGGCGCCATGCGATATCTGCCCATCCGGGCGGTCGTTTTCTTCCACGCGCTCAAGGCAGCAAGGCTCACCGACCTGCCGTTGCATCACAAGCGTTCCATTTGGGCACGCCTGGCCCAACTCGATCCCATGCGCCTTGAGAGCATTGAGTTCACGCCGGGAGCGACACTCGATCTAGCCCGCCTCTCGACGGCCCCGTTCCACGACGCCGAGCGATACCGCAATGCACGCGACCGGTTCATCACCTCAGACCCCGATATCCTGGGCGGCACACCGGTCATCAAGGGAACACGCATCTCGGTCTATGCGGTATTGGGCCGCCTGCAAGGCGGGGACACTCTGCAGGACTTGGTCGAAGACTTTCCCGAAGTTCCGGGCGTTGCCTTCCGTGCGGCCGAGCTCTATGCGAAATCGCACCCATTCCGGGGCCGCCCGTCCGGGCGCCCGTGGCGCAATGTCACCTGAAAGCCCGACAGGTGCGGCTGTTCCTCGATGAATGTCTGTCGCCGCGCATCGCGGCCCGCTTGAATGCGGAGGGCTTGCACGTCGCCGAGCACCCACGCGACTTCGGCGGGCTGGGAGCACCCGATCACCGAGTCTTGGGTCGTTGCATTGAGCGCGACCTCGTTCTTGTGACCCAAAACGCGCGAGATTTCCGCGCTCTTGTCGAAACGGAGGCCATCCACCCCGGCCTCGTCATCCTTCCATCAGTCGGTCGCCTGCAGGCCCAGTCGCTCTTGCACGCCGCCATGGACTTCCTTGCGGCTCGCGGCGAGCCAATGGACATCATGGTCAATCACGTCGAAGTGTCGGCAGATCGAACGATGCATCTCTCACCGCTGGTAGGCAATTAGCGCCCTGGCGCTATCGACTGTTGACGCGACGCGCTTCTTCGTAGGACGAGCCCACATCGCCCGGGTCGATGGGCAGATACAACCAAGTATTGTGAGAAGTGGTGGAGGCGGCGGGAGTCGAACCCGCGTCCGTCGGTGCTCCGTCTTTCGCTCTACATGCTTAGAGCCGCCTATTGCTTTGGCCCGTTGGCGACCCGGCGGTCGGGGTGCCGTTGGGCGAGCCTCCTCAAGTTTCGCGCCGCCGCCGGAGGCACTCGGCGGCGCTATCCCGCAAGCCTTTGCCCTCGGGTCGCCGTTGCGGGCGCCGTCTTCCCGAGACAAGCGGCTTACGCCGCTAGCGCGTAGTTTTCGTCGTTGGCAACTATAAAAGGTTGCAGCGATTGATTAACGAGAGTCACTACCCTCTCGGCATGCACGTCGGAGTTCGCGACCGCCGTCGAAGCCAAGTCGCCCCCTTCATGGAACGGGGGAGCGTAGCAGGTTGGGGGGTGGTATGCGAGCCTTGGCTCTCCAGCTGCGGACGTGCCTTTGGAGGGAAGGCACTCTGCCTTCCCTCAAAGACCCCGCACCCGCTTGATCGGAGGTTCCGTGGGTGCGGTTGCGCTGTGGAGCGGGGGAGAGGATGCTTTGGACACCTTTGAGATGGGTGCTTGATGGTGTCGGGGAAGACGGTTGAGGATGCGTTGGCGCTGATTGAGCAGGCTTGGCGGCGGCGATACGAGGCGTTTCAGGCGTCGGGGGCTAGCGAAAAGGAGATCGGGCTGGTCTTGATGCGGGTGCGGCGAGAGCTTGAGGAAGCGGTGGCGATTTGTCGCGAGCTCGATGCGAAGCGGGAGCTTTCGGTTGCGCTTGGGAAGCTCGGGCATGTCGAGCACGATGCTGCGGCGCGGTCGGCGATTTATCAGGAGGCGGTTGCGGTCGCGCGGGAGTGTGGGGATCCGATGCAGCTTGCTCATGCGGTGCGGCATCTCGGCGATGTGGCGCGACATGCTGGAGAAACGGCTGTGGCGGAGCGGTGCTACGAGGAGGCGCTGGGTCTCTATCGGAGCGAGGCCGCGCCGCCGGTGTTGGATTTCGCGAATACCCTGCGGCCGATGGCCATTCTCAAGGCGGACACTGGGGAGTTGGAAGAGGCGCGGGAGCTTTGGCGCAAGGCGGCGGAGCTCTATGGCGCCGTTGGCGTGGAACAAGGCGTGGAGGAAGCGGAGCGCTGGCTCGTGAGATTGACAGGGTCGGATGGCGGCAAAGCGTCGGCCCCTCCTCGGGCCCAACCGCGCTGACTTGACGGTGGAGCGAATGGCTCGCGTCGTGGCCAGGGCGCGCCTTCGGCGCGTTGGGGGGGGCGGATGCCCTTTCCCCCCCAATTGTGCCCCCCAGCCGGGTCGTCGTTGGTTCGAGCGCCTGCATGCGCTGATGCTTTCGGTGTTTGTGCCGGCCCAAGTGTTTGGCGCGCAAGCGGTTGAGCCTGGGTCTCGGGCGCAGGAGCAGCTGGAGGCGGCTGCGGGGTGGGTCAAGGCTGGGGAGCATGACCTGGCGCGGGCGTACCTCGACGACCTGGTTTCCAGCCCGTGGATCACGGCTCGGCAGCGGGCGCGGGCGTTCTACCTGCGCGGGCATGGGTATGCCGAGGCGGGACTGCATGTTTCGGCGCGGCATGACTATCGGCGGGCGGTGGAGTTCCATCCGAACCATTCGGCGTCGTTGATGGCGCTGGCGCATCTGCATGATGGTGGGCTCGGGGTTCCGCGCAATCCGTTTCGGGCGTTTCGGCTGGCGCTGAAGGCGGCGCGAGGTGGGGATGCGACGGCTTGCCTGTTCGTGGGTGTGGCCTATCAGGATGGCCGGGGCACGGCAGTCGATCACACTCGCGCTCGCTATTGGCTGCGACAGGCTGCGGTGGAACATGGGGCCGTGGAGGCGTTCGCGGCCTATGGCAGGTCGTTTCGGGCGGGGTTTGCGGACGAGCCGGATGTGGCGCAGGCGCAGCATTGGTACGAGAAAGCCGCTGCGGCGGGCGACGAGGGTGCTCGGCTGGCCATCGCCTTCATGCTGCGGGATGGGGAGCTCGGCGAAGCGGACGCCAAGGCGGCGGCGGAGCGCTTTCGGGTGCTGGCGGATGCGGGCAATGCGGTGGCGCAGTCGGCTTTGGCACACATCCTGTTAGGGGATGTGGGGGTTGCGGCGGACCATGCTGAGGCGTTCGCCTTGTATTCGGCGGCGGCGGAGGCGGGCGAGAGGTCGGCCTATGCGGGGCTCGCATTTCTCCATCGGCATGGGCTGGGGGCGCCGGTGGATGCAGAGCGAGAGGAGCATTGGCTGCGGCGGGCGGCCGATTCCGGCCATGCGGACAGCCAGTATCGGCTGGGGCGGCTGGTTCATGCGCGCGGCGAGGGCGACGAAGGCGTGGTCGCGGAAGCGCTTGGGTGGCTGGCTTCCGCAGCAGACGGCGGGGTGGCAGAGGCGGCGCATGTCGCGGCTTGGATTTACGCGACGACGCGGCACGATGCCTTGCGCGACCCGCATCGGGCGCTGGCGCTGGCGGAGTCCGCAGTGTCACGGCGACGCGATGCGGACACGCTGGACACGCTGGCCGCGGCACAGGCGGCACAAGGGGATTTCGAAGGCGCGGTGGCAACGCAGCGGCTTGCGCTGAGCCTGGCGGCGGCGGATGCGGAGTTGCTGGCGCATCTGGAGGCGTATCAGGGGGGACGGGCCTGGGTTGAGTGATTTCGCCTTGCGCGCCTTGCGGCGCGTGGAGGGCGAGACCCTCCGTCCGAGAGCGTCGCGCTCTTGGGTGAGGCGCGATGTGCGTCTGGCAGCGGGTGTGCCCCCTTACGGGGTAGGGTTTTGCTCGCCGTTGCTGCAATCGAGGGCGGTTTCTGATAGAAAACGCGCCCGTCGTTTGCAACCCCGGCGCTTAGATATCCCGTGAGCCTCCGATCCGGCGAAGCCGCCCGGCGAACTCGTACCGTCTTTGAAGCCGTGGTGGCGCTTGTGGGCGAGGGCGCGACGCAGTTCCGCCCTGGCGACATCGCCACGCATTTGCGCGACGCGGAACATCCCATCGGCGCATGGGAGATTCGCGGCGAGTTCACGAAGCTCGAGCGCATGGAGTTGATCGAGGTCGATCCGGAACTCGCCGTTTGGCACCTGGTGGACGGCGCGAGTTTCTCGATCGAGGAGGCTCGCAAGCTCGCGTAGTGGGGTTCCGCTTGAGGAACCCGTGCGCAGGGCACCAGTGCAAACGGTCCTCGACGGGTGCGCCGAGCGCACCAAAACAGGGCGTGATTCCCTGAGGATCGCGCGTGGAATGCGCGCCGCGCTGGCATCGTTCACCGAATCTGCGTGGCACGGACCTTGCGTAATGGTCGCCAGGCGCCGTTCGGTTAGCCCCAGCCAGGGCGTCGCAATCGGAAATGTCTCTCCCCGGTTCGCGGCGCCCTGGCTGTTTTCGCCCCCCATCTTTACGAAATGGTGCGCTCGCCACGCCGGTTTCGTGTAAATTGATCCAGGCTAGCGAAGGACGCCTTCGGTGACTTACAGCAATCCCCAAGCGACGATGCCTCTGGTGCCTGAAGGTCGGGCCATTGCGGATCCGGTGATGGTCTGCGAGAGCAATGACGCGTTCCTTGCGGGGCTGTCGTCGGGGTCGATGAAGCTCATCGTGACCTCGCCACCGTACAACATCGGCAAGGAGTACGAGGCGCGCTCCCCACTGGAAATTTACCTGGCCGAGCAGGCGACGGTGATTGCCGAATGCGTCCGGCTCCTGGACCCGCGTGGCTCGCTCTGCTGGCAAGTGGGTAACTATGTCGACAAAGGCGAAGTAGTGCCCTTGGACGCGATGCTGTACCCCGAGTTCAAGCGCCACGGCTTGAAACTGCGCAATCGCATCGTCTGGCATTTCGGGCATGGCCTGCATTGCTCCCGGCGCTTGTCGGGGCGCTACGAGACCATCAACTGGTTCACGCGTGGCGACGACTACACGTTTCACCTCGACCCGATTCGTGTTCCATCCAAGTACCCAGGCAAGCGGCATTTCAAGGGGCCGAATGCCGGCAAGCTTTCGGGCAACCCCAAGGGCAAGAATCCGACCGACGTGTGGGAGTTCCCCAACGTCAAGAACAACCATGTGGAGAAGACCGACCACCCTTGCCAGTTTCCGGTGGAACTGGTCGAGCGGCTGGTGCTCTCGATGACGGATCCTGGGGACGCAGTGCTCGATCCGTACATGGGGGTCGGCTCGACGATCATTGCCGCGCTAATGCATGGGCGGTGCGCTTACGGGTGCGACATCGTCCCGGAGTATGTCGAAACCGCTTGGGATCGAGTGCGAGCGTTGCAGTCCGGCGTACTGCGGACCCGCCCCATGGGCAAACCCGTTTACGATCCAACGAAGCCGAACGGCGGGCACTAAATGCGCATCGTCGAGCGGTATTCGCATCTAAACGGCGAGGAGTTCCTGCTTGTTCATCGGCCGGATCTTTGGCAGGAGGTTCAGGACGTCGTTGCCGGCGTCGATGCGGAGACGCACAGGACAAAAGTCTCGCGGGAGAAGACCACGTTCGGAAAGCTCCTGTACTCCCCTGTGGGCCTCAACAAGGCGTTCGGAGAGCAGTTTCAGGCGCGCGGCTGGCAGGAACGCCGGCAGGCATTCTGGGTCACGTCGGACGAGAAGATCCTGCGTGGAGTCGTGGGCATGCCGCCGGAAGCACAGAAGGCTGCCATCGAAGAGTCGGGGCATAAGCCGATCCACTCGTACAACCAGACCGACTACATCAAGGATCGGGTGGCGGTGGAGGTGCAACTAGGCAAGTACTCGTTCGTTGCTCACGACGTCTTCGTTAAGCACATGGCCTTCTTCGTCTCCGACTTGATCGACGTCGGGATCGAGATCGTGCCCATGAAGGAACTGCAGTCGCAGATGTCGTCCGGCGTGGCGTACTACGAACGCGACCTGATGAACATCCTTCGGCAAGGGCGGGGCGTACCGGCGGTTCCACTGGTGCTCGTTGGAGTCGCGCCGTGAATGGCCCGGCGCACGGACACGGCCGGCACTTTGGAAGCAGGCAGGGGGAGTGAACCATAGCGCGCCGCACAACATCGGACGCACGTTGCGAGCCGGCGCGAGCATTGCGCCCTCTCCGACCCAACTTCGAGGTGTACGCCATCACGGATGGCGAGCACTTCTACGACATCTTCACCAGCCCGGACGAGGCTTGGGACTACATGGACGACGTGGCGAAGGATGCCGGCATCCCCGAGGAGGGGCTATCGGTCGAGGTGTTGATCGCCAACCCAGAGCCGAAGGGGGATTTGGTGGCCCAACTCGAGGCGAAGCTCGCCGAACTTGAGACGCTCGTGGAGAGGATGGCGAAACCGGCTTGACGAGGGGAATCGGTCTGCCTCCCTCATCCGTCCTTGTTTGCTTTGAGCTTGGCGAGTTCGCGGAAGGCGCAGGCGGTTTCGATCTTGTGCTGGATCTGGCGGCGCCAGTCGGCCGCATAGGTGGGGTTTAGGAGCCGAAGCCTGGGCGCGGAGTTCAAGGAAGATGCCGAGCTTGTCTTCGTAGGTGAGCTTGGAGTATTCCTCGCGCTTGTAGCGATTCTCCAGTTCCTCGACCAAGTCTGGACGGCGGATCATGGCTGCCTTGGGCGGGCGATGGGGGATAGAGTATGTCACGCGCCGCTCGCGCTGGACGGTTCCGGTGCCTGTGGCGGCGGATGGAGGGGACCCAAGGCATGTCCGATCAGGAAGAGTCACAGCAGATCGACTTCGAGGCGACGCTGGCGGAGCTTGAAGCGCTCGTGGAGCGGATGGAGAGCGGGCGGATGAGTCTCGAGGACTCCCTCGCGGCCTTCGAGCGTGGGGTGAAGCTCACGCGGGAGTGTCGCACCGCGCTGAAGTCTGCTGAACTTCGCATCAAGGCCCTCACCGAGGATGGCGACGAGCTGGACGTGGTGGTTGATGACGCGGAGTAGTGCTTGGCGCCGGCGCTGGGCTCCGCTAAGGGGCCGCCACTCGCTATAGGGCAAACAGCATCGCGGCCCAGGCGCCGTATAGAAGAGCCGCGCTGAAGGCGCCGGCGAGCAGGTCGTCGAGCATCACGCCCAGGGCGCCGGGGACCTTGGTGTCGGCCCAGGAGACGGGCCAAGGCTTGACCACGTCGAAGGCGCGGAACAAGGCGACGCCGATTGTCGCCCAGAAAATCGAGCGTGGGCAGAGAGCCAGGGCCAGCCAGCACCCGGCGAGTTCGTCGATGACGATGGCGGGGTTGTCGCCTTGGCGACGGTGGCGGTTCAGAAAGTGAATGGTGGCAAGGCCGACGGCAGTAGCGATGGCAACGCCAGCGAGGCGCAGGGGCCAGGTGAGGTCGGCGAAGAGAAACCACCACACGATTGCCGCAGCGATCGAGGCAAAAGTGCCGGGCGCGACGCGGATCAGGCCAATGCCGAAGCAGGTGGCGAGCAGGGCGAAGGGGTTGGCAAGATCGCGCACGCCCAGCTTCGCCGCCGCTTGTCCCTCACCATGCTGGTCTGCGTCGCTAGAAATGGCGGAATCCTCCGGCAAGCGAGATGGGTTTGCCTCCCTGTCGCCAGCGCGCGCCGGGGCCGTCGTCCATGCTGCCGATGCGATGGATGGGAGTGTCCGTTTCCCCAGCGATGGCACGGATGGCGGTCGCGTGCGTGGGTGAGGCGGTGAAGGCGAGCTCGTAGTCGTCGCCGGCGCACACGGCGGCCGCCGGGTCGCTGCCGGGAAAGACCGGCACGTCGCCGAGGTCGATGTCGCAACCGACGCCGCTGGCCTCGCAGATGTGCACCACATCGGAAGCCAAGCCATCCGACACGTCGATTGTGGCGCTCGCCACGCCGCGCAGGCGCTGGCCGATGGCGAGGCGAGGTTGCGGCAGCCAGTAACGCCCTTGGGCGGAGCCGGGCTCGACGTCCGAGATGGACTGCGCCTTGAGGAGCCCAGAGCGCAAGGCGAGCCCGGCGCCGCCGATCTGGCCCGTCACGTAGAGATCGTCACCCGCGCTCGCCTCGGTGCGCGTCAGGCTGTCGCCCTGCGGCACGCTGCCGTGAACCGCGACGCAGATGTTCGCGTCACCGCGAGCGAGGTTGCCGCCGACGATGGGCGTTTGGAATGCGCGCGCGGCTTCGGCCATGCCTCTGGCGAACGCACGAGCCCAGCGCTCCGTCAGTCGCTCGGCGGTGAGTGACACCACGGCGGCCACGGGTTCTGCTCCCATCGCGGCCAAATCCGACACCGACACCGCCAGAGCTCGGTACCCCACCAGCTCCGGCGCGGCCCCTGCAGGAAAGTGCTGCCCTTCCACCAGCGTATCCGTGGAAACCACGAGCTCGTGCGCCGGCGGCAGCCGCAGCACGGCCGCATCGTCGCCGGGCCCAAGCACGACGCTCTCGCCCGCAGTGGCGTCACCCAATGCGTCCACGATCGTCGCGATGAGGTCGAACTCGTCGCTCACGGAGTCGAACCTTGGGCGGTGTCCGCCGCGACTTCCACCGGGCGAAGGTCCTTCGCCACACGGTCCAGCACCCCGTTGATGTAGCGGTGGCCGTCCTCGGCGCCGAACTGGCTGGCGAGGGTGACCCATTCGTCCAGCACCACCTTGAACGGCACCTCGATGCGGTCGCGCAGTTCCAGCACGCCGGCGCGCAAGACGGCGCGTTCGATGTGGTCGAGCTGGTCCACGCGGCGATCGAGATAGGCCTCGTAGAGGGTGTCGAGCTTTCCCGCGCCGGTGAGCACGGCGTCGAGGCAGGTGGAGAAGAACGCCTTGTCGGCACGACGCAGTGCCTCGCCGGTGGCGAACTGCCGCTCGATCTCCGCCGCGCTGTGGCCGCTGATCTGCCATTGGTAGATGGCTTGCAGCAGCGCTCGGCGGGCGCGGTGCCGGGCGCGTTGGTTGATTTTCCCCGTCACCCGCGCATTCCTTTGGCGTGCCCCGTGTGGGAGTCGTTGGCCAGCACGACCTTGACGTCGGTGCCGAGCGGTTCCGCGGCGACGAGCTTGCCGCCGATGGAGTCTGCCAGGTGGTCGAACGACACGGCAGCCATAGGCCGGGCGGTTTCGCCGAGCCAATTCGGTGCGAGGTAGAGCACCGCCTCGTCCCAGAGGTTTGCCTCGAGGAGGGTGCCGGCGAAGGTCGCGCCAGCTTCCACGAGCACTTCGTTGCAGCCCATTTCGGCCAGGGTTTGAAGCAGGTGGCCTGGCTCCACGCGGCTCGCTTCCTGACGCAGCATTTGTGCTTGCGGATGGTCCGGGGCATGGCGGCCGGTGGCGAGATACACCGGCGAGCCCGTGGCGAAGAGGCGTGCCTCAGGCGGCGTGGTGCCGTGGGTGTCGGCCACCACGCGCAAGGGCTGGCGGATGATGCCATCGACGGCGAACTGCTCTCCCCGCACGGTAAGCGCGGGATCGTCCAACGCCACCGTGCCTCGTCCCGTGACGATGGCGCAGCTTTGCGCCCGGTAGCGCTGCACGTCGGCGCGCGCGTCGGGCCCGGTGATCCACTGGCTTTGGCCGCTCGCCATCGCGGTACGCCCGTCGATGGAGGCGCCGATCTTGATCCGCACGAACGGCAGGCCCGTAGTGATGCGACGCACAAAGCCGCGGTTGAGCTGGAGCGCTTCCTGTAGCTCCACGGTTTCTACCGCGATGCCGGCGGCGCGCAATGTCGCATAGCCTTCGCCGGCCACGCGAGGGTCTGGGTCCGTCATCGCCCCAACCACGCGCTTGATGCCGGCGTCGATCAACGCGGCTGTGCAGGGCGGCTGGCGGCCCGTGTGGCAGCAGGGTTCGAGGGAGACGTAGGCGGTTGCGCCGGCAGTGCTGCGCCCGCTCGCCCGAGCATCGGCGAGGGCTGCGGCTTCGGCGTGAAGCTCGCCGCGGCGTCGGTGCCAGCCGCGACCGAGCACGTCGCCGTTCTTCACGAGGAGGCAGCCCACGCGAGGATTCTCTGTGACGCTATAGAGCCCCTTCCCGGCGAGTTCCACGCAGCGACGCAGAAACAGGAGGTCGGAGCCTTCGATCATTCCACCCGCTCGGTGGTGAGTCTCCTGATTTCCTCTTGGAATTCGCTGAGGTCCTGGAAGTCGCGATAGACCGAGGCGAAGCGCACATAGGCCACCTCGTCGAGCTCCTTGAGCCCGGCCATCACCTGCTCCCCGACGGTGCGGGAGGGCAGGTCGCGCTCGCCAGTGGCGCGCAGGTCGTGTTTGATGCGGCTGACGAGGGTTTCGACGTCTTCGCTGGCCACAGGCCGCTTCTCTAACGCCCGCATGATGCCGGCGCGCAGCTTTTCCTCGTTGAACGGCTCCCTGGCGCCGCTTGACTTGATGACGCGAGGCATCACCAGTTCCGCCATCTCGAAGGTGGTGTAGCGCTCGCCGCAGGACTGGCACTCACGCCGCCGCCGCACCTGTTCGCCATCCGCGACCAGCCGGGAGTCGATCACCTTGGTGTCATGGTGGCGGCAGAACGGGCAGAGCATGCGGGCGCCGGGGTGGAGGCAATCGTGGGATTGTAGCCCACGGCCTTGGCGGGCCTCTTCCAGATCGGCCTCCCCAAGCGCCGGCAGATTGTCGGACTCGTGAATAATGCGCGCTCACGGGTTGGAGATGCCATGCCGCAGTTCGTTTACACCATGCAGGGGGTGGGCAAGATCGTGCCCCCCGGCCGCGAGATTCTGTCGGGCATCTCGCTGTCGTTCTTCCCTGGCGCGAAGATTGGCGTGCTGGGGCTGAATGGGGCAGGCAAGTCCACCCTGCTCGCCATCATGGCGGGATTGGACTTGGAACATGAAGGCGAGGCGCGCGCGCAGAAGGGCATTCGGGTGGGCTTTCTGCCGCAGGAGCCGCGCCTAGACGAGGGCCTGGATGTGCGCGGCAACGTTTCCAGGGCACTGGCCAGCGTCACGGAGCTCTTGACCGAATACGATGCCATTGCCGAGAAGTTCGCCGAACCCTTGGACGATGACGAGATGACCCGCCTGATCGAGCGCCAGGGAGAACTCACGGACCGCATCGAGGCAGTGGACGGCTGGAACACGGGCCATGCGATGGAGATCGCCGCCGATGCCCTGCGCCTGCCGCCGTGGGACGCGAACGTGGCCACGCTCTCCGGTGGCGAGCGGCGCCGCGTGGCGCTATGCGAGTTGCTGCTCGGCAAGCCCGACATGCTGCTCTTGGACGAACCCACCAACCATCTCGATGCCGACAGCGTGGCCTGGCTCGAACGCTTCCTCGGCGAGTATCCGGGCACCGTTGTGGCAGTTACGCACGACCGCTACTTCCTCGACAACGTGGCCGGCTGGATTCTGGAACTCGATCGCGGCCGCGGCATTCCCTTCGAGGGCAACTACACCGCCTGGCTCACGGCAAGGGACGCGCGGCTGGCGGTGGAACGGCAGACGGAGCGCGCTCGCCAGCGGGCGGTGCGGGCGGAGCTCGAATGGGTGCGGTCGAGTCCGCGCGGACGCCAGGCGCGAGGCCGGGCGCGGCTTGCCCGGTTCGAGGAGCTGAACTCGAAGGAAGTCCAGGAGCGCGGCGAAACGGCGGAAATCTACATCCCGCCGGGGCCGCGCCTCGGCGACAAGGTGATCGAGGTGCAGGGCGTCGCCAAGGCCTATGGCGATCGGGTGCTGATGGAAGACGTGAGCTTTGCCCTTCCCGCCGGCGCCATCGTCGGCGTGGTGGGTGGCAACGGTGCTGGCAAGAGCACGCTGCTGCGCATTCTCGATGGCCGGGAAGCGCCGGATTCGGGCACGGTGGAAGTTGGCGATACGGTGAAGACCGCGTCCGTCGATCAATCCCGCGATGTGCTCGACGACGCCAAGACGGTGTGGCAGGAAATCTCGGACGGGCAGGACATCCTGCGCGTTGGCAGCTACGAGTTTCCGTCCCGCGCCTATGTCGGCAGGTTCAACTTTCGCGGCCCGGATCAGCAGAAGTTCGTCGGCCAGCTCTCCGGCGGCGAGCGCAACCGCGTACATCTCGCCCGGGTGCTGCGCCAGGGCGCGAACGTGCTGCTGCTCGACGAGCCCACCAACGATCTCGACGTGGAGACCATGCGCGCGCTTGAGGAGGCGCTGCTCACGTTCCCCGGCAGCGTGGTGGTCATCTCCCACGACCGCTGGTTCCTGGACCGTGTCGCCACCCACATTCTGGCCTTCGAGGGCGATAGCCACGTGGAGTTCGTCGCGGGCAACTTCACCGACTACACCGAGGACCGCAAGCGCAGGGGCCTCGATGCGGAGCCGACGAGAGTGCGGTACAAGCCGCCGGCCCGCTAGGAGTTGAGCGCCGTAGAAACGCCCATTCGGCCCGCGCAAACGGGCTGTTACGATTCACGCCATGGCCTACGACAGCAGCAATATCTTCGCCCGCATCCTGCGCGGCGAGCTGCCGGCGCATGTGGTGCTCGACGAGGAGCACTGCCTCGCCTTCATGGACGTGATGCCGCAAAGCCCCGGCCACACCCTCATCATTCCACGCACGCCTGCCGAGAACGTGTTCGACCTGTCGGACGACGAACTCTCCGCCCTCATCGTCACGACGCGTCGAGTCGCGGTGGCCGTGAAGGCGGCGTTCAGCCCCGGCGGCATCATGCTGATGCAGCTCAACGGCGCCGACGCTGGCCAAAGCGTTTTCCACATCCACTTCCACGTCGTCCCCCGCTACGACGGCGAAGGGCTGAGGTTTCACGCCCGCGACATGGCAGATCCGGAAGTGCTCGCCGGCCACGCCGAGAGGATCCGCGCCGAGCTAGGCTGAGGGGCCCCTGAACGGAGGGCGTCTCGCCCTCCCTCCGGAGACGCCCACACGCGCGAGAAGGGGCTACGCCAGGGCGCTTAGCGGAGGGCTGCGAGGTGCGTTTCCACGGAGGCAGCGAGCGCGGGCAGGTCATAGCCGCCTTCCAAGGCCGACACCACGCGGCCTTGGGCGCTCTGCTCGGCGGCATCGACGATGAAACGTGTCACCCAGTCGAAGTCGGCTTCGCGGAGGCGCAGGTCGCCGAGGGGGTCCGCCTCGTGCGCATCGAAGCCGGCGGACACCAGAATCAGGTCGGGCCGATGCGCGCGCAGGGCCGGTGCCCAATCCTCCTCCACTGCGCGCCGAAAGTCGCTGCCGGTGCTGCCCGGGGGTAAGGGCGAATGCACGAGATGCGGCCGCAGCACGTCGTGGCCGCGGCCGGGATAGTGGGGAAACTGAAAGGTCGAACAGACGAGAACCTCCGGGCGGTCGCGAAAGATGTCCACGGTGCCGTTGCCGTGATGGACATCGAAGTCGAGGATCGCGAGGCGCTCCACATCCGCGCGAGCGAGCGCCAGATCGGCGGCGATGGCGACGGTGTTGAAGAGGCAAAAGCCCATTGCCGCCGCTTCCTCGGCATGATGCCCCGGCGGCCGAATGGCGCAGAACGCCCGGCGGCCCGTGGGCCCTCCACCAGTAAGAACCCAATCCACCGCAGCCGTGGCCGCTCCGATGCAAGCGAGCGCCGCCCCAAGCGAGCCGGAGCTCATCGTGGTGTCGGGATCCACCCGAACCAGCCCGTCGTCCGGCGAACTCGCCTCCAACCACTGCACCAGCCGAGCATCGTGAACCCGCGCCGCGTCCTCGAGACTCGCCGCCGCGCAAGGCACTTGGTCGAGCCCATCCAAATGCCCCCCAGCCTTCAGTTGCGCGAGCAGGAACGCCAGCCGCTCCGGCCGCTCCGGATGCCCCGGCAACACGAGATGCTCAAGGCAAGCGGCATGCGTGACGAAGCCGACCATACTATTGCCTGGTCTCGCCCAGGCCGTCTTGGACGTAGGAAGCTCGCGGCTCTTGGCCTTGTTGTTCTGCGATCCATTCGTTGTATGCCGGCGTATAGGGCCTCGCCAGCACCACTTCTCGCATCGGAATGGCCACTCGGAAATCACCTGGCTTCAGATCAGACTGATCCAGCCTTTCGCGCAACACGGAGGCGTAATCGGCTGTGATCTTGAGTTCACGGGTGGCCGTGTCGCGGTATCCGCTCAACACCGGGACGATCAAGATGTCTCCCTCGTCCTCGCGCGCGAGAAAGGTCCTTGCCACGGGCGCTCCAACGTAGCTTTTGCCGCTTTCAAGCCACACTTCGATTAGCTGCCCCGTTCCGAACGCCTCGTCGACTATAAGCCCGATGTGGTCGCCCGCCTCCTGCGCGGTGAGCCGGCGTGCTTTCAATCGATCTGTGAACTGGTTGAGCAGCCATGGCGATAGCCACCCGACAGCCACACTTAGTGCGGCTGCCGCCGAGTAATCGACCGGGAATGCGGCTTGCCAAAGATGACCCGCGTTGCGGAGCAAGCTGTTCGGTGGCAGAAAAATGATCGAGTAGCAGCAGGAGAAACTGGCTTGCCCCGAACAGGAGGATGCCTGCGACGGCGGATCGAAACACGACGTGATAGCCGCCCTCGCGCCTCAGCCGGTCCCGCGTGGCGTTGAAGCGGGCAACGAAGAGGTAACCACCGAGTGCGGGAATTAGGAGGAGTCCGAGGCCCATCTAGCCCCCGGTGGTTTTCGTATCCTTGCCGGTACTGGTGTGGCGGCTTGCGGCTTCTCGCTTCCGTGCTGCAGCGACTTCGTCCAACCGGTCCCTGAAAGCCTTGCTCGCGAAGAGATCCTCGACACGCACTGACATGTTGCCGTAGCGGTCGATGTGTACTTCGGGTGTATCGCTCTTTGAGGGAGATGTCTTGCGGCGATCGAACAGACTCACAGCGACTCCCGTTCCTCGGCAGATTGTGCGTTTGAAAGCGATGGATCAATCCTATGCACTCGCCGGACGGCTGGTCAAGCGGAACGGCCCTGCCGGCCCGTCAGCGGTGCGAGCAGCTCCCGGTAGTCAGTCGGGGAAGGCAGTCGGGCGCCGAATACGGAAACGGTTTTGGCGGCGGCGGCGCCGGCGAAGCGGGCGGCTTCGGTTGGGGAGGCGCCGGCGGTCAGGGCGTAGAGGCAGGCGCCGCCGTACATGTCGCCGGCACCGGTCGTGTCCACGGCTTGCGCTGGCGCGCCGGGCACTTCTGCGGTCTCCCTCGGCGAGATGACGAGGCTGCCGCGGGCGCCGAGGGTGATGTTCACGTAGGGGGCGATGTCCTTCATTTCGCTCGCTGCGATGTCGAGCCGGTCGGTCTTGGTCCAGGTGAGGGCCTCTTCCTCGTTGCAGAAGAGCTGATCGACGCCGTTGCCGAGCATCTCCTCGAGCCCTTCGCGGAAAAAATGCACCATGGCGGGGTCGGAAATCACGAGGCTCACGCGGACGCCCTCGGCGCGGGCGGCTTCGCGCGCTTCGGCCACCGCGGCGCGGGCGGTGGGTGAGGAGCAGAGGTAACCCTCGATGTGGAGATACCGAGAGCGGGCGAGCGCTTGGTGATCCAAGTCCTCCGGGCAAAGCTCTTCGGAAATGCCGAGGAACGTGAACATCGAGCGTTCCGCGTCCGGCGTCACCATCGACACGCAGCGGCCGGTGACTCCTTCGGGACGCTCGCCCTGCTTGGAGCCGACGCCGGCGTCGGCGAGTTCGCGCAGAAAGAAGCCGCCGTCCTCGTCCGAGGCGACGCGGCAGGCGTAGAAGGCGCGGCCCCCGAAAGCGGCAACGGCATAGGCGGTGTTGGCGGCGGAGCCTCCGGAGGTGCGGCGGGTGTCGCGGCCGTCGAGGCGCTCTCGGATGTCCGCCATCTGTGCCGCGTCCACCAGCGTCGTGTGGCCGCGGGCGATGTCGTTGTCGCGCAGAAACTCCTCGCTGACTCGGTACTCGAAATCCACCAGGGCGTTGCCGATGCCGTAAACGTCATAGGCACGGCTTTCGTTCGTGCTCATCCCCTTCCCCCGGCCCCCAGCGTGATGGATTCAGACGTTTGCCAACGCCACATCCACCGCCTCCAGCGTAGCGTCGATCACGGCGTCGTCGTGCGCCCCGGAAACGAACGCCACCTCGAAGGCGCTTGGTGCCCAATAGATGCCGGCGTCGAGCAGGGCATGGAACAGGCGAGCGTAGCGCTCGGTGTCGCAGGCGGCGACATCGGAATAGCTGCGAACCTGGTCGGCCCCGGTGAAGAAGAGGCTGAACATGCCGCAGACGTCATTCACCACCACGGGGTTGCCGCGTCGCGCCGCGCATTCGCGCACGCCCTCGGCCAGGCGCTGTGTCGCCTTGCCGATTCGGGTGTGGAACCCTGCGTCCAACGACCGCAGCATGGCAAGCCCGGCGGCCATTGCCAGCGGATTGCCCGACAGCGTGCCGGCTTGGTACACGTCGCCCTCCGGAGCGATATGCGCCATCACGTCAGCCCTTCCGCCGAAGGCGCCCACCGGCAAGCCGCCGCCGATGACCTTGCCGAGGGTGGTGAGGTCGGGAGCGATGCCGTAGAGCTCCTGCGCACCGCCGGCGGCGACGCGAAAGCCGGTCATCACCTCGTCGAAGATCAGCAATGCGCCGTGTTGCTCGGTGACCGAAGCGAGGCCGGCGAGGAATCCATCGTCCGGCGGGATGCAGCCCATGTTGCCGGCAATGGGCTCGAGGATGACGGCGGCGATGTCTTCGCCGTGGCGCTCGAAGGCCGCGACCACCGCGTCGAGATCGTTGAAGGGCGCGGTGAGGGTGTTGTGGGCGGTGCCCGCCGGCACGCCGGGCGAGTTCGGCAGGCCGAAGGTGAGGACGCCGGAGCCGGCCTTTGCCAGCAGCGAGTCGGCGTGGCCGTGGTAGCAGCCGTCGAACTTGAGGATCAGGTCCCGCCCGGTGAACCCCCGCGCCAGTCGAATGGCGGACATGGTGGCTTCGGTGCCGGAGTTGACCATCCGCACCTGCTCGATGCCAGGCACGCGCTGCACCACCGTCTCGGCCATTTCCACCTCGACTTCCGTGGGGGTGCCGAAGCCCAGCCCGGCCTCCGCTTGGGCGCGCACGGCAGCGACCACCGGCTCGAAGGCGTGGCCCTGCAGCATGGGCCCCCAAGACGCCACATAGTCGATGTAGCGATTGCCGTCTACGTCCGAGATGTGGGCACCGTCGCCGCGGGCAATGAACACCGGGTCGCCGCCAACGCCGCGAAATGCCCGCACAGGCGAATTGACGCCGCCGGGGGTGCAGCCACGGGCGCGTTGGAACAGGGCAGCGGAGGTTGTGCGAGGCATGGCGCTTCAGGTGTTCCTTGTTGCGGTGAGTCGGCGTCAGGAGTGGGCGAGCCACGCGGGCGCGAACCTTACCATTTGCGACCTGCGCATCACGGCGGTCGTCAGGGCTTCACCACGACCAGGATCACGATCGGAACGAGAAGCAGGATCGGAGCCTCGTTGAACCATCTGTAGAAGCGGTGCGAGCGAGTGTTCCTCTCCTCCGCGAAGGCGCGCAGCATTCGGCCGCAGATGCCGTGGTAGGCATAGAGGATGAGCACCAGCGCCATCTTCGCCCAGAACCAGACGCTGGTGGCGACCACTTCCCACGCACCCCAGGCGGCGACGACGCCGAACACGGCCGTGGCGATGGCGGATGGGGTGGTGATGCCGCGATAGAGCTTGCGCTCCATGGTGCGAAAGGTCGCCTTGGTGGCCTCGTCTTCGGCCATGGCGTGATAGACGAACAGGCGCGGCAGATAGAACAGGCCCGCCATCCAGCACACCATGGCGATGACGTGAAAGGCGGTGATCCATGCCAATTTGCGTGCGTCTCCCTGAAGCGATGAATCGGTGTGGCCCGCCGGCTATCGTTGCGGACGGTCACAGCGACATGGTGGCCCTCGGAAGGAGGGCATTCTGCCTAGCTTCGCGCCGTTAGGCGCGTCTCCTGCCGACCGCGTCGGCAGTTCCTCGCAACCCCTGGCCTGTGGGTTCGATTGCCCTCACCCTACGGCTAGGGGCGGCATGCCCTTCCTCGCATGGAACAAAATGCATAACCCCTTGTTTCACGAGGATCCGATGGGGACG
>VXSY01000071.1:10291-22664 GCA_009837725.1 Gammaproteobacteria bacterium | reverse complement strand
CATGGCACCATCCCATTATCCCACGAGGCAGACTTTGTTCAGAGCTTCCCTAGTGATCGGAAAGCCAAGCTCCAAGGCGTCGCTGTCTCCATTCACTACCCGCGCAGCAACCTGCAACGCTGCCCCAAGGGCTTGTCGGCCCCGTTTGCGGGCTCTACTCACGCCCTCGATCCGACCCATCTCGCGTCGCCGCGTCAACGTGTTCCATCGCTCGCGACAGATCTTCGGCGATTTCCCGGGACAACGCCTCGAGACGCGACAGGCTGGACCCTTCCGAATCAGCGGTCTCTGTCTGCCAAGCAAGGTCTAGCGCACAGCCCTCGTCATGCCTGACTGACGCCTGTTCGAACCTCCTCCACCTCAAATTGAGATCGACCTCGCCATTCCCTTCAATCGCCCTGCCCGAGCGGTACAGACCGACGAACTCCTCCAAGTCGCTTCGATCAATGGGCTTGGTCTTGAGGGAGAATCGTTTGTAAGACCTCATGTCGTATACCCAAAGCCATTTGCCGGGCTTCGTCCGCTGCCCGGCCAATCGGCGAAAGAAAAGCACGTTTGCCTTCACGCCCGACGCATAGAAGATGCCAGGAGGAAGCCGAAGCAGCGTATGCACGTCGCATGACTCAAGCAGCCTCCGCCTGATCGTCACGGCCGCGCCGCCTTCGAACAGTACGTTGTCCGGCACCACGACGGCAGCCCGCCCGTTCGGTGCCAAGAGCGTGAAAACGTGCTGTAGGAAGTTCAGTTGTTTGTTGGCCGTACTTACCCAGAAGTCCGGCCGCGTCACATTCAGATCGCTCGCACCGCCGGCTTCCCGCGGCTCGTTGCCGTAAGTCACACTGCCCCGTATCCCGAACGGGGGGTTCGTCACCACCACCTCATATTGGTTTTCGCTCGGACGCCGGAGGCTATCGCCGCATACTATGGGAACGTCCGCTTCCTCTTCCGCGACAGCACCGTGCAGCAACAGGTTCATGGTCGCCAATCGCGCCACCTCCTCGACCAACTCGACCCCACGCACGCTTGCCGGACGTATTGCGCGGGAGTTAGGTACTCCACCACTCCGGCCGTCCAAGTGCTCATGCACCGATAACAAGAACCCACCGCTACCGCAGGCGGGATCACATACGCGTTCTCCCGGCCGCGGGTCTATGCATTCAACGATCGCGTCAATTAACGGCCGCGGCGTGAAATACTGACCTGCACCGCTTTTCGTATCTCTGGCGTTCTTTTCCAACAAACCCTCATACGCGTCGCCTTTCACATCCTGAGAGAGAGCCGACCATTCGGTCTGCCCAATCAAACCCGTCATCAACAGCCGCAGCTTGCCCGGATCCCGAATCTTGTTCCTAGCGTTTCTAAAAATAACCCCAAGCGGTCCGTCTGATCTGCCCAAGGCCGCCAGAGCCTCGCCGTAGTGTCGATACATACCCTCCGTGTCCAACCCGACGAAGGAACCCCAGCCATACTCGGCCGGGACAGGACCATCCATCCGCTCGTCCGACATCTTCAAGAAAAGCAGATAGGTAAGCTGTTCCACATAGTCCGGATAGGACAAACCGTCGTCGCGGAGCACGTTGCAGTACTGCCAGAGCTTACGGACCAATGCCGACGCACCGTTCGCCACGCCGCTCACGCTATCGGGTTCGGTATGTGGGGCACGACCATCGTTCTCACCCACGCGCGATCGCGGAACCGCATGATGTATGCCTGCGCAGCCCTTGAGTAAGGCTTCGGTTCTCCCGCTAGATCGATCAGCTCAGCCGCAACTCCCTTCAACCACGCCCTAGCCGTGTGATCTCCTCGGACCGCCTTCGACTTCGCTTTATCTCCCTCCTTCACCTTAACGTGAATCCTGGCGAACAGCCGCTGCCTCTCTTCCCGGAACATCGGCCAGTCCAAGTGCAAATACTTGCGGCTGTCCTGCAACCGCCGTTCGGCATCTTCGTTTCCCTCGAACCCTGGGACGAGCGCCACGCTGCCATCCTGATCGAAAGTCAAAACGGCCGCGTCTCCTGGGTCCGTCGGATCCAGCAGCGTAGGCCGTTCGCGATCGAGGTCATCTTCCGGCTCGCGGCATCTGTCCGCTTCGTCCAACAGTGGAAACCACGATCCCTTTCCGTGTACCTCGCCTGTTTCCGAATTCGTGCCCAAGCGGTTCGCCCGATGACAGCTCAGTCTGAAGTTTCGCCAGTTGAAGGCCTCCCACCAGTAGCCGTCGTGGTCGTCCACGCCGGCAAGCGCCCGCTTCGGCCGGTAGTGGTCTATGTCGTCGTCCGTCCCCGGGTTCTTCGATTCGGTGTACCAGCACTTCGCACCGTAGATTCTCTCAAAGTGCGCCCGGAAATCGACCCAAACGCTTCGTCTCAGGCGGATTAGATGCTTCCTTTTCTCCGCATCCTGTTCCGCCAGAACCGCCTGCCTCGTCTCCTCAGCTTTCTCGATCAATGGCAAGACGTCGGGGTCACTCTCGACGATCCTCAAATCTATGAACCTCACTGCTGATGGTCTCTCTCCGCCGCAATCTCCGCTGCAAGCTCCTCCGCGATCTCCGCTACGAGAGCCTCCTCTTCGCGGAGTTCCGCTGCCGAGAGCCGCCTAACCGTTCCCGCGTCAACACTCGCGCGTTGCGTCCACTTCCTAAGGAAGCGCTGATAAAGCGGATCCCTCCCCGCCGTCGAGAACCCGAGCCTAGTCAACGCGTCCGTCAACTGCCGGAGTTCACTCTCTTCCTCGGCTTCCAATTCCGGTTTCAACGCCAACTCGCGCTGTCGTTCCACCTGACTCTGCGTGTCCTCATCCAACGTTGTTCTTAGTCCGAACAAATCGCTCGTCAAAATGCCACCCACGCCCATTCCCCGAGGATCGAGCATGGGCGCCTCCGCCTCCACATTGCCATCTTCCCCGCGTCTGAGGATCCGCACTTCTTCCTTCCTGAGACGTGACAGCACCAGCGGGTCGTGCGTAGTCATGAACACATGGCAAGACTCACGATCCGCGATGAACCTGTCCAGAAAGCCCAGGTACTGTGCGCTCCACAGCGGGTTCAGATGGGTATCCGGCTCGTCCAGCAAGAAGAGTGCCTCGTCCCGCGCCGTGAACTTCAGTAGACCGAGCACAAGTAGCAATTGCTGCTCCCCCTCGCTGAGATCCCTGTAGGTCACTTCGCCCCCGCCGCCCGACGGCGACATTCTTACGCGCGTACGCACCTCCGCAAGCACCTCCGAAAGGTGCATGCTCTCCAGTGCCGTAAAGAACCCATACTGATTGGAATACTCCTCGTAGACCCTCTCCAAGGCGTTCGCACCCGGTAGAAAGAGATACAAGCACTCCACCGACGAGCTCCTAGCCAACTCCCCGGCCACCCGCCTTTCCATCCGCAGCGGACACATCGCTTCCGCATATAGCCTGCCCAGAAACTCCCTAACTTCACCTTCCGCGTTCCAGAACCTCCCATCATCGCCCTTCCGACGCCATCCCGGTTGCTTCAACACGAACAACACACTATCCAGCGCCTCGATCTGGAGCTTTTCTCTCAGAAACCCCTGGTCACCTTCCGGCCCGCCGTCGGGCTCCATAAAGAATGCGAGAAGCGCGAACTGTCCGTGTAGCGTCTGCGCGTAAAACAAACGTCGAAGCGTATTCGGATCCCGCCCTTTCGCCCGCGTGCGCTGTTCCGAAGACCGAATGATCGAGTTGTAGTACCTATCCCGATGCCTATCGTAAAGATGTGCCAGCCGGTCGCTCGGTCCCGAGTAATAGCCGAAGACGAAAGCCGGGCGGTAAAGCGGCTTTCCGTCGTCGTCGTCCGCCATGAACTCCTTTCTTGAGAGGCGACGGCGGGTGCCTTGCCCTTCCGTACGAATCCAACAAATCGGCCAACTCCCGTTCCTCGCACTGACCTCTAACTCGTTTCCACGGCAGGTATATGCGATACGATACCCGAACGCCGCGCGCAAGTTCAGGTCGGCGTTCCGAAAGATCAGCGTTATCGCCTCCAGCAAATTCGACTTACCGCTTCCATTTTCGCCGACCAAAACCATGTATGGAGAGCAACTTTGAAAATCAACGCCAAAATTGCGCAGATTCTTAAACCTGTCGATCCACAGACTATTCAAACGCATCTGCAATGACCTCCAGAAGCTGATTCTCTGTGGAGTTCCCCACTGCACGCAGCCGGCTTTCGAGTTCCTTCCGCAACTCGAGGTAGAACAATTCCACTTGCTCGGGCGAGTTCCGATCGTATCCCGCTAGCAGGAACAGCTCTTCTGCGGCCACCGCCCGATCCTCCTTCAGCAACGCGTCCACCAACTGAATAGTTGCGCCTTCTCGGCCTTTCACCTGAGTCTCGCTACCCCTTCGTTGCCCAACTCTGCGACTCCGTGTGCCCCGCGAGACCTTCGGCGGCGGCCCCAATCGCTCCAACATCGCCGCGGCTGTCTCCGCGCCTTCCCGCTGCGGTACCAACTCACCCGAAACCGCCGCCGAAATTACCTCCTGCTTCATTAACCGCACGCGCTCCAGCGAATCCTCGGCCGCCTTTCCGCGCGCGCGAGAGAGTCCTAGAAGCCTCTCGGCCTCTGCTACTATCGCTCGTTGCTCCAGCTTTGGCGGCACCGGTATCCTCAAATCGGCGAATCGGCCTGCGCCCAGATGTTGTATGCCCACTCCTTTCGCCACTTCAGCCAACATCCCGCTGTATCGGTAGTGACTAATCACCAAGTGCATGTATTCGGGCGCGATGACATCCGATCTGAATCGGATGATGTGGTTCTGATACGAACAGTCCGCTATTTCTTCCCTCCACACCACCGATCGCCCTACTTGGTCCGGACTGCCGGATGCCTCCGCTATTAGAACATCGCCGGCCCTCAGGTCGAACCTCGCTGCCTCCGCCGCAGAAATATACATCTCAGCTACCGTGCCGAGATCCAGCTCGCCGTCCGTTATGTTGGCCGATCGCAGGTACTTCCTTGCTCCGGCACCACGTCGCAGTCTGTCTGGGGATCGGGTTACGCCAAGCTGAATCGAGCCGAGTTCGCCAACCTTCGCCAAGGACCATCCGTCCCGACTGGGCTCCGCATCGTCCTCCTCCGAATCTGTGTTGCGCCTGCCTTCTTCCCTTCCGACCGGACCTTCAGGGCCTTTCAGTCGGTGGGGCAGTATCCCCCCAGTTGCCGCCGCCGCAACGATCTCCTTCCTTTGCTGTTCGACCTTGTCCATTGCGGAACTCAACTCAGCTTCCGCTTGGTCAAGTTCCTCTAGTCGACGGTTGGCTTCCCCGACGATTCGCCCCTGTTCCTCCCATGGAGGAAGCGCAATGCTCAAACCACTTAGGCGTCGCGCACCTAGATGCTGGATGCCGACTCCACGTGCGGCGTTGGCCATCTGTCTCGAGTAGCGTAGATGCGCGAAAGCCAACAATGCGTACCCCGGCACGAGAGCATGAGGCCTGAATCGAATGACCGTGTTTTGATAGCAACACTCCTCCAATTCTCCTTCCCACAGCGCTGCACGCCCGACCTGGCCTGCGCTTCCCGATGCCTCCGCCAAGACAACGTCCCCTTCTCGCAGTCGGTATCGTTCCCGCTCCTCAGCCGTGAAGTCCATCTCCAGTACGTCGCGGAGATCAAGACCAGCATTGGTTATGTTGGCAGCGCGGAGATACCTCGCGCCTTGCTGGCCAGTCTGTCTCGCTGACGAACGCTGTCGCCCTAGCCGGACTTCCCCGACCTCGTCTACACGCACCCGCTCCCACCCGGCTGGCACGTCCCCGTTTGCTCTGCCACTATCCACCGTAACCGATACCTCACCCACTGCTTCGGCCCTCCTTTTGCCCGTGCCGCCAGGTGCGGTACCGTCCCAGCGTATCACGCAGTCCGCGCATTCCTATTGCGCGACCCCCTTCGGGGCCGGGCCATCGTGCTTGGCAACCAACCGGCAAGCTGAGTCTAGGCCCTGCGGGCTCCAGTTTGTCGCCGTCGGCACCCCTCGAAGGGCGTTCCCAAGGTACTTCCACTGTGCTCGTTCGGTCCATGTCAGCCCTTCAGTTGCCCAAGCCCTAGCCTCTGGAAACTCGTCCGATCAGCTCGTCCACTGTCCGGCAGTCCATTGCCCACAGCGTTACTTCCTCAAGCCGATCGGCATCGTCGATGGACGCAAGGAGATTGGCAAGCCGGCTCGTTGTGCCGACACCAAACCGTCGCTCCGCCATCCGGCAAATAACCCTCCGCAATGCTTCGGTCCCGCCCTCACGCCGATACATCTCTGGCCACTGTGCAGCGCGGTCCACCAATGACATGCTCGCCTCCTCCAAAGTCTCGCCTAGCTCCACCGGCGCTCCCGCCATCCCGGCCGCGATCTCTTGTATCCATGCCGCGAACGCACGTCCGAGCTCCGTGTCGGACGGCGAGCTCAGCCATTCCTGCACCGCGACCGTCTCATCCGCAAGCTCCTCCAGCGTCCGGCTTTGCTCCAAAAGCACCACCCCACGCATCAGGTTGCGGAGCGGCAAATCGTCCACCGCAACATGCCGCTCGTCAAGCACCAGCGAGCGCTGCGACGGCTGGAACGGCTCCAGCACCGGCAGCGTCGGCGCAATCAGCCGCCGCATCTCCACATCTTCCGTCCACGGCGTGTCGCCGTTATAGAGCACGAGCGGCAGAACGGGCGGCCACTCGCCGGGTGCGCCAAGGTGCCCGGTGCGGCCCAGTTCTGTGTAGAGCAGCGCCGTGTATTCGAGATTCCGCAGCGCCATCGCCGCGTCCTTTCTCGACTGGAACTCCAGCAACACCAGCAGATAGATCCAGCCATCACGGAAGGGGACGCGCCACACGCAATCCCCCAAGCGCTCCTGGCCGCGCTCGCCAACGTAATCCGTCGGCAGCTTCGTGAGACCTTGGAAATCGAGGCCTTCGACCAACTCGGCGTCGCAGACGGCTCGGAGCAGGTCCTCCACCATGCGCCGGAACGAGAACAGGCGTTTGTAGTTGCGGTCGTGCATGAACACGACCCTAGTGGCAGCGCAACGTTGGGTATGTAGGTAAATGCTGAAAACGGTGTCAGCCATCGACGTTCCGTTTGCGAAACTGAGGCGAAGGGCGGACTACCTCGGCTGGTGGTTGTCGTCCTCGGGGAACATAAGAAAGACGAGGCCTTGGAGGGAAGGCATTCTGCCTTCCCTGCGCGCCGCATGGCGCGCGTCTGGGCCAGGCGCAGCAATGCTCATCTCGAAGAGAAGCGCCTATCGGCGCTTAGGGAAGGCAGAATGCCTTCCCTCCAAAGGGCCGTCGTGTTCCGGCGTTAGACCACGGGTTTCACGACGAATAGGAGGTCGCCGGCGTTGACTTGCTGGCCGCTTGCGACGTTGATTCGAGTGACCTCGAACGAGGTTTCGGGGTCGTAGAGTGGTTCGCTGCCCTGGACGTTGAAGTCGGCGAGGTGAAGCGGCGTGAAGATCTTGAACGCTTCGAGTTGGCACAAGGTTTGCGTTGCCGGGACGGTCTCGCCGACGCGCACATAGGCTGGCTCTGCCGGGGACGGATTGAGATAGAAGATGCCCGTGGAAGGTGCCAGCACCCGCAGTTCGGTGCTGCCTTCGATTGCCACCGCCTCGCGGCCAATCGCCTGCCCCGTGTCTCCCGCTGCTTCTGCGATCTCGTCGATCAGCACGTCCGCGTCGATGCGTTGGAAGAAAGCTGGCAGGAAGCCGGTGTCGTAGTCGCCGCCCAAGAAGACCTCGTCCCGCAGCACGCGCACGAGCAAGGCAATGTTGGTGGAGATGCCGGTGATCTGAACCTCGGCCAGCCAGTCGGCCAGCCGCGCGGCGGTGGTGGCACGGTCGAGGCCGTGGCAGATGATCTGCGCCACCATGCTGTCGTAGTAGGGCGAGACGAACTTGCCCTCGGCGGCAATCGAGATCACGTCGATGTCGTCTGCCTGGGGCCATTCGCATGTGACGATCTGGCCCGGGCTCGGCTGGAAGGTAAGCTCGCCGCTGGCGCCTCGAACGATGCGCTCGGCGTTGATGCGCGCCTCGATGGCATAGCCATCGTCACCCATCGCAAGGTCCGCAATGCTTTCGCCGGCGGCGATGCGAAGCTGCTCGGCAACGATGTCGACGCCGGACACCCGCTCCGTCACCGGGTGCTCCACCTGCAGGCGCGTGTTCATCTCCATGAAGTACGCGGCACCGCCATCGAGGTCGTGGATGAACTCCACGGTGCCGGCGCCGATGTAGTCCACCTCGTCCGCAAGCGATGCACTGTGCCGCATGACTTCGGCCGCCAGCTCTTCCGGCAGCGAAGTGGAACCCGATTCTTCGATCACCTTCTGCCGATCCCGCTGCACGCTGCAGTCGCGCAGCCCGAGCACGCGGGTATTGCCCTCGGCATCGCGCAAGAGTTGTACCTCGATGTGGCGCAGGCGCGTGATGTAGCGTTCGAGGTAGACGTCGCCGTTGCCAAACGCCGCCCTCGCCTCTACCGACACCCGGTGGAAGAGCTCGTGGAATCGATCGGCCGACTCAACCACTTGAATGCCCTTGCCGCCGCCGCCGTGAACCGCCTTCACCAGCACGGGGTAGCCGATGGATGCGGCGTTGGCCGCAGCGCGGTCGGGGTCCGTGACGATACCGTGGCTGCCCGGCACTACCGGCACGCCTAGTCGCATGGCGGCGGCGATGGCGTTCGACTTGTTGCCCATCGTGTTCATGCTCGTGACGGGCGGGCCGACGAAGTTGATGGCGCGGGAACGGACGAGTTCCGCGAACTGACTGCTTTCCGACAGGAAACCGATGCCCGGATGCAGCGAGTCCACCTTCTGCTGCTCTGCCACCTCGATCACCGACAGCGCATTGAGGTAGCTCTCGTCCGGCGTGTTGCCACCGATACATACGACGGTGTCGTTCTCGCCAAGCATGTCCACGGGCACCGAGTCCATGTCGGGATCGGACTGCACCAGCACGACGCCGACGCCCTTGCGCTGCGCCACCCGCACCAGCTTCACGGCCGTGCAGCCCCGGGCATGAACGAGCATCCGTTGCACCGGGCGCAGCAAGTCGCGCTCCGGCACCGTGGCTCGCAATGGCGGCGCGGCCGGTCGTTCCTGCTCGAGAACGCCGGCCATGACCCGGTTCACGACATCCACCACCGACTCCTCCGGCACCGGGATGTCCGGGTCGATGCGACGCAACTCATCGTCGAGGTCTGTATGGAAGGGATGCTTGACGAGCCCCTGCATGGCGCCGGGTTCGCTGGCGAGATAGTTGGCGAGATGCGATTCGGCCGGCAGGTAGCTCGTCACCACGATCTGCCCGGCGAACGGCATGCTGGCGCCCGACAGGTAGTAGGTCTGCACCAGCGGGTGGGTGACAAAGCTCGCCTGGGCGCCGCCGGTGCAGTCGCCGTAGCCAAAGACGATGGCCGGGAGGTCGAAGTCACGCACGAATCGGGTCAGGCGGTCGTTGATGGCGGCCATGGAGAAGAGCGCCCCGGCACCCTCCTTCGTCTGCATCCCGCCGGAAGAGATGAAGCAGATCAGCGGCAGTTGCTGTTCCGCGCAGTGCACCAGGAGCTTGCAGAACTTCTCTGCGCTCGCCATGTCGAACGAACCGGCCTGAAAGCCGACGTTCGAGATCACGACGCCGCACCGCAGCCCGTCAGCACGGTTCTTGAACGTGCCGATGCCGGTCACCACGCCGCAGGGCGGCTGACCGGCGTTCAAGGCGCCTTCAATGGAGGAACGGAAGCCCGGGAACTCGCATGGGTCTGAACTGAGAAGATCGCCGTTGAGTTCGCGGAAGTCGTCGAAGAACTCCTCGATGAAGCGCTCGTGGCCCGTATCCCGCCGGCGCTTGTAGGTGGTGAGGACGTTCTGGATCAGGAGGTCCCGGTAGGCGTGGCTGAGCCGGTTCCAGAAATCCTTGCGCCGGCCGATGCTGCGCGGCGAGATGCGTCCTTCGTAGCGGCGCCCTTCGAGCCGCGCCCGCAGGTACGAAGCCAGCAGCCGCTCAAAGAGGAACGTGACGACAACGAAAAGCGCGTCGGAGACATGCGGGAAGGCGGTCTGCTTCCACTCCTCCACGGCTCGGAAGAAGGCGCTCGCGCGCGGCTGGGCACTGACGCGCGAATACCAGTCGAACAGCCGCTGGCGCACATCGTCGACGCCCGCACCGTCGGCGGCGACCCCCTGGTCCCGAACCGCGACTTCCAGCGCCGCGTCGATCAGCTTCTGCACCGACTCCCGCGACAGCGAATGGGTGGTTCCCGCCTCGCGGGCGATGGAGTCGAGGTTGGCGAGGATGGCGTCGTAAACCCGGTCGAACAGCAGCAGGTTCTCGCACTCGCTGGCGAAGTCGTCGCGCAGTTCCTCATTCAGCAGGATGTCGAGCACGGACACGTCCGCGACATTCGCGTCCGGCGTGTCGATTGCCCGCGGGCGCGCACCGCCCCGAGGTCGCACCAATCCGGTGAAGTGACTGTCGAGGAGCAGTCGATTGATGACCACCGGCGACCCGCCGCCGTTCGCCGCGCGCATGAGATGCGGCGGCAAGGCAGCCTCCTCCACGAATCCGGTGAGCAGCCCCTCGGTCATGGCCAGGTTCAGCGCTGACGAAAGCTGCTCGCGCAGCACCGCGTCGGGAATGCCGCCAAGGTCGCCGGTGACGAGCTGCATGGCTTCGTGGGAGAAGCGTTCGTGCAGGGCCGGGCCGAGCGCGGCGTCGGCGCGGATGGCGGCCACCAGGCGTCGCGGCGCCGGGATGTCGTCGGCGGCAAAGAGGTGCGCCGCATCCTCTTGATTGGCGATGAACCCGCCGAGGGATGCGAAGTTGCCGGCAGCGTCCACCTTCCAGCGGTTGTAGAGATACATGCCGGTATTGGCGATGAGGCCCGCCCGCGCGTCTTGGAAGTTCTTGCGCGGCTCCCCGAGCAGCAGGCGTCGGATGCGCCCTCGTTCGTCGTGAATCGCCGCCTTTTTCTCCACATAGTTGCGCCAGGGCTTGGCCAGCGCATCGTCGTAGATGACTTTGTCGGGGTCCTGCAGCCACGAGAGGAAGGTCTCGCGCCGCTCGCGGGCGGCGCGGCGGGCGAGTTCCCCCGCCGGCAACTCCTGCTCGGCAAGGCGGCCATAGGCATCGACGGTGGTCGAGCGAATCCGCCGCCGCACCCGGAGATAGCGCAGGTAGCGATAGGCAACGCCAAAGACGTTGACGTACTCCGTCGGGTTGCGGGTGAGCGTGAGCGCGGCGCTCGCTTGGGTCGCCTGCAGCCTGGGCGACGGATTCAGGTAGCGCTCGAGGCTTCTCGCGTAGTGGTCGATGATGTAGGGATTGTCGGCGACGAAGCGCCGCGTGCTCTCTTCCACATGGCGGATGCCGGAGACGATAGCGTGGCGCAGGTTCGCCACATCCTCGCCGGGGGCATAGTCGATGATGGCGTCGATGTTGCCCTGCCGCTTCAGCTCGAACGGCGACAGGCCCACTTCCTTGGCGCACTGCTGCCACGACAGGTTGAGTCGCCGGGCGATGCTGGCGAGGCTGCGGGGTTGAATCGTGCTGAAGACGCCATCGCGCACCGACAGGATCATGTTGCTTGCGGCGAGCGGGATGGCGCCCCCGGAATAGCCGAGACCAAAGACGATGCCGAGGTTGGGGACGTCCGTGTTCGACATCTCCGCGATCAGGAGCGAAATGCTGTGCGCCTGATTGCCGCGGTTCGCGTCCGCATCAGCGGCGGCACCCGGAGTGTCCATCAGGCTGACGATGGGGATGGAGCGGTTGGAATACTCCTCGATCTTGCGCGCCGCCAAGAGGTGATGCTCCGGCAGCCACTCGCCGCTGCGCACGCCGCGATCCTGGGCGATGAAGCCGACGGGTCGCACCTCATCGCCAAAGTCCATGTTGACGATGGCGGCATAGAAAGCCGCTTCGCTGGTTTCGGAAACCACCTCCCCAAGCTCGGCAATGGCGCTTGGCGCCGGCGTGCGCTTGGGGTCCTCGGCCGCGCTGACGACTGCCTCGATGTACGAGTCGATATCGACGTTGTCGAGGTATTCGTTGCGACGCGCGACATCGGCATCCGAGAGAATGCCGCGCAGGGGCGGATCCAGGTCGCGCTCCTCCTCGGGGAACAGGGAGGAGTCCTGCGCCAGGTTTTCGGCAATCAGGAACAGGCGATCGCCGGGGGCAAACCGGCTTGCCATCAAGCTTTCAACGGGAAGAGGACCATCGAACGGGTCACCGAACGCTTCCGACGCGGGTACAATCGCCGCACTTTATGAAAGGCTGGTGCATTCCGCAAACTGCATCTGTCTTGCTTTTTCGGGAAATCCTCCCATCGGCTTCGGGACTCGCGCCGCCATCGCCACCTCACTC
>VXSY01000071.1:0-10281 GCA_009837725.1 Gammaproteobacteria bacterium | reverse complement strand
CGTTCCGGCGATCTGCTCGCCGGCCGCGTTGAAGCCGCCGGCCATTGCCTGGCGGCCCGCGACATCGTGCGCGACGACGTCTACGCCATCCGCGCCGTCGTCAGTGCCTGGATTGCGGATGCGACCATCGACGCGGTCATCAGCACCGGCGGCACCGGCTTCACCGGCCGCGACAGCACGCCGGAGGCGCTCACGCCGCTCTTCGACAAGCACATCGAAGGCTTTGGCGAGCTGTTCCGGCAAGTGTCGTTCGAGGAGATCGGCAGTTCCACCATTCAGTCCCGCGCGGTGGGTGGCCTCGCCAACGCGACGCTCGTGTTTGCGCTGCCGGGTTCCACCAATGCATGCGCCACTGGCTGGGACCGCATCCTCGTGAACCAACTCGACGACGAGTTCCGGCCCTGCAACTTCGCAGAACTCCTGCCCCGCTTTCGCGAGGGGGAACCTTAACCAAACCAACCCTGGCAACCATCGGAGCGATCCCCCATGACCCAATCCGCCTTCGTCATCGGCGCCAAGCGCACCCCCATTGGCAGCTTTCTCGGGGCCCTTTCGGACCGCACCGCGCCAGAGCTCGGGGCACATGCGATTCGTTCCGCCCTGGAGGATGCCGGGCTCCGCGGCGAGGACATCGACGAGGTGCTCATGGGCTGCGTCCTCAGCGCCGGCGTGAAGCAGGCACCAGCCAGGCAAGCCATGCGCGGTGCCGGTGTCCCCGACGCCGTCGGCGCCACCACCATCAACAAGGTGTGCGGCTCGGGCATGAAAGCCGCCATGCTGGCGAGCGACCTCATCCGTGCCGGCAGTGCCGACTGCGTAGTCGCTGGCGGCATGGAAAGCATGACCAACGCGCCTTACCTCATGGAGAAGGCGCGCAGCGGTGCCCGCATGGGCCACGTCGAGATGAAGGACGCCATGTTCCTTGATGGCCTTGAGGACGCAGAAACCGGCGGCTCCATGGGCAGCTTCGCCCAAGACACCGCAGACAGCCGCCAACTCACCCGCGAGGCGATGGACGAGTTCGCCATTCAGTCCGTCGTCAAGGCCCGCCGGGCCATGGACGAAGGCACGCTGGCGCGGGAGATCAGCCCCTTGGGCGATGTCACCGAGGATGAGCAACCGCGCCGCTCGAAGATCGACCGCATCCCCTCCCTGCGGCCGGCGTTCAAGCGCGACGGCACCATCACCGCCGCCAACGCAAGTTCCATCTCCGACGGCGCCTCGGCGCTTGTGATCGGCAGCGAAGATGCCTGTGCCAAGGCAGCCGGCGAACCGCTCGCTCGCGTCGTCGGCCACGCAACCCACTCCATCCACCCTTCCGAATTCACCGTGGCGCCGGCCGGGGCGATTGCCAAGCTGCTCGATGACGTGGGCTGGCGGCACGAGGAGGTGGACGTTTTCGAGATCAACGAGGCGTTCGCCTGCGTGCCCATGATGGCCATCGACGAGCTTGGGCTGGATGCGGAACGGGTGAACCTCTATGGCGGCGCGTGCGCCCAAGGCCACCCTATCGGCTCCACGGGCTCCCGCCTCATCGTCACGCTCGCGCACGCACTCAAGGCCACCGATGGCAAGCGTGGCGTCGCCTCGCTCTGCATCGGTGGCGGCGAAGCCACGGCCGTCGCCCTCGAGCGCGTCTGATAACGTCGCCCTCGCCTGCATCAACGGAACCGAACGAGGACGACGAGTCGTGTCGCGATTGCCGGTCATCATCGGGTTCGGCGGGGTGAATCCCGCCGGCAGGATTTCCTCCCACCACGCCTATCGCCGCACCGTCATCGACGCGATCGGCAAGGAGGCGGCAGACGACACCTATGCGAGCCTCGCCGCGCTGATGAACCTGGACGGCGACAGCGCCGATCCGGCTGTGCGCACGCGCATCAAGGCTCACACGCTGATTCGCCGCGTCGAGTGCTTCGACCCCGATGACATCCCTTGGCAGCGGCGAACACGGCTTAAGCCGGCCCACGGCAATGCGTTGGCCTTCACCGTTCCGGCCAGGGACATGCCCGACCGCATTCCGGATGGCTGGCATGTCAGCCAGCGAGATGACGGCGCCTTCGACGTCACCGCCCCGCAGGCGGAGGTGCTGGTGCCGGACCGACGCGACTCCCGCGTGACCTCCGCCGGCGAGGCCCCCACCGGCTTCGATCCTGGCAGCCTCTATCAGTCACGCAGCCACCCACGCGGGCTCCAGCTTTCCATCTACGGTGCATCCGACGCGGTTCGCTCCGTTGGCGTCCCTTGGCAGGAACTCAAGAGCCGAGTGCGTCCTGACCAGTTCTCGGCCTATGCCGGCAGCGCCATGGGGCAACTCGACGACCAAAGCACCCGAGGCATGATGCAGGCGCCCATGATGGGCCGTCGCCCCAACTCCAAGCAGGCTGCGCTGGGACTGTGCGAAATGCCGGCCGATTTCGTCAACGCATACGTCATCGGCAGCGTCGGCGCCACCGGCGGCATGATCGGCGCCTGCGCCACCTTCCTTTACAACCTCCGCAGCGCCGTGGACGACATCAAGAGCGGTCGTTGCCGCGTCGCCTTGGCGGGAAGCGCTGAAGCCCCCATCGTTCCGGAACTCATGGAGGCGTTTCGCACCATGGGCGCGCTGGCGGAGGATGAAGCCCTCATGGCAATCGACGGCGCCGATCAGGTGGACAATCGCCGCGCCTGCCGACCGTTCGCGGAGAACTGCGGCTTCACGATGGCGGAGGCGTCGGTTTACATCGTCCTAGTGGATGACGAACTGGCGCTGGAGCTTGGCGCCGACATCCATGGCGCCGTGCCGGATGTCTTTGTCAATGCGGACGGCTTCAAGAAGTCGATCCCCGGACCCGGCGTCGGCAACTACATCACGGTGGGCAAGGCGCTGGCGACGGCGCGGGCGATCCTTGGCGAGGAGGCCGTTCGGCAGCGCTCCTACATCCACGCGCACGGCACCGGAACGCCGCAGAATCGCGTGACCGAGTCGCATATCTTGAACGAAATGGCCAAGGCATTCGGCATTGAGCGCTGGAACGTCGCCGCCATCAAGGCATACCTAGGTCACACGCTCGCGCCTGCTTCCGGCGATCAGTTGGCATCTGCCCTTGGGGCATGGCAATACGGCTGGATTCCTGGCATCGCCACCATCGATGGCCCCGCCGACGACGTGCATCACAGCAACCTGCGCATCGGCCCGGAACACATCGAAGTGGACCCGAAGGCGATGGACGCGGCGCTGGTTAACTCCAAGGGCTTCGGCGGCAACAACGCGACGGGCGTCGTTCTCTCGCCCCACGTCACCCAAGCCATGCTGGCGAAACGCCATGGAACGAACGCCATGCAGCGCCACGCCCGCCGCAACGAGGGCGTTCACGCGGCCGCCCTCGACTACGACGCCGCCGCTACCCGAGGCGAAGCCAAGCCCATTTACCACTTCGGCGAGGACGTGCTCCAAGGCGAAGACATCGGCATCGACGCCGAAAACCTCCGCGTGCCGGGCTACGGCACGCCGGTCTCGCTAGACGCCGACAACCCGTTCCCAGACATGACGTAGGGCACCTCGAAGCTGCAAACCAGCCCTCTCCTGAGCGGGACATCATGCGGGGCGACTCCGCGCCCGCTGGTGTCGCTCAGTTGACGGTGGAGCGACCGCCTCGCGACTGTCGCGCCCGTTCCCGCAGGCGGCCCGCGATCTCCTCGCTCGGGGCGTATTGCACGGCGCGTTCGAGTTCTTCGGTGACCATCTCCGGGGCGCCGAGCGCCATCCACAGGTCCGCGCGCTCGACGTAGATGCCGTACATTTCGGGCACGATCAGCAATTGATAGTCGGACAGTGTTAGGGCTCGCGCCGGATCGCCGCCGCGCTGCACCAGCATCCGGGCATTGTTCAGCATTCGCAAAGCGACCTCGCGCGGCGTTGCCTTGGCAAAGGCCCCAGCTTCCCCTACGCGGTTCGCGCGCAACCAGGCAATGCACTCCTCGCGCGACGTGACCCGCAAGCCGAACGGATCCACCAACGCATCGCCAATCGTCACGAGGAAATGGCGCGGGAAATTCACGCCCATCGCGGTGAGTCCCAACAGTCGGGCCACGCCCATCGCCACCACGCCCATCGACACCGGGATGCCCTGCCGACTCTTCAGCACATGCGGCAGGATGCTGTTCTCCAGTTCGTAGTAGCGCTCGCGGGCACCGGCGAAGCCCTGGCTCGCCATTTCCGCGACCACATGCGCCGCGTCCGGCTCGCCCCTGGCCCTTGCCAAGGCGGCGATGCGCTCGACCTCGTCCCTAGCCCAATCCACATCGGCGTCCGGTTCGAGGATGCGCGCGACGATGAGTGCGCCTTCTACCGGGTCGTCGTTGCGTTCGAGAAACCCGAGCAATTCGCCCTTGAGCGCCAGGTCCGTCAACCCGTCGTCGCTCATGACACCACCGCCGCGTGTTCTCGCGCCGCGGCAAAGCGAATCTCCGGCCAGCGCTCTTCGGTGAGGCTGAGATTCGTGCGGCTCGAGGCGAGGTACGCCAGGTGGCCACCGCCGTCGATGGCGAGGCGGGCAAGATTGCGGCTCTTGAACTCACCTAGCCGACGTTGGTCGTCGCACGCCACCCATCGTGCCGTGAAGATGTCCCCAGGCGCGAATACGCAATCGGCGCGGTACTCCGCATCGAGCCGATGCGCCACCACGTCGAACTGCAACGCGCCAACAGCACCGAGGACAATGTCGTTGCGCGCCAGGGGGAAGAACACCTGCGTGGCACCCTCCTCCGAAAGTTGCCGCACGCCCTTCTCCAACTGTTTCGCCCTCAGCGGATCTCGCGCCCGCACCACCTGAAACAACTCCGGGGCGAAGTTCGGAACTCCCTCGAAGCGTAGCTCCTCGCCTTCGGTGAAGGTGTCGCCGATGCTGATGGCGCCGTGGTTGTAGAGCCCGATGATGTCACCTGCCCAAGCCTCCTCGGCCTGCACCCGGTCGCCAGCCATGAAGGTGACGGCGTTGCCCACCTTGATGTCGCGGCCGGTGCGAACGTGGCGCAGGCGCATTCCCGGTCGATAGCCGCCGGAGCAAACCCGCAGGAAGGCGATGCGGTCCCGGTGTTTCGGATCCATGTTCGCCTGAATCTTGAACACGAAGCCGGAGAATTTCGCTTCGTGGGGCTGCACGCTGCGCGTCGCTGCCCCGTCGACGCTGGCCTTGCGTGAACCCGGCGCCGGCGCGTGCTGCGCGAAGCAGTCGAGAAAGTGCTCGACGCCGAAGTTGCCGAGGGCGGTGCCAAAGAACACTGGCGTCCGGCGCCCGGCCAAGAACTCTTCCTCGTCGAAGGGATGGCTTGCCCCCCGCACCAGCTCCACTTCGTCGGCGAAGCCCTGGTGCTGGTCGCCAAGCCAAGAGCGCGCCTCGTCGCTGTCGAGCCCTTCGATCACACGCCACTCGCGGCGCTTGTCGCCGTGCCCGGATTCGTAGCAGACGATGCGATCACTGGCCAGCAGATACACGCCTCGGAAGGCGCTGCCAGCGCCGATGGGCCACGACATGGGCGCGCACTCGATGGCGAGGACGTCCTCGATCTCGTCGATCAGTTCCACCGGATCGCGGATTTCCCGGTCCAGCTTGTTGATGAACGTGAACACGGGGGTGTCCCGCATCCGGCAGATTTCCAGCAGCCGAATGGTGCGCGGCTCCACGCCCTTGGAGCCGTCGATGACCATGAGCGCGGAATCCACCGCCGTGAGGGTGCGGTAGGTGTCCTCGGAGAAGTCCTCGTGGCCGGGCGTATCGAGCAAATTCACTACCCGCCCGCCGTGGTCGAACTGCATCACCGACGTGGTGACCGAAATGCCTCGCTCCTGCTCCATCTTCATCCAGTCGGACGCGGCATGGCGGTTCGATTTGCGCGCCTTGATGGTGCCGGCCATGACGATGGCATTGCCGAGCAGCAACAGCTTCTCCGTGACCGTCGTCTTGCCGGCATCCGGGTGCGAGATGATCGCGAAAGTACGGCGCCGGTCGGTTTCCACGAGAAGGACGGTCTATTGCGGATCGGTGGCGGCGGATTATAGCGACGGCGATTTGGACGCTGTGATCAGTTGCCAGAGGGCTTGCTTGGCCTCAGGCGACTCGTCGCCGGGATTCACATAGATGCCACGCTCGATGGATCGGGTGGACCGTTCGTCCTCGCCAAGCCCCCATATCTCGGCGGCCTTGGTGCCGGACACCACACGGCGCATAGCCTCGCCTTCCATCTGATGGCCGGCAAAGGCCGCGAAGGCGCGTTCCGGCTGGCTGCTTGCGGAAACTCCGGGTTGGGGCCAATCAAACCGCAGCGATTGGACTTCGGCGGCGCGAAAGCCGTTCATGGCGCGCATCACATCGAGCAGGAACCGTCGTCGAGGCCAAGCGTCCTCGGCAATCGCCGCAAATACGTCGCCGACGCGCAGGCAGCGGATGGTGAACGGCTCGATTGCCGGCAGCGAATCGGAACCCTCACGTGAAGGCTGTTGCGGGGGAGGTTGGGAGCGCCGTACTGGCGGAGGATGCATCTGCCTCGGTACCGACGTAGCCGTTTCCACAGTCGCCGCACGGCCAACCGGGGCAGCTACAACCTCCGCTACCGCGCCAGCAGGCGCCTCGGCGCTAGCTTCGGACCGACGCACCCAGACATCGACGCCTAGCCGCCGGAACCAAGCATGTTTCGCACTGCCATGCGCCATCGCCACGCCAGTGTAACAACGGCAGCAGCCGATCTCGGCAGCCGACCGGCGTCCGCGAGCGGTCCCCACCAGCAGCGAACTCAGCCGCAATCCCGCGAGCTTCGCCCGCCAACGCGTGCCGTGATAGTGTGCGTGGCGAGCCAAGGGGGCGGCTACATGCAATACAACACCGACGACGTTCGCATCACCGGCATGGAGGAGGTGCGGGCACCCGATGAAGTGATCGACGAGCTGCCGGTCACACCGGACGTTTCGGCGCTGGTGTTCAACAGCCGTCGCGAGGCCAGCGACATCATCAACGGTCGCGACGACCGCCTGCTCGCCATCGTCGGCCCCTGTTCCATCCACGATCCCGAAGCGGCGCGCGAGTACGCCGGCAAGCTCGCCGAACTCGCAGAGGGGCTGCGCGACCAGCTCTGCATCGTCATGCGCGTTTACTTCGAGAAACCCCGCACCACCGTCGGCTGGAAGGGCCTCATCAACGACCCCGGCCTCGACAACTCCTTCGACATCAACACCGGCCTCAAGGCCGCCCGCTCGCTCCTGCTCGACATCGCTGGCTTCGGCATCGGCGCCGGCACGGAGTACCTCGACCTCATTACGCCGCAATACATCGCCGACCTCGTCTGTTGGGGCGCCATCGGTGCCCGCACCACCGAGAGCCAAGTGCATCGCCAACTCGCCTCGGGGCTTTCCTGTCCCATCGGCTTCAAGAACACCACCAACGGCGACATCCAAGTGGCGGCCGATGCGGTCAAGTCGGCCCGCCATCCGCACATATTCCTCTCGGTGACCAAGACCGGCCACTCGGCGATCTTCTCCACCGCCGGCAACCCGGATTGCCACATCATCTTGCGCGGCGGCGGCGGCAAGACGAACTTCGACAATCCCTCGGTGCACTACGCCAGCCGGATCCTCGGCGAAGGCGGCCTCGGCGAGAGCATGATGATCGACGCCAGCCATGCCAACAGCAACAAAGACCACCGCCGCCAAGTAGATGTGCTCGCAGAACTCTCACGCCAGCTCGCGGGTGGAGAACCGCGCATCATGGGCGTGATGGTCGAAAGCAATCTGGTGGAGGGCAACCAGAAGCTCGGCGGCGAGCTGACCTACGGCCAGAGCGTGACCGACGCGTGCATCGGCTGGGACGACACCGTGCGCAGCCTCGAAGGCCTAGCCGAAGCGGTCGACGCCAGACGCCAAGCCGCCTAACGCCGCCAACGACGTGGAACCGATGGCCTACATCGCCCTGCGGGCGGCGCGTCGCGCCGGCCGAATCATCCTGCCGGCCATGGATCGGGTGGACACGCTCACGATCGAGCAAAAGGGCAAGAACGACCTCGTCACCGAGATCGACCGGCAAGCCGAAGACGCCATCGTCGAGACCATCCTCGCGGCCTATCCGGGGCACGCCATCCTAGGCGAGGAACGGGGCACGCGAACGGCCGCCGGCGACAGCGAGGACGCGCGCTACACATGGATCATCGACCCGCTCGACGGCACCACCAACTTCCTCTATGGCATCCCCCACTTCTGCACCTCCATCGCCGTCAAGCGCGATGGAACCCTGATGCACGGCGTGGTCGTGGATCACGTCCACAACGAGGAGTTCGCCGCCTCCCGAGGCGACGGCGCGCGCCTGAACGGCCGCCGCCTTTTGCGCGTGTCCAGCCATAGGCAGCTCGACGAGGCAGTGATCGGCACCGGGCTCGTATCGGAACGAGCACCCGACCGCATCACCGCCTACGGCCACATGAGCGACGCCCTGAATCGCGAATGCCGCACGTTACGGCGTCAGGGTGCCGCTGCCCTGGACCTCGCCTGGGTCGCCGCTGGCCGTCTCGACGGCTACTTTGAGTTCGGCCTCAAGACTTGGGACATGGCCGCAGCCGCGGTCATCGTTCGGGAGGCCGGCGGCTTCGTCAGCGACGCCGACGGCGGCGACCGGTTTCTCGAAACCGGCAACGTCGTCGCCGCCAACCCGCGCCTCATCCGGCACCTGCTCCGCTCGATCCGCCATGGCACCGAGGCGGCACTGGCGTAAACTCGCGCGACGATGCCAACCACGCCGGAGGGACGCTTGCCCATGATCCCAGGAACGAGAAGTGCCCGGCGGAGGTTGCTTGCCGTGCTAACGATGGCATGGGCCACCGCCCTACCGGCCGCCGCCGATCTCGCCGAGGAGTTGGCGGCACCAAGCCGCAGCGAAGAGGACCGAGCCCGCGATGCGGGGCGCAGGCCCGCCGAAGTGATCGCCTTTCTCGGCATCGAACCGGGCATGACCGTCATGGACCTCGTGGCCTCCGGCGGCTGGTACACGGAGGTGCTTTCCATCGCCGTGGGTGATGGCGGCACCGTTTATGCCCAGAATCCGCCGATGATGCTGGCCTTCCGCGACGGCTACTACGACAAGGCCATTACCGCCCGCCTAGCCGGCGATCGACTGCCCAACGTGGTGCGCCTGGACCGCGGCCTCGCCGAAACCGGTCTCCCGCCAGGCTCGCTCGACGCCGCCATCACCGCCCTCAACTTCCATGATGTCCACAACGGGATGGGCGAACAGGCAGCCACGGAGTTTCTCGTGGCGGTGAAGGCGCTCTTGAAGCCAGGCGGCGTGTTGGGGCTCATCGACCATTACGGCGAGTCCGGCAATGACAACAACGCCTTGCATCGGCTCGACGTTGCCGTCGCGCTGCCGCTCATGGAGGGCGCCGGGTTCGAAGTGCTGGCGTCGGACCTGCTCAGAAATCCAGGCGACGATCACACCAAGATGGTGTTCGACGAGGCTGTGCGGGGGAAAACCGATCGATTGCTGCTGCGCCTGACGAAGCCGTTGGAAGAGGCCACCGCCGATGATTGATCTGTACACCTGGGCCACGCCCAACGGACGCAAGGTTTCCATCGCCCTCGAAGAAATGGGGCTCGACTACCGCGTGCATCCGGTGAACATCGGCAAGGATGAGCAGTTCGCCCCAGACTTCCTCAAGATCAGCCCCAACAACAAGATTCCCGCCATCGTCGACCACGAAACCGGGCGCGCCATGATGGAGTCCGGCGCAATCCTGCTCTATCTCGCGGACCGTACGGGGAGCTTTCAGGGGCCAGACCGTTGGGCCACGCTCGAGTGGCTGATGCTGCAGATGGGCGGCGTCGGCCCCATGCTCGGGCAGGCGCACCACTTCTTGCGCTTCAACCCAGGCAAGGCCCCGTATGCCGAGACCCGATACGGCACGGAAGCGGCCCGGCTATACGGCGTGCTCGACAAGCGCCTCCAAGACCGCGAATGGCTGGCCGACGAGTACTCCATCGCCGACATGGCGACCTGGCCTTGGATCTCCCGCTACGAATGGCAGGGCATCGACTGGAGCGAGTTCCCGAACCTCAAGCGTTGGTATCTCACGATCGCCGCGCGAGATGCGGTGCAGCGAGGCTACGACGTACCGGCCCTCGGACAACCCATCCCGCTTCCCTAACAGCCCTGTCGGAATTCCGCCTTGCAGCGGCGAGGTGCGAGGGCTGCTAGCCGTAGCTGCGAGCTAAGGAAGCTCTGAACTGGCGTTGCGAATCGCCGGTGTTGGGTTGTCGAC
>VXSY01000151.1 GCA_009837725.1 Gammaproteobacteria bacterium | reverse complement strand
CTCCATGCCTGGGCCGCGATAGCTCTCGTGCGACGAGCGGTTGGCCTTGTCGAAGGAACTCTTGTAGATGAACGGCACATCGACGGCCCCGGCAATGTCCTTCAGCCGCGCCGCGGTCTCGAGTGCCAGCCCCTCGCTCTCGACGACGCAGGGGCCGGCAATCAAGAACAATGGCTGGTCGAGACCCACCCGGAAGGAGCAGAGTTCCATAGCTTGCAGTCCGACGGTTGCTAGTTGCTAGTCTGCGGCGGCCTGCGCCGAGGTCGCCACCGCGGCAGCGTGGCGGTTGGCCGCCTCGATGAAGCCGCGGAACAGCGGATGGCCGTCGCGCGGGGAGGAGGTGAACTCCGGGTGGAACTGGCAGGCAACGAACCAATCCTGCCCCGGCAGCTCGATCATCTCCACAAGCTGCTCGTCGCTGCGCCCCGCCACCTTGAGGCCCAGGGACTCGAACTCCGAAATGTAATGGTCATTCACTTCGTAGCGATGGCGGTGCCGTTCGGACACCGTGCCCGTGGCATAGAGGTTTCGCGCCAGCGTGCCGTCCATCAGACGGCAGCCCTGCTCGCCGAGTCGCATCGTGCCACCGCGGTCCTCGTCGCCATCGCGCCGGTGCATCTCGCCGGTGGTCTCGTCGCGCCACTCGGACACCAGGCCAATCACCGGATCGCGCGTGTTGGGGTTGATCTCCGTGGAGTTGGCGTTGTCGTAACCGGCAACGTTGCGGGCGAAGTCGATCACCGCCGCGTGCAGGCCATAGCAGATGCCGAGATAGGGCAGGTTCCGTTCGCGGGCGTAGCGGGCGGCGCGAACCTTGCCCTCGAAGCCGCGTTCGCCGAAGCCTCCGGGCACGAGGATGGCGTGCACGTCGGCGAGGGCCGAATCGTCGCCCTGCTCGATCTCCTCCGCATCCACGTAACGCACTTCCACCTCGGTGCGGGTCTGGATGCCGGCGTGGGCAATGGCTTCCGCTAGCGACTTGTAGGCGTCCGGCACGTCGAGATACTTGCCCACCAAGGCGATGGCGGTTTTGCGCAGCGGATTGGTGAGGTGATCCACCACCCGTTCCCACTCACCTAGGTCTGCGCTGGCGCAGCTTCGACCGAAATGCTCGACGACGATCTTGTCGAGGCCCTGGCGATTCAGCAGCAGCGGAATCTCGTAGATGCAGTCGGCGTCCTCGAGCGGCACGACGGCCCGTTCTTCCACATTCGTGAACAGCGCAATCTTGGCGCGGGCATCCCGTGGCAGCGGCTCGGTGGAACGGCAGACCTGGATTTCGGGTTGGAGGGAGATGGAGCGGAGTTCCTTCACCGAGTTCTGGGTGGGCTTGGTCTTGAGTTCGCCAGCCGTCGGCAGCCACGGCACGAGCGTAAGGTGGATGAACAGGGCATTGCGGGCGCCGACTTCGAGGCGGAGCTGGCGTGCCGCTTCCAGGAACGGCTGCGACTCGATGTCGCCCACCGTGCCGCCGATCTCGACGATCACGGCATCGTGGTCCTCGCCCAAGGCCAGGATGCGGCGCTTGATCTCGTCGGTGATGTGCGGGATCACCTGCACCGTGCGGCCGAGGTAGTCGCCACGTCGCTCTTTGCGGATCACCTCGGCATAGACGCTGCCGGTGGTGAAGTTGTTGCTCTGCGACATGCGGCTGCCACGCACGAAGCGTTCGTAGTGGCCGAGATCGAGGTCGGTTTCGGCACCGTCTGCGGTGACGAAGACCTCGCCGTGCTGGGACGGGTTCATGGTGCCCGGATCCACGTTGATGTAGGGGTCCATCTTGAGGATGTTGACCCTGAGGCGCCGGGCTTCGAGAAGGGCGCCGAGGGAGGCGGTGACGATTCCCTTGCCAAGGGAAGACACCACGCCGCCGGTCACGAAAATGTAGTGCGTCGTGATGCCACCCACCTCACTCGAAGATGGGCGTTAACCTTACCACCATGCACGGGGATGCGCCAAGTCGAAGCGGTGCAGCGACGGTCCGCCGGCGAAGGATGCGGCCCACCCGCCAACAACGCGACGAAGCAACAGCCCCTGCCATGCGGGGGCCTCTCTGGACGGAGGGCGTCCCGCCCTCCAAGCGTGCCGAAGGCGCGCACGCAGCGGAACCGCCAACGCCACCGCAAGCAAGCGTTGCAGACAACGCCAACAAAGCGTCAGCCTCGAACAACCCCTCACTAACGTTCCGGGTCTGGCCCCGGCTATGATCGCCCGTCGCTCGAAGGAACACACCACATGGCACAAACGCAAACGACCGACCCGGAAGTCGCCCTGATCGTCGGTGCTGGACCGGGCATCAGCGCGAGCTGCGCCCGGCTCTTCTCGGCAGAAGGCATGAAGGTGGCCGTAGCGGCGCGCACTCCGGACAAGCCCACCATCCGGCAGCTTGAACAGTCGCTGGGCGTCACGAGCTATGCGTGCGACGCGGCGAATCCAGCCGACGTGGATGCGTTGTTCGATGCGGTGGCGGCAGACCTCGGCAGCCCTCGGCTGGTCGTCCACAACATCGACGGGCGCATGGCCGACATCTTCCGCAAGGGAGTCACTGAAGCGGACCCAGAACTCGTGCGGCAGGTGCTGATGAACTCGGCATACAGCGCCTTCCTTGTCAGCCGGCAAGCGGCCGCGCGGATGCTAGGGAAGCTCTGAACAAAGTCTGCCTCGTGGGATAATGGGATGGTGCCAT
>VXSY01000014.1 GCA_009837725.1 Gammaproteobacteria bacterium | reverse complement strand
AACCGCAATCGCCGATGCGTCATAAAACCTGTTCTATTGGAGACAGTACACTAGAACATCCTCGCCGGAGCGCCGCAAGGCCGTAACGGTCCCGAGCGGGACGTTCTCGTCCGCGAGCAGCTTCATGTCGGGCTAGTCGCTGAAGGAGTAGACCTGCTCGTCTCGCGTGCATCCGCTGCGAAAGCGAACAAGGCGCAGAGCACCTCGCGGGATACGTGCGGGTAATTCTCCAGCACCTCAGCAAGAGTCCAGCCGTTGGCGAGCAGGTCGAGCAGGAAGTCCACGGACGGGTTCCGCGCACTACGGGCTTCCCCGCGAGGATTGCAGGGTCGCTGCGTATGTGATCGTGCCAGTTCGTGTCGCTGCCCTGCAAGCCGCCGATGTGCCGTCGAGCCCGACCGAGCATAGCAAAAGCAAGGCATAGGCCTGTGGGACGAAATGTGTGTGTCGGGAGAGAGGGAGTTTGAGACATTGTTGGCTTGGCCAACGGTCGCGTAGCGTGCCTCGCGCGAAAAGTGGAATCCCCGTCCGCCAAAAATGGGTGTTTTCCAGTCGGTATCAGCGACCGTGGATTCGCCGATGCGAGCGAGACGGCGTCCCTGTCGGCGCGGGAGGGTATGCGGGGCAAGAAGGGCATCGCGGTCGGGGCCGGGCGACGCGGAGAGGAGTGCGTGCGAGGTTACCTCCGGGTGTTGCGAGGTTACCTCCGGGTGTGTAGGATGGAGAAAGTGTGTGGCGGGATACGAGAACCTTATCGGACTGAAGAGGACCTGATCGGAGTTACGGAGGCAGCGTCACGACTCGGTGTGTCGCGTACGACCGTTTACGACTGGGTGGCCAAGAACACATTGATCGCCTGGCGGTCCACGAAGCGCCGACTCAACATCCCGGCAGGTCAGATCGTCGGGCCCGGTCGGGTCACTGACGGACTGGCGCAAATTGTCGACGTTGTTGGGGAGCCCGAGCTTGCGTGGACCTTTCTCAGTCAGGAGTGGCCCTTCGATGACGGGGCGGCCCGTCCCATTGAGCGCTTGCGGTCCGGTGGGCTCGACGAAGTTCTATCTGCGGCGGCAGGATTCGGCGCGACCTTTACGTGACCGAAAACCGCTATCCGCGGAGTCTGATCGAGAGGCTGCTCGTCAGGAAGGCGTTTCCGGAAAGCTACCGGATCATGTCGCAGCGGTACGTCGGCTCCCCGTTGGAACAACTCCTGCGGACTCCGCTCCGCGACGTGGACCGGGAGCTATACCGTGCTGTATGCAGCCGCCGACTTCACCACTGCGTTCGTCGAGACAATCGTGAGGGACAGGCTCGCTCATCGCCGAACACGGAGGGTCTCGCTTCGCGAGATCACGGAACGTGTGGGTCCGTGTGTCGGCGGAACCAGGCATGCAGCTGACGCTTCTCGACCTTCACCCGGATGGCTGTACGCGCTTAGGAGTGCCGATGGACGTTGTGCAGGCGAGAAATCATGCAACGGGGCGCGCCCTCGGCAGGACCATCCATACCGAACAGGCGGATGTATATGGGTTGGTCTATGCCTGACGGACTGGCGGACGAGGATGTTGCACGATCTATGATCGAAGTGAGTCAAAGGCCACTGTCCCGTTTTATGTCTCGGCCTCGGGTTCACTCGTTTCAGCGGGCTCACAACCAACGCCCTCGTATGGATTTCAACCATGCTCGTTTACGATGAGCATCGTCCGCGCCGTGAGCTGTCCGGCTTCCCAACGTCCGGTCCCCCATGGTGGCGAATTCCTCGTTGCGTATTGAAGTTCTGATTGAGGTCGGGAATATGGCTAGAGACGAGAGTGATGTAGTTCTCCAGATGTGCTTTAGAATGGACCACGACGCGGAGGAGTGTCGTGCGTTGATTGTGGCAACTGATCCCACCCAGATCGACAAGTGGAAGGCCACCCAAATTGCCGAACCCGGTGCCGAAAGGGACAACCTCCCTCGACCATCCAGTGAAGAGGATCCCGATGCGTCGGGCGAGGATGACGCGAAACCAACGCCTGACCCCTCCACTGAGTTGTCGGAACTGATGGCTCGCTTCCAAGAGACAATGTCGGGTTACGTGCCCTTGCGGCGGCTGGTGTTGGCGATAATGCCTACAATGCGTTCTGCGTTCATTCACGGCGAGGTCTACAGGAGTGCGATCAAGCACCTTGAGAAGGTGGCAACAGATGGCGAGTTCGAGACTTACGCCGTTACCAAGGACCAGTTCCCAGTCATTCAACGTCAGATTCGCCGACTACGGGAGTTCGACCGAGGAATAGCGGTCCTTCCGGGGGCCGTCCTCTTGAGCTTGGTTGCAACTTTCGATTCATTTGTAGCGGACACTCTCAGGATCATGCTTCGATCTAAACCCGAGCGACTCTTTGCTTCCTCGAAGACCATTGCCGTGAAAGATGTCCTGAGCATGAGGTCATTTGACGAGGTCATAGATAGGGTGACGGAAGATGAAGTGGAAGAGATAATGCGCGGGAGTCACACTGAGCAAGTCAAGTACATTGAGGACAAACTAAACGTTGATATACGCAAGAATTACGATGAGTGGGGTGACTTTGTGGAGATCTTCGAACGTCGAAATCTCATTGCACACGGCAATCAGACAGCCAACGCTCGTTACATCAGAAATTGTAAAAAGCACGGATTTGACGTCGGCGCGGAGGAGGGAACGCGGTTAGAACTTGGGCCGCAGTACCTGATGGGGTCCTCTGACCGCTTGCTCGAGTTTGGCCTGTCGTTGATGTTCGTGCTATGGCTCAAACACTTTAGGGATGATAGGGAGGCGGCATACGAGAGCCTCAATGGCCGCACGTACGAACTGATACGGGATGGCCAGCACCATGTGGCCGCGAGGCTACTTGACTTGGCCTTGTTCAAACAGTCGCCGTCTGCGTCGGAGCGAATCATGAAGATGATGACGGTTAATTTGGCGAATGCCTACAAGAAGTCGGGTGAACTGGAAAAGGCATATGACGTCATCTCGGAGGTTGACTGGTCTGCTGCGACGGACGATTTTCAGATATGCATCGCCGCCATACGCGATGATGTTGAACGTGTCGTGGAGCTCATTCCGAAAGTGGCTCGCGAGGAGCTGGTAGATAAGGCGGATTTCCGGGAATGGCCGGTGTTCGATTGGGTTCGCGACGACAGGTTGGTTCGTGAAAGGTTTGAGAGTGTCTTTGGTGAACCGATCAACGCGCCTTCGGAGGAGGATAAGGGGAATGAGCCGGGCGAAGGTAAAGGGTTGGACAGACAGGGTGGCGCCACCGTTCATTGAGGTAGACGGTTGATGGCGGCCGCCGGTTGCGTTAGGCGCTCGATTGTGTATCGGACGCCCCTGGCGTGTGGCGTGCAAGCGGTAGATGGGACCATGGTGCCGTTGGGCGCTATATCGCCTGACACAGGGGGCTAAACGGGGAATGGCTTAGCCGGGTGGTGCTTGTCTTGTAGTGTTGGGGAAAGCGGAAGGCGACACCCGATTCTCGACGACTGCGTACCTGCAACGCCGCAGTTGGACCCCGGGGCGACGTCGGCAGAACTACTCAAGCGGCGACGGAAGCGTTCTCATCCCTCACGGTCCCCCAACCCCATCGCCATGATCGCGGCCTTGGTCGGTGAGTCGAAGAACTGCCATTGGATGGCGGTGATGATCGCGTCTGGGACGTCACCCAGGTCGCGCTTGTTGTCGCTAGGGATCAGGATGCGCTTGGCGCCCGCCTCGACCGCCATCTGCATGCGCTCGGGAAGGGAGTCCACCTTGAGCAGGATTCCCTGAACGCTCATCGCGCCCAGGACGACCGTGCGGTCGAGCACGGGTTTACCGAGCACCGACGAGACGAGAGAGACAAAGAAGGCTACGGCCGTCTCGGCGCCTTCCTTGGCCTGATTCAGATTGATTGCCTGGATGGTGAGGTCGTAGCCCTTGAGGTCGTGGTTGATGCCAAGGTTGTGAACGTTGGCCTTGAGGTAGGCCTCGGCGGTCTTCATGGCCTCCCTCATGCTGCTGGAGAGATTGCCGAGGGTGGTGATGCGTCCGGAGCCTGGACCCATCTGGGTCTGCAACAGAAGCAGGGCGAGCCGGTTGTCTGAAAGGTCTGAGCCGACCGTGTAGACGCTCCCGGGCGGCAGGCCCTCCGCCGCAATCAAATGGCCCCCGCCAATCTCTGGCAAAGGCACGAAGGTCTCCTGACGACTTTCGTTGTCGGTATAGGAGAAGTTCGTGTCCCAATACTCGAGCCCGCCCATCTTCTTGAGCTGCTCCTTGACCCTCCTGCGCATCTCCATCGCATAGGCGAGATACTCTTCGGTTTCCTCCTTGCTGACCTCTCCGTGTGGGTGCAGCAGCTTGATCAACCCAGAGACGATCTTTCGTACCGCTTTCTGGTCGCGTCCGCCCAGATGGCTGCCGAAGTCGAAGAAGCGCTCCGCGTAATCGGCATAGCTCTGCTTGCGGAGTTCCTGGAAGACCTCGGCCAGGTAGTCGGTGACAACGCCGAAGTGATCGGTGTAGGCGGCGTCTGACGTCTTCTGAAATTCCCAGCCCGGGATGTAGGCGTGAATGCGGTCAAAAAACGCTGTGTCCATCTCTTTCGGCATCGGATAGAAAAGGTTCGACGTCCTCACGATCGTCTCGATGTCGCCGTCCAGATTGCCAACAAAGACGATCGACCCCTCCGCCGTGATGATGTCCCGACCGCGGCTGAAGGCGCCGTCCTCCATGTAGCCCTTCATGATGTTCAGGCCACTCTTGTCGGTAAAGCGGATTCCGGCCGCCTCATCAAACGCCACCACGTCCCACAGGCACACGAGGCCGCGTTGGCCAGAGGCAAGGTTGACGAACATCTGCGCCGTTGTCGTTTGTCCGCCCGAGACCAGATGGGAGTAGGGACTGAGTTGCTGGTACACGAAGCTCTTGCCAGTGCCGCGGGGACCGAGCTCGACAGAATTGAAGTTCTTCTCGACAAAGGGGACGAGCCGCTGGATGTGGTGAAGTTTGCGTCGTTTGGTGTAGTACGGATGGTCCGGTTCATAGCCCATGGAGCGCATCATCATGTCCAGCCACTGGTCGCGCGTGAACCGCCGCCGACCTTCGATAAAGTCGTCGAGCTTGCGTGACGAAAGCTGGATGGGCCGGATGTTGGCGACGAAGAAAGGCCGTATCTGCCCCTTGAACAGATACGTCTCGTCGTAGCGTAACGTGACCTCGGCCCAGATGCCGCCCATAAATAACCGGTCGTAATGGCGAACGTCGCTCTCTTCGATGTTGATGTAGTCGAGGTCGAGGTTGGACAGTCGCGCCCAGTACTTGTCATGGGTTTCGATCAGTCGAACCGAGATCTTGTCGATGATCTCGAACGTGGTGTGCTGCTTGATCGCTGACTTGACCGCCTCTCGCTCATCGGGCTTGACGTACTTGCTCGCCAAGGTCTCGCGAACGAACTCCAGGCCCTCGCGAATCGTCTCTTCGTCTGTGGACGTGCAGTACTTGCCGAGAAGAAACTCAATGACGAAGGCAGGCACGCCGAAGGCGCTACGCATGCGGCGCAGGAGGTCCTTGCGCACGACAAGCCCCGGATACGACTCAGTCGCCAAGGTATCGAGATCATTCAGAACGAATGCTTGGTCGGTCATCGGCGCCTCGCTACATGTCCCGCCCAATGGTCAGCTTGATGCCCCCGGGCGGAAACTGTTCGGTCGTCTCAGTGTCCCTGATGTCGAGGTGAAGGATCTCCCCGGCGCGAAACGATTTTGCAGTGTGAAAGAAGAGGGTTACGTCCTGTTCGCTTGCTTCTGGATCGACACGCACCTCCTTTGGACCACCCGACGCGAGCACGGATACATGTGCGCCAGTCGTCGAATCGAGCCGCAGCACGTCCAAACTGACCGTCCTTGCCGGTGCAGCGAATAGCGTCATCTGTGGACTTTCCGGTGAAGCAGGGCGTTCCGGTCGCAGAGACACCTTCACGGCCGTTCTCGTAAGCTCGAATACTGGAAGGACGACTTCGAGGCCGAGCCGCTTCGCCTCGGGCGGGTAGCAGCGCGAGACGAGGTGCGGAATCACGAGTTCCTGCAGGGCGACGCCACCATGCGAGAATGGCTTTTCGCCCTTGAAAAAGGCCAGTCCCGGTGGCAGGGCAACGCGAAGCGAGGGGTCCCAGCCGAACGGTAAACTGGCCACGGGAAGGTCGGCCTCGGCGGGGACGAGCGCATATCGTTCCTTCTTGACTCGGCACCATTCCGCGTTGCACGCGACCTCGTCGGGAAGGTTGTCCTCGTCCAGAAGAATGAAGCCGTGGTCGGTAATGACGTGAACCACGGGGTAGTTCCATCGATGCAGCGTGCGGACAAGGCGCGCAATCCGTTCCACTTCGCCGTGCAGGTGCCGCACCAGGGCTCTCGCATTACCATGACCTATGTGGTCTACCTCGCCATGGCCAAAGACTACGAGCAGCTCGCCAAGTCCAGCGGGCGTGTCCGAGGTTGCCTCGAGTTGGCCGATCTCACGGCAGTCGGCGCCGAAGTCTCTCAGGTAGGCGACCCGGTTGCTGCGGGCGGCGGCATCCTTGCCATTAACGCGCGGGTGCAGGCTGTTGGCTTGGATGTCGCACGAGACCTCCGCCTCGGCCAGAGGCATCAGCGCCGTCATGCCGACCGGAGTCACAGTGGGTATCGCTGCCCGCATCGGCTCCAGGGTTACGGCGAAGCTCTGCAGCGTCTGACGAATTAGGTAAGCACAGTCGTAGCGCAAGGCATCAACGATGACAACAGCCCGCTTGCCATTCGCGTTCCAGAGCCGCCTTTCTAGGTGATCGGTTACATAAGGCAACTCGTCTATGCTCGTGGAGCCGCGCGCGACATAGCGCTTGAAGAAGCGCCCGTTCAGCATGTTCGTGTAGGTCGCATATGTTCGGTCGGCCACCTTCGCGACGGATGGCAGACCCTGTCTCTCGGCGTCGTGGCGAAGAGTGATGTGAGCCGCGTCAACGACGGGTGCCTGACTCACGAACACGCGAACCAGCGCATCGACCGATTCAGCCTCGTTGGCGAGCCTCGTGGCTTCCTCGCAAGCGCCCAGGTAATCCTGAAGTTGTCGCAAGAGGTCCCAGGCCCCAGCCGGGTTGAGGCTGGCTCTGCTGTGTTCGGCCTCCTTGGCGATGAGTGCGCCATGTTCCGTGAAAAAAGCGGCCGTCGAAGAGGACTTGGTTGCGGCGACGGCGAAGGACCCGGCGACCTCCTGCCAGCGCATCTGTACCAGATGCGGAAAGCCGAAGCAGAAGCCCACCTTGTCTCGCGCCCAGTTTGAGAGGTCCAGTTCCGTTTCGACTTCCTGGATTAGGCGATCCCAGGCAGCACGACTCTCGCTGTCCCGCAACCATCGATGGAGGAGTTGCTGGTGGTGGGTCCGCACCGGTTGCGGCGGGAGCCGATCTGCCAGGGGGAAGTCGTCGGGTTCGCCATAGCCTAGGAAGGTTTCGGTGAGGGCAAGCGTTGTCGCGAGCGCCTTGACCCAGTTCGAGGCGCCGTCAGCCGGTGCTTCGAAGCCGTACCGTTCCCGCACGACCCCTAGAAACTCCGAAATCAGTCCCTTGTCGTCGAGGTCCTGCCAGGTCGGCTCAGGTAGAGCCGCGAGATCAAGAATGGTCTGATCAACGTCCCCGACAAGGCGCTCTTGCACGAGCGCAGGGCTCAGCGGGACCGCCCAGAATGTCGCCGGACGGTCTGCGAACTTGGCGACGTACTTGGCGAGCAAGGAGTTGCGGCCGCCGTCGTAGATGCGTTGCTGGTCTCGCGGAAGGCCGGGAAGCTCGACGCCCGTTTGTTTCAGGAATCGGAAAAGGGTCGGGCGCTTGCCGTCCACTCGCCAGCTCACGCCTGTGGTTCGGTATTCTGCCAGCATGTCGAGCGCGGGTGCCCCGCCCGGGCCACCCTGCACCAGGTGGTCCTCGGGCAGCGGCAGGTACATCACGAAGCGCTGCTGCCGACTCTCTTCGCTGGACAGCGCGTTTAAAGTTCTGTGCACCTGATGTTTCAGCCAGACCTGACCGTGGTGCTCAGGAGCGTCGTACTCCAGAAGGAGAAAAGGCGGTGAGTCCATCGACCCAAGGTGCGCCCGCAACGATGGCAGCAACTTGATGAACTCCTCCTTCTCGTCGAACCAAAGGCAGACCTGCGCCCGCTTCTCGTGCTGAAAGCGTCGGCTGAACTGGTTCACAAGCGCCTGGAGGATCATCAGACGACCCTTCGGATCCGCAGCACGCCGGCCTTCTGTAGTGGTTCGATATTGACCTTGACGCCATCGTCGATGTCCGGGGCCCAACCCTTGGGCCGATCCTCCGGTGCCTTCCACGGGGTCAGGATGCGGTAGTCCGTTGCTCCGCCTTCGGGTCCCTCGAATCGGCCCTCCTGAACGGCTTGCAGCTTACTGTCGAGAGCCAGCGTCTCCTCGAGCTTGGCCTGCCACTCAATACGGGCTTCGGCGTGCCCTGACTGATTCGCTAGCGCGGCTTCTCGCCGGAATGTCTCGATCGCTTCACGCAGATAGCCAGCTCGTAGCTTGGCCATGCGGTTCGCATCGAATCTGTGGTAGTGGCAGAGCACACCAAAGCCCTGGGGGGCTCTGCCCTGACTACTCGCGATGTGCCAGATGATGGGCCGCTTCTTGTACAGCGAAGCGTGGTAGTCGAAGAAGACGTCCTCGAGCCATTCGCCGATGCTCGACGCTCGCTTGTAGCCCTTGACCACACGCTTTAGCTCGTTGGTGATCTCCACCTCGACTTGATTGGCGTCTTGGTTGGGGAAAAGCGTAGCGACCTCATTGTGGATGCGGTCGAGAAGGCCTGCATCGCCTATTAGAGATTGGAAGGGGACAATCCCGTCTTCGTCGGCCTCGAGAACCCGCTTAACCATGTACGAAAGCAAACGCCAGACATGCTCCATCCGCTTCTGCTCGGCGGTTCGGCGCTCCATGTCGGCCCACAGAATCTCGGGTGCCCGCTCGCCCAGGGCCGCTTCGATAAGTGCGCGTTTTTCGTCAGCAATCCCATAGAGCCGGTACGACTCTTCGTTCAAGTCGCTGTACATTGCCTCAATCTGCTCCTCGCCCTCTTCTTCCGCTGCGTGAGCCGATACGAGCGTCTCCGAGAACGATCTAGCATTCCGTGCTTGGAGCACCCATGGACACACGAATGAGGTAGCTACCTCATTGCCGGTGTCCCAGCGGCGCTTCGTGTCGTAGATCGACTGAGTGAGTCGAGATATGCGTTGCATCTGCTCGACCGATGCCTTGGGGATCGGGAGTCGTTTAACGACGCCAACCTCCCACGAGCCAAACGACATCAGCCCGCTCAGGATGAACTCGGCGGGTGCCGAGTTAGCAATGCCGAGAACGTAGAGAGCCTTCCTCGGGTCTATGTCGAGGATGGCGGGGCCCTTGTGCCCAAAAATGCAACCCTCTGGCAGCATCCGCAAATTGAAGCCTCGCTGCGTTCGTAATGGCCACGTCATCCCTGGTTTGAAATAGTACTGGTCGTTTTGCACCCGCCCCTTTCCCAGAGCTCGGATGTCGGCACCGTTTTCTCGCCAGTTCACGACGAGGAACACATCTGCATAGAATCGGCTAAACGGACCTCCTTTGGCAAAGGCAACCCAAGGGCGGCCATGCCCTTGAGCATGGGCCGGAACTTCCCAGAAGTAACGAACAAACCGCCCATCGGCTGCCGTGGCCAATCCTTGCGCCGCAATGCCCACAGCCGGGTCCAGTGCTGGCGATTCTCGGAACACCGGCGCGATGATCCGAACGCGCAAATACGCAAGAGGGCTCCCATCAATAGCCGCGAAGTCTCGTCGCGCAACGTCGTGACGCACATCGCTGGTTGCGTGGCGAAGCGCCCGTACGAAGGTCTCGTGTCGCTCGTCCCGCCGACCGCGCTTCCCCCCCCGAAACGGTTCCAGCGCGAAGAAGGCTGTTCGTTCTGCTTCCGTAACAACGTAGTACGCACGATCAGCTTGCTCTTCGGTTGTCTCGATACCTTCGCGCGCCTGCGTTGCCCGTATGGTCGACACCATCAGTTTCCTTCGAAGATCGGAGTCGCCTAGAATGGCCTTTATGTCGACCCGCCTATTCTTCGCCATGGATTGCCTCCCAGCGATCCATCGCTGCGCCTTCCCATTCACTGATGAGCGATGCTAGCGGCACGTAGTCCGCACGTACGCGGGCGGCCTCACATGCCGCGAAGTAACGCGTCTGGTCGCGTTGGCGATCATAGACATCAAGGGGCAACAGACCGTTCTGCATGAGGATCAGGTTTCCCAGGATGAACGCTGTGCGGCCGTTGCCTTCACGGAAGGGGTGGATTGCGATGAACTCGCCCATCACTTCCGCCGCGAATGCAACGACGGTCGCGTCGTCGTCGGCGATGACCGGCGATCTGGTCAGCACGTCGCGATCGAAGATCCCCATCATTGGCTCAATGCCGCCGGGCGGCAGTGGCCACTTTGTCGGTCCGGCACCTTTGTGAAGCTCGACTGTTCTCCACGCGCCGGCGAACGGGTAGATTTCGCCCAATAGTTCACGGTGTACCTGCTGCACGAGCGAAACGGTCAACCGTGCGGGGACCGCGAGTGCTACCAAGTCACTGATGAGTTCCATGGCTCGCGCGACGCCTTCGTCTTCGCGTCGATTCAACTCATCCTGATCCAGGCATCCGGCGTAGTTGATGAGGATCCCGTCCGGACCGACGATCCAGTCCCAATCCCGGTGATAGTCGTTCCATGGATTGGCCACAACCACGGCCGACTGCGGGGTGGCTGCGCGTCGGGCTAGTTCATCGGCTCGCGACTTGGCGAGCTTTCGCTGGCTGGTGGGCACAACGTAGAAATCCCCCGGTGACGCCCCCTGGTAGTGTTCCGCAGCGCGCCTTCCGGACCCCGCCCGGTAGCGAAACCCAAAGTCCTTCTCCTCCCACCGCCACCGGAGTCGGCTCATGGCGTTCCCCCGTGAAGTACGATGGCCGCCGCTTCGACCGTTGCGTCGTCGAGGATGCCGAAACCGAGGTCGAGCATGACGAGGAGAGGGTTTCGCTTGAGGAGAATCTCACTCCGGAGATTCTCGAAGGTCTTCAAGTTGACGAACGTCGCCGATAGCAGTGCGCCGACGTAGCCATCGGGTTCAGTCAGTTGGCAAGCCCGGTCGACAAATGCCGCGTAGATGTCGTTGGAGGTCAGTGGGTATGAGACCTTGATGGTGTCCTTCACCTTTGGCACGAACGAACCGTAGGGGGGGTTCATCACGACGATGTCGTAGCGTCGCGACAGGAACTGCACGAGTTTGAGGCGACGCGCGGTATCTTCTGCGAACAGTCGCTCGGAGGGTTCGACAGCGACCCGGCCGGCTTCGGCCTCGACTGCGGAGAGTAGGTTGAGCCGCAGAATCAGCGCCTCTTGTTCGAGAACTTGCCGCTCAAGTGCGTGCTGCTTAGCAATCGCTCGATCGGCATCCGACTTGATCGACCCGAGCTCGAGCTGAGCCCCGGGGGGCGTGACCGCGAAGTCTGTGAGTCCCTTCGCCCGAGCCTCCCCTTCGACCCAGTCATTGAGGGACTGCGTGATCTCCTCGGCGACGCGGACGAGACTCCCGACTTCGCCGATGTTCTGGAGATTCTCCCAGATGGCATTGAAGAGCCGTTCGCCCAGCTCTTGCGACCCAGAGCGTCCACTCAGGCCGTCAATGAGTCCGCGAAGCCTGTCCTCGTCCAGGTCCACGGCGTTGGCTACGACCAGGTTGCTCCGCTTGACCTTGACGCCCGTCGGCGAGAGACCGTCCCGTAGCGCGGCTTCCTTGGCCGTGAGCATCAATGAGAGCGACGCGATCTGGATTGCTCGAGGGTCTATGTCGATGCCGAACAGGTTGTTTTCGAGAATGGCCGCCGGAATCTCGCGCGGGTCTGTGACAGAAGGTGCCGCGGGCCAGCCCTCCTGTCCGGCGTGTTCGATTTCGTCGAGGTACATGCGGTGGAAGAGTCCAAACGCGTACTGGCCAAAGTGCATCGTGCCGCAAGCCGGGTCGATCAGAGTAATGTCGCGGGCACGCTTGAAGCTCAGGACTTCGGCCGTTTCGGTCACCTGCTGAAAACGAATGTTCTCGCCAGTGTGGGGCACGAGGTAGTCCGCTACGGGAACATCCGATGTCCGCTCACCCGGTAGCGGGGGTGGGGCGGTGCCTCGCAAGCTTGAATCAGGGTGCATCTGCAACCACAGGCGTCCCAACGTGTTGTCGACCAATGTCTTCACCACCCACGAAGGCGTGTAGAACTGGTTGATGACCGCTAGTTCGTATGATGAGCGGGGAATGCCCCTATTCTCGTCGCGCACGCGTTTCTTTTCTTCAGTGTTGAAGAACTGATAGACCCAACCGAGGAAATCCTGTGCGCGATAGGCGTCCTCGGGGAGGTCCTCGTTGATGGAACGGAAGACTTCGACAAGGATGGCGTGAGTTGGCCAGATACACGCATGCTCGTGGTCCGGATCGAACAACACTCGGATGTCCAGGGTGACGTGACGAAACGCTGTTGTCAGGGCGTCACGAAGCAGCGCTTCCTCAGCGTCGTCTTGGTACTTGTAGCGGCTGCCGCCCGCTGCGCGGAAGTCGCGCAGGTAGCGGGAGCGCGTCTGGCCTGATATCGGGCTGACAACCTCCGTTCGCTCGACCGACGCGTCCGGGTTTGCTGGAGGCGGGAGGTAGAGCAGTTCGCGTACCTCCATCGCCTTGAGTCCGACGAGGCGGTTGAGCAGCGTGTAGGTGAACTCCCTCAAGGCGTTCGCGTAGCCGCGTTCCGCAGTGCCTTCGGCCATGGCCTCGCGGGCGAGGAAGGCTTCCACGCGCTCGCGCGTTACTCTGGCCTCTTGCGGCAGGGCCATCTCGGCGAGCGGCGTGTGTTTGCCGCTAGGCTCGAGGCCGAGACGCTCAAGTTGCCCGCGAAAATCTCGCTGGACCACCGCGCGCACTTTCGGCACCCAGGCCTTCACTGCCTCCTTGTGCCGGTCGGAGAGCGCCTGGGATTGGGTCGTCACTTCACTACGACCGTGCAGCCTTCCCTGATCCGGGCCTTCAGTTCCTCGGCAGCCTCCTCAAGTTCCTTCACAGCCTGCCGGATGGCGTCCTCGACTTCCTGCTCGGTAACGAACCGCCTTCCGGTGAACGCATCATGGGGTCGCCACTCGAATGTCCTCCCGTTGCGTACTTCAGGCGGTGCCGCGGCCTTTCGCAACTCTGCCTCGACTCTGGCGCGGTAGCCTGGTAGCGCGACCTGAGCCTGGCCGAGGGACGTGAGGCTGCGTCGGCCGGCGGCCCGGATCAGATCGGTCGCGGAGCCGATGGCTAGCTCGGGATAGTGGCAGTCGCCGCCGGGCCCGAAGACGGCGTCGACAAGCGACTGCCGCTCGCTCTCCGGTGCGCGCATGTACGCGTCGCCAGCTCGAATTCCCGTGACGGCTTCCTCGACCTCTTTCGCGATCCGGTCGTGGGCCTGCTGGTAGACCTTGCGATATGCGATGTGAGCTTGGTCGAACGCGCTGCGATAGTCTGTCCAGCGCCCGACCACCTCCTTGGCGGCGATGATCGCATCCATGTCCTTGGCTGCCTGCGAGATCAAGGCGTTGGCTTCGTCGGCGCTGGGCACGGGGTGATTCTCGACCAGTTCCATCAGAAGACGAGATGCGGCGAACTCCGTGTGGCGGTTGGCGTCCAGAAAGGCTTGCAAGGCGTTCAGCTGCGCCCCTGTTTCCTTCCAGGACTCCATGGCATCGAGAAACGCGATGACTGCCCTGGTGGGATCCTTGACCGTCATCGGTTCACTGAGGGCGTCTTCGCCAGCGTCGAGCGCCTCGTGGAGGGGCAGGTGGGCCGGTAACTGAAGCTTCGCGGTCTCGATACCCGATTGCAGAACCGCGCCCAACTCCCGCACGGCCATTGCGATCGCGTTCCCGGACTCCGCGGTGCCGGAGACGCCCATTGTGATGAGTGCCTTTGCGGCCTGCTTGATCTGCTCGACGGTCAGGCTGGTCGCGGCCACGCGAAACGTAGCTCTCTTGAACGTATTCACCTTGGCGAAAACATCAGCGGTTTCTTGGTAGTCGTACACCGCGCTGGGCCCTGTGCTGGTCTGACGCTCGACGTACACGGCGCCGGCTCGGACACATGCTGCCAGCACTAGCCGCACGATCTCGGCCGGCCATCCGTAAGGCGGTCGCTCGAAACCTTGGAATCCCTTGCTGCCTCGGGCGTCGACAAGAACGCTCCCGGTCGGATCCACGGCCTCGTCCTCCAGGTCCTTGATCACCTCCAGCACAAGGGACACGAGGTCGGATTCGCGCTGCAGACTGCCTTGCGTATCGAACAGCTCAAGCTCACCTGCCACGGTGTCGAGCCTCGTGTTGGCCGGATTGAGCAACGCCTTGAGGTCCTTGGCGAAGTCGAAGACGCGGTCCGAGAGGCGGAACTGGGGATAGATGTTGGGAATGATGGACGGCAGCGCGTTGTTGATCGGCTCGTTGAGGTTCCGGGCGCCATCCAGATCGACCTGTTGACCACCGTAGAACATGGTCCCGTTCAAGAACGCCCTTTCGATCTCGCCGACCAGCGCGCCGCGAAGCTCGTCGCGTTCCTTGCGTTTCTCCGAGAGAGCGTCTTGGGTGTCGGAGGAGGTGTCCTCGGTAAACCGTTTGTCTGCGGTGATCTTGACGAGTGCCTCGTAGCGTCTGAGTCTGTCTTCGAGGTTGTCAGGTACGGACGAGACCCAGTACACGTTGCGTCCCTTGGCTCCACCAGCTTGGTTGAGTCGGCGGATTTCCTCGATCTCTTGCGCGCGTCCGGCAACCAGCGGGCTCGTGAAGGCGACTTCAACCTCAGGTCCGGTGAGGATGGCTTCGCCATCGAGGCGCACGCCGAAGCTGAACGGTACCTGCGTCTTGCCGTGTCGAACGGCGTAGTTCCCCAGCTTCTTCCTGACAACGACGCTCTCCCTTGCCATTTGCTGGGACGTACGGCGAACGACGGCGACGCTGAAGCTCGTCGCTCCTCCGGGCCGGATCATCTCCTGGATTGCCTGCTCGATCGTTCGTTCCCGCTCGCTCAGGAACTTCCACTCCCCGGTGGCCTCGTCACGGGCCACGTAGCCGGCCTCTTGGAGGTCCTGGAGCGTTCTCTCGACCTTCTCACGCAGTGGTGCGATCTGGACGTCGACTCGCCCAACGAGCAACTTGGCCAGTGTCTCCGGGACACGCGGGACCCAGGTGATGCGTTGCAGTAGCCAGAGGACCTTTAACACGCGCGCCGGATCGATCGGCGCATTCGGCACGCGTTCGGTCGAGTCATGGATGGCTTGCACGCCAGAGGCGCCAAGATACTCTTGGGACAGAAGGTCGTTCCCGACGGCGTCGAAAATCTGATCGAAGCTGACGACGACGCCGATCTCGTCGTCGGCCAGGCCCTGCAGCGCCTCCATGACCACCGAGATCATCGATCGTACGCCGCCCGAGATGCGGAAACCGGACAGTGCCTCGAAGATGTCCTGCGCGAGTCGAATCTGGTGGGGGAGGAACGGGTAGCAGTCCACGAAGGTCTGTTCGTCCACGGTGCCGAGGTGGCGGCTTGCCTTGATGTCCGCGAGCTGAGCGATCCCACCCTCGTGCGCTTGGTAGAGGGAAAGCAAGGCAGGCTCCTCTGCCGGGTGCTTTTTGAGCAGCCGTTCCGAGACGACCTTGCCTATCTCGTCGGAGATAAGGTGGGGCTTGAGCTCGAAGCGCGCGTTCAAGCGTCCCACCAGGGCGGGCTGGAAGTTCGTGCGATCGACGACTTTCTCGAGGTCCTGTTGACTGGTGACGATCAGCCACACTTTGCCTTTGCCCTTGTTCCCGATCATCTCGGCAAGGCTGTTGAACTCCCCGATTCGCTCGTTCGAGTCGCCGATGAAGGTTCCCATCTCATCGATCACAAACACGAGGTGCTGGACTCTGCCGGCGGCGGTCGGCTGCTCGTCGACCCATGCGACCAGTTCGTCCGCAATGCCTTCGGCGGTGATCTTCTCGTGGCGGAACATGTCGTCAAGGGCGTTCTTGGCAGAGCTGTGATCGGCGTACTCCCCCGGATCGACCTTTGGCAGCAAGTCGGCGAGGCGGCCTCGAACAGTGAGGAGGTCGTCCCGACCCTGCGCACTTCGCCACGGCACGCCGAACTCGGATTCGTAGGTGGCGGCCAGCTTGTCCAGCAATCCCCGTTGCTGTAGACGCCGCTCGATCCTCGCTACGACGAAGTTCTCTGCGAGCCCGATGTGCCGATAGAACTCCGAAACCAGAATCTCACCCACCGAGTCGGGGTTCGTGAGCGATTGCCGGCTCTTGATTTCGAACGCGATCGTGCGGATTTGCGTGCCGAGCTTTATCTCGCCGAGTCGAAGCCCGATGGCCTTGCCGTGGGGGCTGTCCGACAGGTGCTTGACGAGAACACCGTTGCAGTCCTCGCCTGATCCGTCATCGAGCGGGTCGTTCTGGAGCAGATGGCCAAGGACCTTGCTGAAGTGGGACTTTCCTGATCCAAAGAAGCCGGAGACCCACATGCCGACGACATCGCGTGTCGCGCCGCCGCGGCGAATGGTCTCGCTGACCTGCGTGAACGTATCGAAGATTCGTCTGAGTTCTTCTTCGATTTTGTCGGTCAGGACGTAGTCGCGGATTTCATTGGCGAGGGCTGACTTGTCGAAGACCTTGACAACACCCTCGATCCTCTTGCCGATATCCCGCTTGACCGTTTGCCTCACGGTTGTCAAGGATGATCCTCCTCGCTAATGCACATATCGCCGTTTCATTGCCAGAACAGCTTGACGGCAAGGTAGTTGCCTCCGTCATGTTCGTTCATGAAGTGAAGTCTGCCGCCACGCTCTTCGCCCGGGAACGCGAGCACCACCCGGCCGTCGAGGTCGCGTAGGCCCCTCAGAATCTCTCCGTATCGTACGAGCGGATGCAGCGCGACGGTGGAGGAAACGAGCACCGGTGCCCCAGGCTTCTCCAACGTGATATCTGTCAGCCGCCGCTGGAGCGCGGCCTCGACGCGCTGGGAGAGGCCTTGCTGCATCCACCGGTAGTTGTCGAACTCGGCTTCGTGGAGCGACTCGATATCGGATTCCGCGAGGCACTGGAACAGGAAACCGGTGACGTCGAGGTGGGTGAACGGGACGGCATTGGCTCGTAGGTGCGGAACGAAGGTGTCGACGAGGTATTCCTTGAAATCCAGTTCCTTGTCTGGGGGATAGATGAGCAGAATGGAACTGTCCGTCTTGACGCCTTGGCCGCTCGGCGGCGGCTGCTTGATGAGCTCGTACAGCGAAGCGAACAAGCCTTGCATCACGGTCGCGTTTCCACCTCGAGCTCGACGACATCGCCCTGCATTCTGAAGGACAACGCATTGGTTCGGTTGAGCTCACCGAGCGCGTCCACCACATCCTGACCATCCAGGGCCAGTAGCCGGAAGACACGCGCCTGAATCATCTCGGTCGGACTGATGCCAACGAGACGCAGGACGCGAACCAAGAGCCGTACGGGAGCTCCGTACAGTGCCGGTCGCGTTGTGACCTTGTTGACTTTTCCCCTCGCCAATCCGAAATCACGAATGCTCGCCGCGTACTTTTGCGCGACCGCCGCCCGCGTCTGGTCCGACCAGGCGGCGACTTCAGGGTGCAGTGCGGTTGCGCCATCTATGAATCCACGAATGTCAGCTATGCGGACCTCGGCAGGCGCGCGGCGCAGACGCGGAAAGAGCCACCGTATGCCTAGATCTGCGACTAGGCGATCATTGAGTGCGAGGAGCACGTATGCGGTCAGGCCTCGTTCCGGTTCCGAACGGCAACGGTTCCACTCGCTGAGGAAGGCGGCGAACAGCGGATGCTCCGGTTGCAGGATGTATCGCGTTTTCAGTTCCTGCCAGGCTTTTTTTCGCGCCGCGATCGACTTCCGGACGAGACGATTCTCGTCGACGACCAACGAGCGGAAAGAAGCCTCCCGGGTTACGCGTTGCGCGTCTAGCAGCACCTGCAGATCCGAGTAGAGCGCTGACCGGGCGGACAGGCGTGAAGTGTACGGCGCTCCTGCGTCGAGTGCCGGAGGCAGCGCTTGGCCTTCAGCGGCAAACGTGTTTGTCGTCACAGTTCGCCAATTGTGGCGGACCGCCCCAACGGAATCTAGGGCTGACGGCCGATCCGCAAATTTTTGACGCCCCAAGGCGGGGCGGGATGCACGCCAGCGCCATCACTGGCTGCGCAAGGCGGGCGCGACGGCCGTACCTCTGCGGGCCACGGGCACGCCGCGACCCCGGAAACGCCGGGTTCGGGCGAAACTGACGCCGGGCGCCGCTGGATCGCCACACCGACCCGCGCCAACCGGCATGAGGCCACCTCCTTGCATCGGATCCTCGAACGCTTGGACCGCGCCGTCAGGCGCGGCCCCAAGGCGGTCCACTGACGCCAGAGTGACATCGAACGCTGGCTCAAGCACAGTCCCTAGCCACTCCGGACGCCGCCGCCTTAGGGATCGCCCCTCGTCCGCGCACCTGCGAGCCTTGCGGGCCGGCGTGCGCAGCAGTCGGGCGGCGCGTGGGCAGGGGCTCTCCGCGCGCTATCGCGCGCTCCTTCGACCCCACTGCACGCGCCGCCCCGGCGACAGGCCACTGCACGCAACTGGCCACACGCGGTAGCAGGCCGCCATGACCGTCGCGACATCCCCGGTCGCGCTGCGATGTCGGCCTCGGTGAACACCATGCCGCCTGGTTCCATGCACTCGTCAACCTCCGGCTAGCCGCGATTGGCGACCTCGTGGCTGCGCTCGGGAAGTGCCCGGCCGCCGCGCTAAAGCGCGGCTTCCGGTCGCTCTCGACCGCGCCTGTGTGCGTGTTGGGGGAGTGCTGCTGGCTGCATTTCACCACAACACGCACATTCCCATGCCAACACGCGACTGGCACGTGGTTTAGAGATATCCCGTGACCGCCAGCGGACGATCCGGCGCGCCCCGGAGATCGTCGGGCAGCTCAAGATCGACCGCGCGGCCGGCGAGGGCCAGCAAGTTCGCCTGCCGGCCGGGGCACGACTACCCCGTCGTCGGCAAGGGCGGCCTCGTCAGGCTGGTCCGCCTTCCACACGACCTCGTGGGTCTCCTCGAGGACCGCCGGCTGTCCGAGCCCCTTGCAGGCTACCGACCGCGGCATCCACAACGACACCCGCTACGACCTCGGCGGCGGCCGCCGCTGGAGCGCAAGCTCTACGGCGGCGTCGAAGCGGGCGCTCGGGTGGAGCACCCGCGCTCACAGCTGTCGTCATGCGTACGCCCAGGAACGCATGCGCAAGCTCCTGCGCGACCTGCTGCCGCGCGACACTCTCGAGACCGTCAGCCAGGAGCTCGGTCACTTTCGCCGTGATGTTGCGGGGACCTATCTCAGGTGACGAGGCTCACCGTTACGCTGGAAGTCGAGCACCTCGACGCCATCGACCGGCTCATGGCTGGAAACGACCACTACATCCCCGACCGGTGCGGCCGCCGCGAGGCGATCCCGCGCTGTTCCTCGCCTGCAACCGCGACCGTCTCGAGAGGGCGCACGTCGAGCCCCAGTTTAGCCATCTGTAGGACGTGGTCCGCGGCATGGAACGGGAGCGCGACGACGCGGCGGAGCAGGTCGCCGTGGTCACCTCTCAGCTTGAGGCCGAACGCAAGGCGCACGCCGACGAGCGACACCGTCACGGCGCCACCCACCGCATGCTGACCAACGCCCTGCACACGATCGACCGGTTGCGCAACGCCCGCGACCGCTACCGCGACCTGGTGCGCGCCATCGACGCCGCGCTGCGGGGCGTCGTCGGAACGCGACGAAGGCGGCTCCCTGGACTCTCATGTCCGGCAGGGCCCACGCCAGCGGGGCATCCGTCTGCCGCAGGTGCTAAGGCGAAGCCCTTGGATTGGCCGGTTTCGCGGTCGGTGACAAGGTTGACGCGCTCGATCCGGCGGGTCAGTCGTCGTGGCGCGCGAGGGATCGGGGTCGTGTCGCCCGTGCACCCGCGCGGGCCAACTGTGGATGCTTGCACCATTGCGTGCGAGTCGCGCCAGGCGGTCTTCTGTCCACCGCGGTCAACGACAAACCCGACATCGCGGAAGGCCGATAGAATGGTTGCAGTCCACAGCTGGGGCATTTGAACCAGCGCACCACCTCCACGCGTGCGAAGCGCTTCAAGCCGCCCGCGTCAACTTGGCTCGGAGTCCAAGCACAATGACCACGGACAGCGGCGGACCCAGGATCAACCGAATCCAAGAGACCATCACCGCCATGCAGAGCTTCCGGTTTTGCGGGCCCTCAGACGACCTTGACGAAATCTCTGCAGTGACCCTTGGCTACGGACATCTACTCATCCAGCTTCAACGCGCGGCCACGCCACTACTGCCCGATGCCGTCGCCCGCCGCCTGAACACCCTTGCCGTCGAACCGAATGACCTCTACGCGGCCTACCGCGCCAGGGCCGAGGTTGAAGCCCTCATCCCCGACATCGAAGACGCTATCTCCATCCAAGAGACCGAACACGATCCAGAGCAAGCCACTACCCCCGAGCCGCTTCCAGTCGCCGTGTGTTCAATCATCGGCGACGTGCTGGGTTCCACGGTCTACCACCACAAGACTCTGGAAAGCATGTTTTATCAAGCCGGCGCCGTCGAGGAGGTTCCAGCAGGAAACTGCGTGACCAAGTGCCAGACCTGGCTACGGCGACTCCACAATGAGGTGCAGGATCCCAAGATGGTCCTCGGCAAGGTGATCGAGGAGTTTATGGAGGTCGACTGCTATGGGCCCACGCAGGACGAAGGCCGTACGCGAATCCGCGAAGCTCTTGCTAGGTATGGAATGTCGTACGGGCAAAGTGGCCTGATCCAAGACACTCGGATTGCAGTCTCCACGAAGACGCTGCTAAGTCAGTTCCAGGAGAAACGGCTCGACTCTGTCCAAATCGAGTTTGAACGGGCGTTGCAGCATGCCGTCGCCGATCCAGCGGCCGCCATTACCGCCGCCTCCTCGATGATCGAGAGCGTGTGTAAGGTCTACCTTGAAGACCGAGGCATACCGCTGCCCGCAAGACAGGACATCGGCCACCTATGGAAGGCTGTGAGTAACGACGTCGGGTTCGACCCCGGTTCCAAGGAAGACAATGACGTCAGGAAGGTGCTCTCGGGGCTAATCTCGGTGGTAACGGGTATCGGCGCATTGCGGACACATGCTGGCTCGGCGCACGGGCGCGGCAGGAGGAAGTACAAACTTGAGCCGCGGCACGCACGGCTCGCCATCCACGCGTCCCAGACCGTCGTGGCGTTTCTGCTTGAGACCACCGAGGTGCCGACTGCCTAGCAAAGCAAGGTTCGGACTGTTTTCATTCTCCACTCCCGTCGCCGTCCAGGGTCTCTCGAGCAAGACTGTCGCGCGACCGTCACTCGGGATTGTCTGCAGAGTGTTCCGTCACAATCCGGCGGCCCCCGCGTAGCGACCCAACAACGCCCGACGCAGCGCCAGCATGTCGGATCGGGCGTAAACTCGACGAAACAGAGCTGCCAACGCGGTGGCCGAGGCTAAGCTCGGACGCCTCCCAGTTTTCGCCGCGCGCCTGCGCCCAGGTCCGGAACGTCGACCGGAACCCGTGCGGCGAGGCGTCGATCCCCGCGCGACGCATCGCCAGGCGCACGGATGCGTCCGTCAGCACGCCGGCGGCCGAACCGCCGGGGAACACTGCCTCCTTGCCGTTACCAAGCTCCCGCGCGCGCTCTACTCCACCGTCCCCTTGTAGTCGCTGCGTAGTCGTTCCCAGTCGATTTCGTAGCCGAGGCCCGGTTCGGTGGGGGCGTGAACCATGCCGCCGGTCATGTCGATGTCTTCCACCAAGCCGAATACGTTGGAGCCGGTGCAGGGGAAGAACTCGTAGAACTCGCAGTTCGGCACCGCCATCGTCACGTGCAGGTTGGCGACATTGTTGAGAGAGTTGCCGCCGTGGTGGATTTCGCACTTCATGCGGAAGCCCTCCGCCAGATGGCACAGGCGCACCAGCGGCGTGATGCCGCCGGTCACGGCCACGTCGCCACGCAGGATGTCGGTAGCATAGCGGGTGATCCACTGCGTCATGCCGTAGTAGCGACCCGGAGCGAACTCGGTCGCCATGATGGGAATGTCGAGCTTCTCGTTCAGCTTCACATAGCTGTAGAGGTCTTCCTCGGCGAGCGGGTCTTCATACCAGTAGTAGCGCAAGTCCTCCATCGCCCGCCCCACCCGCACGGCGTCCTCGTAGCCGTAGGCCCACATGGAGTCCAGCATCAGCTCCATGTCGTCGCCTACCGCCTCGCGCACGGCCTTGCAGATCTCGATGTCCGCCTTGGGGTCCGAATGCGGGTGGATCTTGTGTGCGGGAAAGCCGAGCTCCTGGAACTTGAGCGCCTCCTCCTGATACTCCTCTTTCGTCTCCCACCAAGCCGTGCTCGAATACACCGGCACGGACTCCTTGCAGGTGCCAAGCAGCCGATGGATCGGTTGTCCGGCGAGCTTGCCATTGATGTCCCACAGGCAAATGTCGGCAGCCCCGATGACGCTCAACGGCACGCCCCGGTTGAGCTTCCACAGCTCCGCCCAGATGGTGCCGATGTCCTGCGGGTTGCGCCCCAGTAGGCGCGGCTTGATGGTGTCGATGAGATATCCGGCCTGATGCTCCGGCCCGCCCAGAAAGGCGTTGCCGGAGATGCCCTCGTCCGTCTCAACGGTCACCACGCCAATCTGCCGCGGCCCGCCAAACCGCATTCCGGCCCCAACCCGCCAAGGCTCCACCTGCCAGCCGAACACCTCGACCTTTACATCGGTAATCTGCATCGCGCCCCGCCCTCAAC
>VXSY01000167.1 GCA_009837725.1 Gammaproteobacteria bacterium | reverse complement strand
ATGGCACCATCCCATTATCCCACGAGGCAGACTTTGTTCAGAGCTTCCCTAGACCGCGAACAAAAGCGACCGCGTGCCGATCCCGCACCGCATAGAGATCAGGGTTCCACCAGGCGTTGGGGCGGTTGTCCTTGCCGTCGCGCTCCTGTCGGGCTGTGGCGGTGGTGGCGGTGGCAGTGCCCCCGCACCGTCAGTTGCCGCGTCCCGACCTGAGCCGGAGCCGACAGCGCCAGCTTCCCTCAGCACGGGGCCAGCCACCTGCACGGATGGCAGCGCCGACGATTTCGCATGCGATGGAATCTCGCTGGCGAGCCGGCTGCCACTCGACGCGATGGGCGGCACCGCCGGCAACGACATCTGGGGTTGGCACGACGCGCAGACGGGACGCGAATACGCCCTGATGGGCATGAGCAACGGCACGGCATTCGTCGATGTGACGGAGCCTCGGAATCCGGTCTTTTTGGGGCGCCTGCCGACGGCAACCCTCTCTTCCCCCTGGCGCGACATCAAGGTCCACAGCAACCACGCCTACATCGTTGCCGACGAGTCGGGCACGCACGGCATGCAGGTGTTCGACCTGACGCGCCTGCGGGACCCGGCGGGCTCGCAGACCTTTGCGGCCGAGGTGATTTACGGCGACTTTGAGACCGCACACAACTTGGCGATCAACGAAGAGACGGGGTTTGCCTACGTGGTCGGATCCAATACCTGCCAACGCGGCCTGCACATGGTCGACCTCGACATGCCGAACAATCCGCTCTTCGCGGGGTGCCACGACGAGGCGAGCACCCACGACACGCAGTGCGTGGTGTACCGGGGACCGGATTCCGAACACCACGGTCGGGAGCTCTGCTTCAGCTCAAACGAAGACCATGTGGCGATTGTCGACGTCACCGACAAGTTCGCTCCGCTGACGCTCTCGTCCACAGACTATCCCGAACGCGCCTTCGTGCATCAGGGATGGCTCACGGAGGATCAAGCCCTGTTTCTTCTTGGCGACGAGTTGGACGAACTCCGCCTTGGCGTGCCCACCCGCACGCATGTTTTCGATGTGTCAGATGTCGACGCGCCGGAGTACCTCCATGCGCACGAACTCGACACCGATGCGACCGACCACAACCTGTATGTCCTTGGCGAGCGCGTGTTCGCAGCCAACTACACTTCCGGCCTGCGAGTGCTCAGGTTGGTCGATCCAGCTACGGGCAGGCTCGAGGAGGAAGCCTTCTTCGACACGTTTCCCGACGGCGACGGGCCCGACCTCGACGGCGCCTGGAGCGTGTATCCATACCTGCCATCCGGGACCATCATCGTGAGCGACATCCGCCACGGCCTGTTCGTGCTCACCATGCAGTAGTGCTTAGGGCACAACGAACGAAGCTACCCCCCTTTTTCGATGTGGTGCTGAAGTGCAGGTCTCAAGCGAGCGCTTGGTACGCCAGTCGCTGAAACGTCTCCTGATAGTTGTTGTTCGGCATGGTGCCGTGCGTCAGGACTTGCGTGAGGCAGACGCCCAGCAGCTCTTCGGCGGGATCGGCGAAGTAGGTGGTGCCGGCGGCGCCACCCCAGCCGTAGGTGCCGACGGAGCGGATCAGGGGGAAGCGGTCCCGGCCGTGGTAGTTGGCAACGCCCAAACCCCAGTGGAAGCCGGGGCCGGTCATGGGGATCCGCATGTCGCCGGTGTGGTTGCCGATCATCAGGTCCACCGTCTTGCGGCCCAAGATGCGCACGCCGTCGAGTTCGCCCCCGTTCAGCAGCATTTGGCCGAAGCGGGCGTAGTCGCCTACCGTGGTGAGGATGCCGCCGGCGTCGCCGCCGACGCCAAACTCGGTTCTCGGGCCGACATGCTTCTCGCTCGCGTCGGCCTTCTCGACGCAGACGAGGCGCACGGCGCCGTCGTCGTCCGGCTGCGGGGCGTAGTTGGCGCCGAAGCGGGGCAGTGCGCCCTCTTTCAGGTAGAAGTCGGTGTCGTTCATGCCGAGCGGTTCGAAGATGCTCTCCCGGAAGAACACGTCGAGGGGCTCGTCCACCGCCTCTTCCAGCACGGCGCCAAGAATCGGATAGCCGACGTGATAGACGAACCGTTCGCCGGGATGCGCGGCAAGAGGCAAGCCGGCGAGGATGCGAACGCGCTCGCGGTTGCTGACGGGTTCGGGCATGGAACCATCCGCCGGTCGCACCCAGCCGAGCGCTTCGAGTTCCGCGCGATATTGCTGGCGCCAGAAGTTCGGCATCATCGCCGGACTCATGAGCGACGTGGTGTTGGTGAGGCAATCACGCACGGTCATCGGCCGTTTCACCGGCTCGGTCATCATCGGCTCGTCCGTGCGCATCACGCGCTGGTCCTGGAACTCCGGCAGGAACTTCGAAACCGGGTCATCCGGTGTCAGCACGCCGCGTTCGGTGAGGATGAGGGTCGCGACGCCAGCCACCGGCTTGGTGTTGGAGTACATGCGGAACAGGCTATCGAGCCCCGCCGGCTTGCCGGTGTCGAAGTCGAGCACGCCGCGCGCCTCCATGTGCACGACCTGGCCCCGGCGGGCGAGCAGCGTCACCAGGTTCGGCACCCGCCGGTCGTCGACGAACTCCTGCATGGCGGGGCCGATGAGGGCGAGTCGTTCGGGATCGAAGCCGAGCGCGGCGGCGTCACCTTGCGGCAGCGGATAGTCGGTCATTTGGCGTGGTTCCTTGTCGGTGTGTTAGTCCAAAGCACTAATGTCCC
>VXSY01000146.1 GCA_009837725.1 Gammaproteobacteria bacterium | reverse complement strand
AAGCGAAATTCGGCTGGCAGTTCGTCGGCAGCGTCGTAGGCATTGCCCTGCACGGCGGCGCCCGGTTCCAGATGCTGTTCGATGCCGAGCAGCGCTGCGCCCAGAGCCGCGGCGGCGACGAGATAAGGATTGCCGTCGGCACCTCCTACGCGGCACTCAATGTGCTGGCGCCCAGCCGAACCCGGAATGAAGCGGAACGCCGCCGTGCGGTTCTCGACGCCCCATGTCGATGCCGTGGGGGCCCAAGCACCCTTCACCAGCCGGGTGAAGCTGTTTACCGTGGGTGCAAGCATGGGCAACAGCTCCGGCGTGTGGCGCATGAGGCCGCCCAAGGCCCAGCGAGCGGAGTCGGGGATGTCGTCGCCGGCGAAGGCGTTGGTGGGCGACGCCGACGTGTCTCGATGATGCAACGAGAAATGAAAGTGCCCGCTCTGCCCCGGGTAGTCCATCGACCATTTCGCCATGAACGTCGCCATCATCTCGCGCTGGGCAAAGAACGACTTGGCGAAGGTCTTGAACAGCACCGCCCGGTCGGCCGCCTCCAAGGCGTCGGCAAGCGCCAGCGCCGCTTCCCAGACGCCGGGGCCGGTTTCGCAGTGCAGCCCTTCGAGCGGCATCCGAAAGTCGATGCAATGGGCCAAGAGTTGCTGGAACAAATCCGCTTGCGACGCTGCCCGGAGCACCGAATAGCCGAAGTTGCCCGGCGTTACCGGCGCGAGTCCCCGATAGCCCTTGGCACGCACGCTGTCCGGCGTTTCCTTGAAGACGAAAAACTCGTACTCGAACCCGCATTGCGCCACCAAGCCCAAGGACTCCGCCCGCGCCAGCACCCGCCGCAGCAGCGAACGGGGGCAGGCCGGGTGGTCGCCAGCGTCGCCGGCAAACTCGCCCAGAAAGAACGGCGCTTCGCTGTCCGGCAGCCGTCGCTCAGTGCTTGTCAGCAGGCGATAGGCGGTGTCGGGAAAGCCGGTGTCCCAACCGGTGACGCCCTGCCACGCCGCCCCCGGCGGGTGTTCGTAGAGTTCGTCCGCCACATCCCAGCCAAACACGCAGTCGCAGAAGCCGCCGCCGTGGCGCATGAGGCTCTTGAGCTTGTCCAAACTGACGAACTTGCCCCGCAGGACACCATCAAGGTCTGCCAGTCCGAGCATGGCGGCACGGGCGCCCCGTTCGGAATAACCTTGGAACGCCTCGTCCAGTGATCGATCCTCGCCCTCAGCCATGCACCTCGTCCCTCGCCATCGTCCCACGCGAAGTATGCAGGTTCTTCACGGGTACACGTCCCTACCGGCCGAGATCGGCAAGGCATCTCACGCGCCCGCGACATTGGACGCTTCCCCCGGCTGAGGGCTCTTTACAGTCCACGCCCCACCCTCCGAGGTTGAGCCGGCGAATGGTCTCTCACGCGCCAGCAACAATGGACGCTCCCCCGGCTGAGGGCTCTTTACAGTCCACGCCCCACCCTCCGAGGTTGAGCCGGCGAATGGTCTCTCACGCGCCAGCAACAATGGACGCTCCCCCGGCTGAGGGCTCCCTGTGGATAAATCGTGGGATAACAGTGTGTTGACGTTCGGAAAACCTGCTAACGACTTCGTTTCCGCCATCGCCACACATTTGCCATGAAATGCATATTCATCAAAATATCAACAAGTTACGATGAGAGGGTACAGGATTTCTCGACAAGTCAAAGGCTTGCGTGCCAACGGTGGAGAGCGTTGGCATTTGTGCATAAGAATGCCCTCGCGTGGTGCCTTCGCCCTCCGCAATCATCTGTTCTGCAAGCAAAACATCGCCGGGACAGGCCTAGCGGCAAGGCTGCGTCAATGCATGAAGTTGAACATGCGCCGACGGTAGCGAGTGGCGACTTCCGAACCTTTGCCGAGCAGGGTCATGATGCGGATCATGGTGACGCGGCCCGCATCCTCGCGGAAGTCGCGGTCTGTGGCGAGAATGGTCATGGCCTGCTCGAGCGCCTCCTCGTAGCGGCGCGCCTCGGCAAGCAGGATGGCGGCGCGATAGCGGGCTTCGAGGTCGGACTCGTCCGCCGTCACGCCGGCAAGCGCTGCCTCGAGGTCGCCCATGTCCGCGGCTTCCTCGGCGACCTGAAGCCGGGCGGCTGGTCGTTCGCGTTCGGCCGCATCCTCAGGGATGGTCGCGAGCACGGTGCGGGCACCTTCCACGTCGCCTTGGATGGCGAGGATGTCCGCCCACTCCACCTTGAATGCGGGGTTGTTGGGTTCTTCGTCGATGGCCTGCTGCAACGCCCGTAGGGCTGCGTCCCAGTCTTCCCGTTCCAGGTGGCGGGCGAGGCTTTCCTTGAGCACTTCGCCGCTCGACATGGTGAGGCGGTCGATGAGCTCGCGTAGCACGCTCTCGCCCTGCGGCCCCTCCATCTGTTCGGCAAGCTGCCCGTCCTTGATGACGCGAATGGCCGGGATGCCCTGCACCCGCAGTTGCTGGGCGAGGGCTTGATCCTGGGCGATGTCGGAAAGGCCCAGCGCAAACTTGCCCTGATACTGCCCGGCCAGGCGTTCGAGTGCCTGGCGCGTGTCCACCGAGGGCGGCACCTGATCGGTCCAGAACAGCACCACCACGGGTACCTGCTTGGAGCGCTCCACCACATCCTGCGCGAAACTGCGCAGGTCAATATCGAAGACCGCAGGGCTCGCTTCCATGCTTCACGCGGGGTCGGGGGTAAGGGCGGATTGTAGCACCGGGGCGCAAGGGGCCTCTCAGTC
>VXSY01000177.1 GCA_009837725.1 Gammaproteobacteria bacterium | reverse complement strand
TCGTCGACAACCCAACACCGGCGATTCGCAACGCCAGTTCAGAGCTTCCCTAGTCCGGCATGACGAAGTCAGTCCAGAGGTTCTCGGAGCGGGGCACGATGTGAATCGCGTGCTTCGGCCCACCATCGTGCCCTTCGTATCGTTTCCGTACGAATGGTCGTTCTCGCAGCTCAAGGTCGCTGCGCTGCTCACGCTTTCGATCATGCGCCGTTCGCTCGAACGTGAGATGGTCCTCAAGGACGCGAGCGCCTATAACGTCCAATTTCTTGGTTCGCGCCCTATCTTCGTGGACACGCTCTCGTTCGAGAGATATGTGGTCGGCGAGCCTTGGGTGGCGTATCGCCAGTTTTGCCAACACTTTCTGGCGCCGCTAGTGTTGATGTCACGGGTAGATTTGCGCCTAGGCCAGCTCGCCCAGACCAACATCGACGGCATACCGCTCGACTTGGCGACCGCGCTGCTTCCCGGCAGATCGAAGTTGCGGCCAGGCATCGCTACCCATCTTGTGCTTCACGCCAACGTCCAAAAGCGCTTTGCGAAATCGACCCGTAGCAAGACTGCCAGCCATCGGGCCAAAGTCTCGCGTGTGGGATTGCAGGCGATCGTCAACAGTCTCGAATCCACGATCAAAGGGTTGCGGGTCGGAAACGTCGAGACCGAATGGAAGGACTACGCCGCCGAGGACAGCTATAGCGCGGCAGCAGCCGCTGCCAAGCGGCGTCTCGTTGGCGAGTTTCTCGCCAACATTGGCAGGTCGGATCTTGTGCTCGACCTCGGGGCGAACAAGGGCGACTTCAGCGTCCTTGCAAGCAAGCACGCCGACTATGTGGTCGCCGTTGACATGGACCCGGCGGTGTTGGACATCCTGCATGCCCAGCTCGCCGCCACCGACAACAGGCAAATCCTCCCGTTGCGAGTGGACCTGGCCGTGCCGAGCCCTGCCATCGGGTGGGACAACACCGAGCGTCCGGCGTTCAAGGAACGCACACCGGATGCCACGGTGCTGGCCCTCGCGGTCCTCCACCACATGGCAATCGGCAACAACGTGCCCATGCGGCACATTGCGAAGTTCCTGTCAGGCTTCGCGCGCAATTTGATTGTGGAGTTCGTGCCGAAGTCCGACCCGCAGGTGCAGCGGCTCCTGGGCGCCCGAGAGGACGTCTTCCCCCGCTATTCGCGGGAGTGTTTCGAGGCCGATTTCGGTGCCTACTACGGCATCCGCCGAAGGCAGTTGATCGACGCGAGCGATCGTACCCTCTACCTCATGGAACGTCGGCATGCCTAAGGCGCCGCGCGGAGAGTCGGCGGCCGGCACCTGGCCAGTCGTTGCGTGGGCTGCGCTGCTGTGCCCGTCGTGGCTTGTCCTCGTGACCCCGTCCATACCGCTTTACCTCAGGAATCAGGAGGAGCTTCAGCATGATCCGACCATCATTGCTCCATTCTTGGCTGCCGCTCTGCTGATCCCGACCGTCCTGCTTCCCGTCTTTCTCGCCGCCATGCGCGGGCGCTTTCCGCGCGCCATCCTGTGGTGCTGCCTCTATGTGGGGTTTCCGTTTCTGGGCTGGCTGGAGGTGCGCGGCCTGGTCGCCAGCTCCGCGGGCGAGCCTGTCGCGGCGGCTGTCGCCACCGCCGCCTATGCGCTCGCCGTGTGGGCCTCGTCTCGGTGGTGGGATCTCCGCCAGGCAATCGTGCCCTTCGCGCTGGTGGCCGCAGGGTTCGTCGCCACTGACATCTATGGGTTCTTCTCCGGCCGCGTGGTGCCCGCCGAAATGGAGACTGTCCGTGCCCTGGACCACCGACCGCAAGACGCCCATGGCGAGCCGCCGCCCAACCTGTACCACATCGTGTTCGACGAATACCAGACGGACCTGTTCGAGAGGACGCTGGACGCACGCCTGCGCGAGGAGCTTGGTGGCTTCGTCTTCTTCGACGATGCGGTGACGGCCTATGGGAGGACGAGGATGTCCCTGGCTTCGATCTTCGGCGGCAAGTCATACGACCCAACGTCTTCGCAGGCGGAGTACCTTCGATCGGCGTTCGCAGGCCCGGCATCGATGTTCACGCTCCTCGAGCGCGCCGGATACCAGTCCGAAGCGTACTTGCACGGGGGCCTTTTCGCGCTTGATCTGCCATTTCACACGGTGCGCTATCACCGCGCCCGGGTAGCCGCGGGGTGGCAGGTGCGTCGTGCGGCATTTGCGGAGCTGTGGACGTATGCCCACTTGCCTGAGGCGCTTTCGGCCCAGCTCATCTCTCAGGAGAATCTCGAACGTCTGAAAACCCTCAACGCCATGAATCCGGAGACGCCGATCAAGTCGGTTTACGCGTTTCGTTCCCTGCTCGAGAGAGAACCCGATCAGGCAGGCAGGGGAAGGTACGTCCTGGCCCACTTGATACTCCCGCACTATCCCAACGTGGTGTGGGCCGATTGCTCCCACGGCACCCGTGGCACGCGCACGGGGACGCTTGACCAGGCGAGGTGCGCCAACCGCCTCATGGTTGACCTGGTGGACGTCCTGAAGGACCTGGACAGGTTTCGAGAGTCGATGATCGTCTTCCAGAGCGACCATGGCGCACGATATGCGGTTCGGGAGGGGTTGCTGGTGCTCGCGAAGGGTGACGGCGGCGCCACCAGCGAGGGTTGGTGCGGCACCAGGCACCGATGCAGCGACGATTGGAACACCGCACGTTCTAGGGAAGCTCTGAACAAAGTCTGCCTCGTGGGATAATGGGATGGTGCCATG
>VXSY01000148.1 GCA_009837725.1 Gammaproteobacteria bacterium | reverse complement strand
CCCCCCGAACTTGCTCTGCTTACCGAACCCAAGCCAAGCGCTGGCCATCGGAACGGCAAGGGGCTTGACAAAGCCCGCCGAACGTGATCTAGCAAATGGCTTGGGAATGGAGCGGAGGGCGCCTGGCCAGTCCGCCACCGCATCCCGCAGCGCGGGCGCGAAGGCGGCAAAGGCAAGGCGGAAAGCCGGAAGAAGCCGGGAAACGCGAGAAATTCAGCGGAAAAGGCGAAAATCGGTGTTGGAATCCACGCGGACATGCTGTACGATGCGCCGCCATCGGCGCAGTGGCCGATGTTCGGGTGGGGGTTCCTCTCGCTTCGCGTTGCGCGCATTTCGCACGCAACGTAGGATCGGAAGGGCGCTCCCTTGAGTGCAGAACCTCGGGTGGTGTACGGAGGACAGGGTTGCATCATTCAAGAACAACGGTAGGATCCCGCGCGCCTCTTGGGGGTGCATCCCCGCAATGGGACGGGAATGGAATCAACGAACGGAGATCATCAATGATCAAATTCATGAGAAGCGCGGTCGTGGTGGTCGCGTGCGTTGCGGGGTTCGGGGCCTCTGCGGGCGTGTTCGTCCAAGACGCGGGCGACGCGCCGACTTACGCTTCGGAGCTCTTCGGATCGGGATCCGATGCGCTCACGATTCAGTACCCGACCTGCGCGGACGCGGAGTCGGGCGCTGCCCATCCGAGGGCGACGTGCGACACAGATGGGACCGCCGGTATCTCTGATGATGAAGCTGCCTCCACGTCCGTGCGTAGCAAGCCTTGGGTGAGGCTCTACTTCAGCAACGACACGACGATTGATCCCGCTGGCGGCGTCGCTGCGGTTGCTTTTGACAGCCGGGCGGGCGCGACCGTGACGGACGCCGTGCCCGCAGCTGGCTCTGCGGGTGAGATCACCTTCAAGCTATCCCTTGGCGAGTTCGCGGAAACCGTTGGCTCCGACGCCCTCAGTTCCTCCAGTGAGAATGCGACTGTCAGCATTGCGAAAGGCGGTGCCATTGGGGACGACTCCGTGACCTTTTTGATAACCATCGGCGACGCGGCGCTGGGGGATGACTCGACATTTACCTTCATTCTTCCGCGGCTGAAGGGGCTCTCTGCGCTTGGTGCAGGTCATGTATCGAGCGGCTCAGTGTCCGTCACGACGCGCGGCACCCAGGGAACAGGGTTCCCCACCGGAGGCGTTGGGACTTACTTTTGCCCTACCGCGGGCGACGCAACCGCCACTCCGCCGGTTCCGGACAGCGATGCATGCAACGAAACCATGTCCGCCACTACGGCAAGGGCAAGGATGGTCGTCAAGGATGCTGAGGCCGTGCTGTTCTCGCACTACGACACCGACGCTGCTACGGCGGGCGTCCAGAAGAGTGCCTCATACACGGGCGACAACTCCGTACGCATCAACATCGACAACCGCATGATGCTCCGTGCGAATGCATGGGGCGGCGCCTTTGGCTACCGGGCGGGCAATCCATACAACCCCAACACTTTCCATGTGAAGGATGGCGATGGGGAATCCCCGGCAGCACGGCTTCTCGATCTCTCCCTGACGGTAAGAAGCAGGATGGAAACAACGCCCCTGCTGCAATGGGACGGCACGAAGGTCGACAGCGACGTTGCGGGTGTGCTCGATGTGGACATCACGGGCACACGCGGCCTGTTTGGGGATGGCGACCGGGTGTTTGTCAACTTCGGTCCGCACAACGACACCCGATTCTGGGCGACCGGATACAGTGGTGCGTCCACGGTTCGCAGCATTGACTCTGGAGAGTCCCTGACGGTTGACGGCAGCATGGCGTCCTTCACGGTCGGCGGCCTTTCCATCGATCCAGGCGACGTCGACGAGGACGACCCTACCGAGACGCGCATCATCAGCGTGTACTACCTGCCAGGCGGAGAGATGGAGCTGGCCCACGGCACGAAGCTGAGCAGCAGCGCCGTGGTCAACTACACGCGTGCAACCTCCAACGACGAGAGCACGGTCCGAGACACGACGGAACTGCGCCTCCACGGCGTCGACGACGAGCTGAAGGCTTACGCTGTTCCGTTCGACGGCAACGGCAGGGGCGACAGGGCGAACCTGCGCGTTCGCTGCGAGGACGGCGACGTGTTCAGCGCGGTCGACCCGAAGCTTGGTGACCAATGCCGTGCGTTCCTTGAGTGCTGGAACGACGACGGTGATCGTATGTTCGGGGAGATCCTGCCGGCGATTGCAGAAAATGCGGTGACGAGGCTGAACGCCATGCAGATCGAGAACGATGTTCTTGGCATGGAGGATATGGCGACATCGCGGCATTCCTGCCGAGTGCTCGCCACCGGCCTTCCGTCGGTGCAGATCCTCGTGAACAGCGGGGGCACCCTTGTCAACAACACCTACGTGGAGGACATGTAGCCACGGCAACCCGCCGAGCCTGACCGTCCCGGTCAACCCGGTCCTCCGACAAGCCCGGCTCCGCAAGGAGTCGGGCTTCTTTTTGCTCAGAATCTTTCCCGACACACAAACATTTCGTCCTACACACCGTAGGACATCTCCCACGCGAGCCCGCCCGGCGGACGACGCGGTCAGTTCATTTCAAGGGTTGAGTGGGGAGCGGCTGGCGCCGGGCCGTGCCGGCTGTCAGGAATCTGCCGCGGCCGTGTCTCGCGGCGGCGACGCGTCGTGCTGTCGCTCGAGACGGCCAATCTTTCCCGACACACCGGCCAATCTTTCCCGACACACAAACATTTCGTCCTACACACCGTAGGACATCTCC
>VXSY01000249.1 GCA_009837725.1 Gammaproteobacteria bacterium | reverse complement strand
GAACATGGACGACCCCAACGGCGCCGATGACGTGCTGGTGCCGGCGGCCAAGGTGCACCTGCCGAAGGACCAGCCGGTGAAGGTGTGGTTGCGTTCCATCGACGTGCTGCACGATTTCTTCGTGCCGGAGTTCCGCGCCAAGATGGACGCCGTGCCGGGCATGGTCACCTACTTCTGGTTCGAGCCCACCAAAGTTGGCGAATACGAGATTCTGTGCGCGGAGCTTTGCGGCGTCGGCCACTTCAGCATGCGCGGACACGTGCAGATCGACACCCAGGAAGACTTCGACGCTTGGCTCGACGCCCAGCCCACCTGGGCCGAGATGCAGGCCGGCATCACGCCGAAGAGCTACAGCGCCATGGCCATGCGCGGCCGCGACGTGGCGGAGACGAACGGCTGCTTCGCCTGCCACACCCTGGACGGCAGCGTCGTGGTCGGCCCCACCTGGCAGGGCCTGTGGGGATCGACGCGCACCATGACGGACGGCTCGGAAGTGGTGGTGGACGACGCCTACATCGACGAGTCGGTGCGCAACCCCGCCGTCAAGGTGGTGGAGGGCTTCGCGCCGGTGATGATCCCCTATGATCTGTCCGAAGAGGACATGCGGGCCCTGATCGAATACCTCCGGGAAGAGACCGGGGCCGAAGAACCCATGAGCGCGGACCGCGGCGAAGATGCCGCGCCCGCCGATGCCGTCGCCTTGCACGCTGGCGACGCATCGACCCAGGGCTGATGCCCTGAAAGCAACAGGAGGCTGACGACATGGCGCAGGCCGAAATCCCCTATCAGGAGGACATGGCGCTTCACCACCCGCACAGTTGGGTGACGAAGTACTGGTTCAGCCAAGACCACAAGGTGATCGCCGTCCAGTACGGCATCACGGCAATGAGCGTGGGCCTCGTGGCGCTGGTGCTGTCGTGGATCATGCGGCTGCAAATCGGCTTCCCCGGCACGTTCGACTGGATCACGCCGGAGCTCTACTACCAGTCGATCACCATGCACGGCATGATCATGGTGATTTACCTCTTGACGGCGTTCCTGCTCGGCTCGTTCGGCAACTATCTGGTGCCGCTAATGCTCGGTGCCCGGGACATGGTGTTCCCGTTCGTCAACATGATCAGCTACCACGTGTATCTGCTGAGCGTCATCATCCTGATGGCGAGCTATGTCGTGCCCGGCGGTCCAACCGGCGCCGGCTGGACGCTCTATCCACCCCAGGCCATCCTCACCGGCACGCCGGGAGCGGATTGGGGCATCCTGACGATGCTGTTATCGCTCGCCGTCTTCATCGTCGCCTTCACCATGGGCGGCCTCAACTACATCACCACCATCCTGCAGGCGCGCACCCGCGGCATGACGCTGATGCGGATGCCGCTTTCCATCTGGGGCATCCTCATGGCGACGGTGCTCGGCCTCCTGGCCTTCCCGGCGCTCTTCGTGAGTGCCGTGATGATGATCCTGGACCAGCTCATCGGCACCAGCTTCTTCATGCCGTCGGTGGTCTCGATGGGGCAGCAGCTCGACTACTCAGGCGGCAGCCCGCTGCTGTTCCAGCACCTGTTCTGGTTCTTCGGCCACCCGGAGGTGTACATCGTCGCACTGCCGGCCTTCGGCGTCGTCTCCGACCTCCTGAGCGTGCACTCGCGCAAGAACATCTTCGGCTATCGGATGATGGTGTGGGCCATCGTCGCCATTGGCGTCCTGAGCTTCGTCGTCTGGGCGCACCACATGTATGTCTCAGGCATGCATCCCTACTTCGGCTTCTTCTTCGCCACCACGACGCTGGTGATCGCGGTGCCAACCGCCATCAAGGTCTACAACTGGACCATCACCCTCTGGCGGGCGAACATCCGCCTCACGGTGCCGATGCTGTTCGCCATCGCCTTCGTGCTCACCTTCGTCGTTGGCGGGCTGACAGGGCTCTTCCTCGGCAACGTGATCGTCGATGTGCCGCTTTCGGACACCTACTTCGTGGTGGCGCACTTCCACATGGTGATGGGCGTGGCGCCGATTCTCGTCATCTTCGGCGCCATCTACCACTGGTATCCGAAGATCACCGGGCGGATGCTGAACGACACGCTTGGCCAGTGGCACTTCTGGGTGACGTTCATCGGCACCTACGTGATCTACTACCCGATGCACTATCTCGGCTTCGTCGGCGTGCCGCGGCGCTACTACGAGAACGAACTGGCATCGGCGTCGGCGTTCTATCCCGAGAGCGCTGCGTTCCTGAACCAGAGCATCACTATCGCCGCGTTGATCGTTGGGGCGTTCCAGTTCGTGTTCATCTACAACATGGTGGTGAGCTACTTCCGCGGCAAGCCGGCGGGCGACAACCCGTGGGGCGCGACGAGTCTCGAATGGCGCACGCCCCAGACCCCGCCCATCCACGGCAACTGGGGCGACAAGCTGCCCACCGTGCATCGCTGGGCATACGACTTCAGCGTTCCCGGCGCGAAGGAGGACTTCATCCCCCAAGACGTGCCGCACGACGACGAACACGGCGCGCATCGCACCTAGCGTGCGCGCCCGCTAGAACCAGCATCCAACTCCGGTAGGCCGACAAGAAGGGACAGGGATTTCCATGGCATCAGCGACGGGCGGACACGCCGCGATCATTCAGGACTGGTCCTCGGACATCACGGTGTTCAAGGGCGTGCCGTGGGGGAAGGCCATGATGTGGATCTTCCTCCTCTCGGACACCTTCATCTTCACCTGCTTCCTCACCGGCTACATGACGGTGCGGATGACCTCGGCCGAGCCGTGGCCCAGCCCGAGTGAGGTCTTTGCCCTCGAAGCCTTCGGCTATCCCGTGCCGCTGCTCCTCATCGCCATCATGACGATGATCCTCATCACCTCCTCCGGCACGATGGCCATGGCGGTGAACATGGGCTATCAGAAGCGCAAGAAGGAGGCGATCATCCTGATCCTCGTCACCGCCGCCTTCGGCGCCTCCTTCGTCGGCATGCAGATGTTCGAGTGGTCGAAGCTGATCCTCGAGGAAGGCATCCGGCCCTGGTACAACTCCATGGGCGCGCCGCAGTTTGGCGCCGTGTTCTTCATGGTGACGGGCTTCCACGGCCTGCACGTGAGCGCTGGCGTGGTCTATCTCGTGATCATCGCCATTCTCATCCACAAGGGCAGGTACGACAACACCAACTTCGAGATCGTCGAAATCTTGGGCCTGTACTGGCACTTCGTGGACCTCGTGTGGGTGTTCATCTTCGCGTTCTTCTATCTTTGGTGAGGAGGGGTTGACCGATCATGGCAGCAGAAGAAGGCCAACAGCATCCGATCAAGCTCTACGTCTTGATCTGGGTCTTGCTGTTCGTGTTCAGCGGATTCTCCTATGCAACCGACTTCATGGATTCCGGCTACCTGCGCTGGTTCCTCATTCTCCTGTTCATGATGCTGAAGGCCGGCTTCATCGTCGCCATCTTCATGCACCTGATGTGGGAGCGCTACGCCCTCATCTACGCCCTGCTGCTGCCTCCACTGGCGCTGTTGGTGCTGGTGGCCATGATGGCTTGGGAGTCGGACTACACCTGGCTCACGCGCATCGTCTTCTTCGGTGCGGAGCCGTACCCAGACCCCTGCCCGCCGGTGACCCACGGCCTGCCTGAAGGCTGCGAACCGCCACCGGGCCTGACGCCTCCCGCGACCTCGCACTGACAGCGGCAGGACGCGTACCTTCCGTACGGGCGACCCTCGTGGTCGCCCGTATCGGTTGAACCGACGCCCTGGGCGGGCGAGGGCAAGTCTCGCCCCTTAAGAGGACACGCGCCTGGCGGCGCTCAAGTGAGGGCGAGCGCCCTCCCTCCAAACAAGGATCGCGCCATGCCTGAAACCGCATCCGGCAGCTTCGACAACCGCGTTACTCGCCTGCTCGGCGTTGAGACGCCCATCGTGCAGGCGCCGATGGGATGGATCGCGCGTTCCGCGCTTGCCTCGGCGGTTTCCAACGCCGGGGCGCTGGGCATCATCGAAACCTCCTCGGGCGAGCTCGATGCGGTGCGCGGCGAAATCCTGCGGATGCGGGAGCTCACCGACAGGCCGTTTGGCGTCAACATCGCCCAGGCCTTCGTACGCGACCCGAACATCGTCGACTTCGTGATCGACCAAGGCGTGCAGTTCGTCACTACATCTGCCGGCAATCCCGAGCGCTACACCGAGCAGCTGAAGTCGGCGGGGCTTACCGTCTTTCACGTGGTGCCGAGCTTGGCCGCAGCCAAGAAGGCGGTGGCCTGCGGCGTGGACGGCCTGGTGGTGGAAGGCGGCGAGGGTGGCGGCTTCAAGAATCCGCGCGAAGTCGCCAGCATGGTGCTGCTGCCGCTGGTGCGCTCGCAAGTGGACGTGCCGATCATCGCCGCCGGCGGCTTCGTGGACGGCCGTTCGATGGCCGCCGCCTTTGCCCTCGGCGCAGAAGGGGTGCAGATGGGCACGCGCATGGTCTCCGCTGCCGAATCCCCCGTCCACGCCAACTGGAAGCAGGCCATCATCGACGCCCGCGAAACGGACACGGTGTTCCTCAACCGCCACGCCTCTCCAGCTCTGCGGGCACTGCGCACCGCGAAGACGAGCGACCTCGAATACGACACCGAGACCAACGCCATGACCGAGTTTGGAACCGCCATGGCGCTCTACTTCGGCGGCGACATGGAGGCGAGCATCGCCCTCACGGGCCAAGTCTGCGGCCGCATCGACTCCGTGCGCCCGGTGGCGGAGATCATCGCGGAAGTTCGCGCCGAGTTCTTCGCCGAACTCGGCCACCTCGCCGACACCTATCTCACGCCCACCACGGCCTGAACCCCCAAAGTGTGCGCCTTGCGGCGCAGGGAGGGCGAGACGCCCTCCTTCCGGCGCCACGACTCTGACCAAGTCTGTACACATTTGCGCGTCTCTTGGACGGAGGGCGTCTCGCCCTCCCTGGTATGTGGCGCACCACGCCGCCACCCTTTATAGAGTCCTCTGCAACGTCCACTCGGCCCGCGCCGCAGGGGCGCGCACGCGGTCGACGTGTTTGCGTCTGCTATCGTTCGAAGCGCTGAGGGAAGCGTGATGGGGCCCACGAAATGCTGCGCTGGAAGATTGGCGACGTCACCGTCACCCGCGTCGTGGAGCTCACCTCCGCGAGCGTTGGCAACTACATCCTTCCCCAGGCCAATGCCGAGAACATCGGCGCCATCGACTGGATCGGACCTTTCGTCGAAGAAGACAAGCGCCTGGTGCTCTCCTTCCACAGCTTGGTGATTGAGTCTGGCGGGCAGACGATCGTCGTCGACACCTGCATCGGCAACGGCAAGGAGCGTAACTACCCGCGCTGGAACCGGATGCAAACGAGCTTCCTCGCCGACTTCGCCGAGGCCGGATTCGCCACCGAAGGCGTGGACACGGTGCTGTGCACGCACATGCACGTCGATCACGTCGGCTGGAACACGCGACTGGTGGACGGCCGCTGGGCACCGACGTTTGGCAACGCCCGCTATCTCTACGCCGAGCGCGAGTGGGAGCACTGGCGGCAGGAGTCTCAGGAGGAGTACGGCCCGGTGATCGAGGACTCGGTGCAGCCGATCTTCGATGCCGGCCTTGCGGATCTCGTGGCCGACGATGCGGTAGTGAACGAGGAAGTGCGCCTAGAGCCAACGCCCGGCCACACCCCCGGCCACGTCAGCGTTCACATCACATCACGCGGCGAAGAGGCGGTCATCACCGGCGACATGGTCCACCACCCCTGCCAGATCGCCCATCCGGACTGGTCCACCACCGCCGACACGGACCAAGACGCCGCCGCCACGACCCGACAGGCATTCATCGAACGTTACGCGGACCGCCCAGTGCTCATCATTGGCACCCACTTCGCCGGCCCCACCGCCGGCCACTTGCGCAGAGACGGCGACACTTGGCGCCTCGATGTATAGCTAGGGGAACGTCGCACGGAGCGCACCTCGGGATCTCGCAAGATTGTCATTCATCTTCCCTTGAGGAAACGAGACTAGGCCAAGGGAAATGGAAACTCGTGAGTTCCTGAAGGACGCTCTGGCGTCGCACAGACCGTAGAACCTGCTACGGCGCAAGGTCGGCAAGACCGCGAGCTTGTGTGAGGGTGTGCGTGTGCGGAAATCTATCGGGCCCGGGCGTTCCAACACGCCCAACGACGAGGCTGGATACATGCCTGCAACCATTCCCGCCTTCACTTCGTATCTGACCTTGCAACCGCGGGGCGAACCATACATGCGCCGTAGAGCGCTAAAGAACGAAGGCGAGCCTTCGGAGGGAAGGCATCCTGCCTTCCCTCGCGCCGTCAGGCGCTCTGGTTTTTTCTACTCGCTTAAGACGGGCACCTATCGGCGCTAGGGAAGGCAGGAATGCCTTCCCTCCAAGGGGCCCGTCCGCGTCGGCTTGCGGCGCGAGGGCCAGTTTCGTGAGCCATTGGCCTGTCACGTCGAGCGAATCTCCTACGGCCCGAATGGGCGTCTGGCTCTTTCCTTCTCTGGGTGCGGCGGCGCAAAGTGGACCGCGTGGACCTGCAAAGAGGAATGCCATGCTCCGTCACGCTTGTGCCTTAACGCTCGCCTTGCTCTGTGCATCTGGGCTGGGGGCCGAAGCTCCCGCCGTGTCTCTCGCCAACGTCTATCGCGGCGACGTTGATCTTGGTCGCTACTGGGTCAGCGAAAAGCTCGATGGCGTTCGCGCTCGGTGGGATGGAGTAGCGCTTCTTTCCCGGCGCGGCAACCGATTCAACGCGCCGGGCTGGTTTGTGGAAGGCTTCCCGACCCAGGCCCTTGACGGCGAGCTGTGGATGGGCCGGGGTACGTTTGAGGAGCTCTCAGGCGCTGTGCGGCGGAAAGTGCCGGATGAGGCGCAGTGGCGACGCATCCGCTTCATGGTGTTCGACCTGCCGGGCTCACCAGTGCCATTCGACTCGCGCCTGAACGAGATGCGGCGGCTGCTGGCCACCGCGCCGGCCGAAAGGATTCGCTTGGTGGAACAGTTCCGCGTTGCTGACGAAGCCGAACTCATGGCGAAGCTGAAAGATGTCGTCTCCGCCGGCGGCGAAGGTCTTATGCTACGAGACGGACATTCTCGCTACCGGCCCGGGCCAAGCGACGACCTGCTGAAGCTCAAGACCCACGCCGATGCCGAGGCGGTGGTTGTCGGCCATGTGCCCGGCAAGGGCAAGTACGCAGGCATGTTGGGTTCGCTTCTCGTCAAAACGCCGGACGGTCGCCGGTTCAGGATCGGCACCGGATTCAGTGATGCCGAGCGTCGCAATCCGCCGCCGGTGGGCGCCACGGTGGCGTTCAGGCACATCGGCGTCACCGCCCGCGGCATTCCGCGCTTCGCGAGCTTCCTGGGTGTTCGAGAACGGGCAGCGCCGGAAGCCGAGCCTGCCCGGTAGCGTGAGGACGGTCCCTTGGAACCGCCTTTCCTGCCCCTCCAGCCGAAGTCAGTAGATCGCCAGCGCACGGAACTCGACGCTGCGGCGGCCGGGGTGGTCCTCGCCGACGGAGGGGTCATAGAAGGCTGTGTGGGGGCACACCATGGGTTGGTTCGGGCGGGAGTCGTATTGCTTGAAGATGGCGGCTTCGCCGGGCTGCATGCGGGAGAAGTAGAAGAAGCGGTGGCTTGAGTTGCGGGTGGGGATGGCTGCGTAGCCGCCGGTGGCGCTTTGCGTGAAGTGGTACTCCTGGAAGTCTTCCGGTGCTGTGGAAGCGGCGTCCAGGATGGTTAGCTGGTTCTGCACGGCCGGGCGTTCGATGGGTTCCCAGATGTTGAACCAGGCGAAGTCGAGGCTCTCCACTTCGTTCGCGAGCGCGCTGCCGTGCTGGCGCAGCAGGTTGCGTTCGCGGTCCTGCATTGGATGCAGCGGGTAGTCGCAGTGGATGTAGCGGGAGTAGGCGCCGAGGAACGTCTCTGGGTCTTCGGTGCGGACTTGATGGCTCTGCACGAAGACCTCGCGGGCACCGGTGGCCGCTTGCAGCATGGGCGCGATTTCGGTCTCGTAGCTGGCGCGCACCGCCTCGGCGTCGTGGAAGTCGCGCACAGAGGTTGCGTGGCGGGCGAAGGTCAGGCCGTTGGCTTCGACGTTGACCGTTCCCGTTGCCGTCAGATCGCGTGCGTCGATGATCTCCACTTCGTGGCGCGTGGTGTTGCGACGGCGTGTGTCGCGGTCGTAGATGAAGGGGCGGTCCTCTCGCTCCTTCCACTCGTCGTTCAGGTAGCGCACCTCGGCCCGAACCGATCCGCTCGCTGTCATGTCGCGCTACCGCCGTTGCTCGCCTGTAGCCGATGTTACCGTATGCGCTCGCGACAACAGGAAGGGCGGGGCATGTACCTGAGATTGCGTCAGATCGCGTTCGTGGCGGAGGAAGTTGGCGCCGGTGGAGTCGCTGCTCGTCGATGTGCTAGGCGTCAAGGTGTGCTTCAACGATCCCGGCGTCGGCACGTTTGGCCTGCACAACGCCCTGTATCCGGTGGGGAGCCAGTTCATCGAGGTGGTGGCGCCGATCGACCGCGCAGAAAACACCGCCGGGCGTCGCTTTCTGAACCGGCGCGGCGGCGATGGCGGCTACATGGTCATCACGCAGTGCAACGACCAAGCGCCACGGCGGGCCAAGTTCGCCGAACTCGGCATCCGCTTGGTGAGCGACCATGCCGGCACCTCCTTCGTCAACATGCAGCTACACCCCAAGGACACGGGCGGCTCGTTCTTCGAGATCGACCAAATGCTCGGCGAGGGGGCGGACGACCCTGAGGGGCCTTGGCATCCGGCCGGGCCCAACTGGCAGGCGGCGCGCACCTCGCGGGTGAGCGCGATCAGCGCCGCCACCATGCAATGCGACGATCCCGGCGCGGTGGCCGAACGCTGGTCCGCCATCGCCGAGATTCCGGCGTCGGGAAATGTGATTGCCTTGGAGAACGCGGAGTTGCGATTCGTGGCATGCAACGATGGACGACCGGAAGGGCTGGCGGAGCTCGACATTCGGAGCGACCGTGTGGATGAGGTGCTGGCTGCTGGGGAACGCCGCGGGGTCCGCACCGGTGATTCGCAGGTCACCATCGGCGGGATGCGATTGAATCTCGTGGATGGCTAGAGTTCCCCCAATGCACCCTGTGCCCCGAATGTCACTCCCCCCTCGAGGGGGAGTCGAGAAAAGGCGTTCCTCGCCTTTTCTCGGAGGGGGGGCCGCCGACCCAAAGCACGGCTCTCCCCAGAACCGGAACAACGCCCCCTCTTGCTGTCACCCCCCTCATGGCGGAGTCGAGAAAGTCGTCCTCGATTCTCGCCGCCGAGGCCTCGACACATAGGCCCAGCCCTCGTGGCCGCCCGTGTCGATTTGGTTTAGGAGTGGTCGCTGGCCCGGATACGGGCGAGGACAGGCCTCGCCCCTACGCCGGCTGAAAGAGGGCGAAGGAGGCGCCGGCGTTGTCTGTAACGCGCACCGTGCGGCCGTGGTCGCCCATGTCGCGCACATCGCCCACCGTGCCGCCGGCAGCCCGCGCTTCGGTCATGCTCACGTCGAGCGAGGGCACCTGAAAGACCGGCAGCCATTCGCCAGGTGCTGCACCAAGGGCTTCTTCATCTCCCGCGAGCGCGAACGAGGCGTCGCCGGTGTCGAATTGTGCCCAGCGGTCGCCATCTCGGAAGCGCAGCTTAAAGCCGAGGGTCTCGTAGAAACGGCATTGCTCGTGGAGATTGTGGGCGTGGACGAAAACCTGTCGCAGACGTTCGATCATGGGTCCTGTTCCGCTCGGCCAATGGGAGAAGGGCGCATTGTAGGGCGACGGCACCCGCGGGGAGAGTTCGATCGCGTCAGTGAGTCTGCTCGCGCTCGATCATCTCGCGGAGGTTTTCCAAGGTGTAGTGCCCGGTGGCGAGTCCCTTTCGAAGGACGCGGTTGGCGAGACGCTGGACGACGGCGTTGGCCGGGGTGGGAACACCGTGCAGGCGACCCAGGGTGACGATCTCGCCGTTGAGGTAGTCCACTTCGAGGTTGCCGGTGCCGCGCATCATGCTCTGAAGGGAAGAGCCGCCGTGGCGTTCGTGTCCGGGTACGGACGCGCCGCCGATTCCAGACCGGCGGGCGCGATCCTCCTCGGCGGTGGAACAGTCGATGCCAGCGGCTTTGTAGCAGGCGAGCGCTTCCTCACGCAGCGAGGCGGCCAAATCCCGGAAGCCGCCGCCGGTGACCGCCTGGACGGCGTTGTTGAGGTTGGCGAGAAGCTTGGAGTATTTCTGCCGCATCACGCGCGGGTCTGCCGCACAAGTGAAGCCGGCGGCGGTCAGCGCTGCCGCCACCTCGGTGATGAAGTCGTCGACGCCAGTGGGGTAGACGCCCGTGTCGAGCCCCCCGGCGCTGCCTTCGGCGAAATTGACCACAACGCCAGGTTCGAGGTGTTCCGCCGGCAGGAAGACCACCATGCCGTATGTGTGGGGGAAGCGGCGCAGCGCCATGCGTTCGTTGTCGACGCCGTTTTGGCAGCAGATCACCCGCGCGGCATCGCCGACGGCACCTTGCAGATCCCTGAGCGCCTGCTCGGTGTGCTGCGACTTCATGCACAGGATCACGGCGTCGTCCGGGGCGATGTTCGCGTCCGCCGGGTGGTCCACGCAGTCGATCGTGAGGCGCACATCCTGGCTTGGGGAGACGAAGCGCAAGCCGTCCTTGGCGATGGCGGCGAAATGGGCACCACGGGCGATGAGGGTGACATCGAAGCCGGCCTGGTGCAGCCGGGCGCCGATGGTGCCGCCGATGCCGCCGGCGCCATAGATTACAAACCGCATGGATCGCTTCCCTTCCCCAATTCAGTTGGTCGCGGCGGCGCGCATCTCCTCCACCGTTCGGGTCTTCAGCCGCACGGCGCCGTTGCCTTGGTTGCGCGCCAGGCTCGGTGCCGTGGCCAGGCGCTGCCTCGCCGCGTCGATTGCGTTGGCGTATTGCGGCAGCCACTCTGCTTGCGCCACCAGCATCTCGTCCACCATCTGCCACACCTCCGGCGGGTTGCACACCGCGCCCACGAGGGGGTCGAGCAGGATGGCTTGCTTGAGCAGCTCGACGTCTGCCGTCATGGCCGCCTGGGTGGCCATGCGCTGCACCTGAATCGAGTTGCTGCAGATGGCTGCAAGCCCGAGCGGCAGGTCGCCCACGAGCGGGATGGAAAGGCCGTTGCGGTCCACATAGCCCGGCACTTCGACGATGGCATCCGCCGGCAGGTTGGAAATGATGCCATCGTTGCGAACGTTGAAATGGCCGCGATACGTGCGCCCGGTCTCCATCGCCTCGATGATCCACGAACCGTGTTCGTCGCTGCGCCCCGCGGGATCGAACTTGGCTGGCTCCGCTTCGAGCCACTTGGGGAAATCCGTCTCGAACCAGTTGCGGTTCTCGGTGCAGACGCGCAGGTAGCCGCCGGTCTCGCCGAGGATCCACGTATCGGTGGAGATCCACTGGGCAATTTCATCCGGCCGTTTGCGATACCACGGCAGATACTCGGAAAGGTGGCCGTTCGACTCGGTGCTGAAGTAGCCAAAGCGGCGGATGATGTCCATGCGCACCTTCTCGCGCCTGGCTGTTTCCTCGTCCGCCTCGAACAGGGGCAGGAGGTCACGCGCCCAGTCTCGACCGTCGAACAGCACCTTGAAGTACCACGTCTGGTGGTTGATGCCGGCGGCGACGATGTCCACATCGGCCTTGGTCACCAGGCGGTAGCCAGCATCGTCCGGCGACTTGCCGTCGTTCACATGCCGCTCGAACAGCCGCGCGAGCAGGTGATGGCCGCCCTGCACGCCGTGGCAGAGGCCAATCGTCTGCACCGGTGAGGCATCGAGCGCAGCCCACGTGTTCATGGCCATGGGGTTGGCATAGTTGAGGAGCGTCGTCGTCGCGCCGGCGTAGCGCTCGATCTGGTCCACCAGCTCAACGATTATTGGCACGGTGCGCTGGCCATACGTCAGCCCGCCGGCGCAGATGGTGTCACCCACGCATTGGTCGATGCCGTACTTGAGCGGAATCTCCACATCGGTACGGAACCCGGCAAGACCGCCGACCCGCGCGGTGTTGATGACGTAGTCGGCGCCTTCGAGCGCCGGTTCCCGTTCCACGGTCGCGTCGATGGTCGCGCCAACGCCATTCGCCTCGATCTCGCGCCGACTGAGGCGCGCAACCATGTCGAGATTGCGCTCGCTGATGTCCTGAAACGCGAACCGCGTGTCGGCCAATTCCGGCACGCTGAGAATGTCCCGCACCAGCCGCCGGGTAAACCCGATGCTGCCGGCGCCAACGATTGCGATCTTCACTGTCATGGCTCCTCGCTAGCGGAAGGCAGCTTGGTTTTTTGCGGCACCCCACTCAGGCAAATCGCGTCTTGGTAGCCGGCGTTCTTCATGCGTTGGTAGCGCCATTCCCAAGGGGATTCGCGCAGGCGGTTGGGGCCGTTGCGGATGTCGAAGGGGATGGCGGCAGCCTTGGGAAAGTGACTGAAGATGAGCAGGCGTCGGGGTTCGCTGGTGGGGTTGGGGCCGGAGGTGTGGATCAGGCGGCTGTGGAAGAACAGGATGGAACCGGCTGGAGCCACCACAGGCACGGCTTCGGCGCGGTTGACGGTGCCTTCCGGGACTTCAAGGCCGTTGCGCACGCGCAGGTGTTCCACGTGGCTCGTGTGGGTGCCGGGGAACACCAGCATGGGACCGTTGTCCGCTCGGCAGTCGTCTATGGCGATGGCGGTGGAAACCACCTCCGGCGGATAGTCGTTGTATCTGTAGTAGGCGTAGTCGTTGTGGACGGGGAAGCGGTCGTCGTCGGCTGGGGTCTGGAACAGGCGCATTTCCGGGGCGGTGGCAATCGCGTCCGGCAGGGGCTGTTTGTAGTTGAGCTTCTCCTCGAACAGCACTGGTTCGTCCTCCATGAGCTCTGCGAGCGGGCCCAGCAGGCGCTCGTCGCCCGCGAACTCGGCAAAGGCCGGTGCGAGGTCCAGCACGGGCTGAATCTTGCGCACGACGATCCCTCCGCTCTTGCGCCGACGGATGTCGAGGCGACGGCTTTGGCGCTCGTTGGCGATGGAGGAGCCCAGGATTAGCTGGAGGATGAAGTCCGCATCCTCACGCATGAGGGCGACTTCGTCGGGGCTGAAGGCGGCCGGCAAGACGCAGTAGCCGTCGCGGCTGAAGTCCGAGGCAGAGTCCATATGCCGCCTATCATAGCGCCCACCTTCGTTTGGAACGTTCGGACGAGATGCCTCGATGTGGACTGCGCGCCTCGCGGAGAGGGCGTCCTGCGTACGCATGCGTGCCGAAGGCGCGTCGACTTCCGCCGAGCCGACCGGTTGTCGTTCGATCGATTGCCGCACGCTGCCTGCTTGCCTCTTGCCTGGGGCTTGCGGCGCTCACGGCCGTGGGCGACTCCCGCCCGCGCACGCTGCTCATCCTGCACACCAACGACATTCACGGCCACGTCGAGAATGCGGCCCGTTTCGCGGCCCACTTCCGCGAGCGCAAGGCGACGCGGGATGACGTATTGATCGTCGATGCTGGCGACACCATCACCGGCACGCCGCTGTCGTCGATGTTCGAGGGCCTGCCCATCTTCGAGATCACCTCGGCCATGGGCTACGACGTCGCCGTGCTCGGCAACCACGAGTTCGACCACGGCTGGCGCCGCATCGCCGCGTTTCGCGAGGCGGCGAGCTATCCGTTGCTCGCCGCCAACGTCCGCGGGCCGGACGGCGAGCTGATCGCGGACGCCGCGTGGACGGTACGCCGTGTCAACGGCATCGATGTGGGCCTGATCGGCGTGCTTACGGAGAAGTCCGCGCGGATGATCATTCGGGAGGGCAACGAAGGGGTGACCTTCGAGCCGGCACGGGAGGCGCTCAGCCGTTTGGTGCCTGAAGTGCGGGCGCAGTCGGACATCGTCGTGGTGCTGTCGCACATCGGCCACGAGGAGGAACTCGCGCTCGCCGAAGAGATCGAGGGTATCGACGTCATCATCGGCGGGCACTCGCACACATTGCTTGAGGAGCCGGCGTGGGCCGGCAGGACCATCGTCACGCAAGCGCATCACAGCCTGAAGCAGCTCGGCTGGCTCTATCTGCGCGTGGACACCGAATCGGATCGGATGTTCTTCATCGACGGTGGTTTCAGCCCGGCGTCGGAGCAGCCGCCGCCGGACGCCCAGGTGCAGGCGTTGGTGGAACGACACCAAGCGCGCCTCGGCAAGTCGATGGAGCGGGTGCTCGGCGTTGCGGAGCGCCACTATGGGCGCGAGCAACTCCGGCGCTGGGTGAAGGCAACGCTGGCACGCCGGGCCGGCGTCCCGCTCGGCTTCTACAACCGCGGCGGCATCCGCGCGGACATTCCCGCCGGCGAGGTCACCGTGCGGCATCTGTGGGAAGTGGAGCCCTTCGGTCGCAACCTCGTGACGATGCAGCTTACCGGTGCGCAATTCCGAGAGCTGCTCGAGCGCGAGGAAGACCCCATCCCGGAGGGACTGTCGATGGATGCGACCTATCCGGTCGCCACCGACGCCTTCCTCGCCGGTCGCACCGTAGCGCCGGAGCTTGTTCGCGACTTCGGCGTGAGTGTGCGCGATGTGCTCATCGAGGCAATGGAACTGACGGGGCTGCCAAGCGACTTGTGAAGACGTGGCGCGCTCTTAAGAGCGCGTTGGCAGCTGCGTCGCAACTGCTGACCTACGGGTTCGGACCGAGATTCAGCAGGCGTCGAATCAACAGGTCGCGGAAGGCGTCGAGGTCGCGCCAGGCGAGGGCGGCCTCAACTGCGCTGCCTTCTGGGGTCTCGTAGGTGAGACCGTCGTCGCGGACGGCGAGGCGGATGGATTCCATCTCGAGGAGGTCCGTGGCAAAGGCGAGATACACCGCCACCGTGTCGAACAGGGTTGAGCTTCGGCGTTCGGCCATCTCCTCGATGTCAGCCGCTTTGGCCCAAGTGCGGTAGTTGGCCATCACCGCTTGCATGAGCGGGTCGTCCGAGTCGCGAACGCGGCGATAGTCGTCGCCCTCGAGAAGGACGATGCCGCAGGTGTCGAGGGGTGTGAGGACGATTTCCCAGTCTGCGGCAAGCACGGTGCGGAAGGCTGCGACATCGAGGAAGACGTTGTATTCCGGCACTGGCGTTTCGCTGTTGCGGTAGCCTCGCCGCACGGCGCCGTGCATGCCCACGAACCGCGCCTTGGTCGCGATGGCCGGTTCCGCCGCCAAGGCATCGGCCACCGTGCTCGCCGGACCGATGGCCAGCACAGTCACGGGTTCCGGCGAGGCCATGATGGTCTCGACCATCAGCGCCACTCCATCGCGACGATATGTGCCGCGATAATCCGACGCCCGGTAGTCGCCCAGCCAGCCATCTTGGCCGCGGCGGTTGGGTGCGAGGTGGCCGTCGCCGCTACCTTCGCCGACGGGAACGTCGGTGCGTCCGGCAATGGTCAGCATCTTGGCGACGAGCCGCGCTCGGTAGCCGGTGTCGCCATGGCTGGTAACGACCGCCTTGAGGTCCAGTTCCGGTGAGCGCAGCAGCATGGCGAGCGCCCAGGTGTCGTCGATGTCGGTGCCGATGTCGGTGTCGAGAATGACCGGGATCATGACGTCCTCCTGCGGTTTCGCCTCGGCGATGCCAATAATGGAAATACTATGGATTCAGGCGCTGCAAGCGACTGAACTGTTTGAAAGTTCTCATTGGAGACACGTGCGCCAGCCGGTTCGCGCATTGCCACACAAGCGGTGCTGTGTATATTGGCCTCCTCAATTAGCCGGGTCTGTCGGGAACCAAAGTGGCGTTCCACCTCGGCAGGGCGAAACGGCACGGGCGATGCGCAATGCGTGTTGCTGGCGCACCCAACAGGGGGCGCTTCGACAGCCCGGCTAGTTGAGGCCACCACCAGCCGCCTCGCTTCCCGTTCCCTACGGCCCGGTCACCTGCCACGGCGCAGGCGAGAGCAGCGTCAAGCCGGCTCGCTGTTGGTCATGACGATGCAGCCGCTGGCGGCGAACATGCCGCCGACACCCAGGCACACTGACACTTCGGCACCCGGCACTTGCGCCGGTGCCGTGCCGCGCATCTGTCGCACGCTCTCCTGCAGGGCGTACATGCCGTACATGCCGGAATGCATATAGGAAAGGCCGCCGCCGTTGGTGTTGAGGGGCAGCTTGCCGCCGGGGCGGGTGTTGCCGTCCTCGATGAAGCCGGCAGCCTCGCCGCGTTCGCAGAAGCCGAGATCTTCGAGCCCCCAGATCGGCAGGTGGGCGAAGGCGTCGTACACCATCAGGTGATCGACGTCGCTGTGGCTGATGCCGGAGGATTTGAAGGCATCGGCGCCGGCGATGCGGAACGCCTGGGAGCTGGTGAGGTCCTTCATCTGCGACACCATCGGCGTCTCGACGCTCTCGCCCGTGCCCATGATGTACACGGGTTTTTGCGGGAAGTCCTTGGCGCGTTCGGCCTTCGTGAGGATCAGTGCGCCGCCGCCGTCGGTGACGAGGCAGCATTCGAGCAGGTGGAAGGGATAGGCAATCATGCGCGAAGCCATCACGTCCTCCACCGTGATGGGGTCGCGATAGGACGCGCGCGGACTCATGCCAGCCCATTCCCGCTGCACCACCGCCACGGTTGCAAGCTGTTCGTGGGTCATGCCGTATTGCTTCATGTAGCGCAGCACGCCAATGGTGAACATGGTGGTGGGGCCCATGCCGCCGTAGGGGCCTTCGAACTGATCCGGCAATCCGGCGCCGCCACCGCCGCCCCGGCCACCCCGGCCGATGCCGGAACGGCCGCTCTCGCCGTGGGTGACGAGCACCGTGTCGGCCATGCCGGCCTCGATGGCAGCCACGGCATGGCGCACGTGCAGCATGAAGGAGCAGCCGCCGACGGACGTGCCGTCGGCGTAGCGCGGCGCGATGCCGAGATAGTGGGCAATGCCGACGGGCGACTCGCCGGCGGTGGCGACGCCGTCGATGTCCGCTGGCGTAAGGCCAGCGTCGGCCATGGCGTTGAGGGCGGCATCCGCGTGCAATTCGATTTGGCTGGTGTCTGGGATCTTGCCGAGTTGGGTGGTTTCGGCGGCGCCGACGATGGCTACGGTCATGAATGATCTCCTTTCTTGTCAGCTTGCCGTACGCCCGCTCGGGCGCATCGGCCGTTCGACTCCCGGTGGTTCAAGCGGGCCGGAACAGCGGAATGACGATGTCGCCGTGGTCCTCGAAGGTGACTTCGAGGGGCATGTCGAGCACGAGCGCCTCGGGGGTTTGCTCGCATCCGACAATGTTGCTCATCATCGTGGGGCCTTCCTCGAGTTGCACGAGCGCGATGCTGTAGGGCGAATCGAACGACGGGTGCTGACGGTGGTTGATGACGTAGCTCAAGAGCGTTCCCTTGCCGCTGGCGCGGAACACCTCTACGTTGCGGGAACCGCTACCGGGGCAGAACGGACGCGGCGGGAAGTACACCGTGCCGCAATCCAGACAGCGCTGCAGGCGCAGTTCGCCCACGCGGGTGCCGTCCCAGAAATGCTGCGTCTCCGGCGTTGGACGTGGCAGCGGCCTGGGCCGCTTTTCTGCATCGGCCATGGGTTCCCTCCCTTGGTGTATTGGCAAGCAAAGGGGCGGGATTATAGGTGGCTTCGGAGGAGAAACACGGGCTATGCCCGGCCGGCAAGTTCGAGCCGGCGATTGCGACGCCGCGCTACGTGCGAGCGCAACGAGGGTGCCACCGTGTGTAGGTAGCTTTAGCGCGGCAGGGGCGGGAGGTGCTTTTGCCAGGGGTGGCTGGCGTCGGCGGCGGCGTAGAACTCGGGATTGAGGAACGACTCCTTGGCGTTGTAGGGCACCGGGGTGCCGTCGAACTGCCGGACGATGCCGCCGGCGGCGGCGAGGACGGCAGAGGCAGCCGCGATGTCCCACTCCGAGGTGGGGCCGAGGCGGGGATAGAAGTCGGCCCTGCCCTCCGCTAGGAGGCAGAATTTCAGGGAACTGCCCACTGGAGTGCGGTGCACCTCACCGAAGGTTGTCGCAAGCGTCTGAAGCCAGGCTTCGAGCCGGGTGCCGCCGTGGCTGCGGCTGGCGACCACGGTGATTCCTGGCGGCGAATAGGGTCGCGTGCGAAGCTCGTGGCGCCCGCTCGCCTCGACGACGTAGGCGGCGTGGCGCGCAGGGTTGCAGTCGCCGAGGAATATGCGCTGCTGTACCGGCACGCCGACTACGCCCAGGGTGGGGACGCCGTCCTCGATCAAGGCGATGTTGACGGTGAACTCGCCATTGCGGTTGACGAACTCCCGGGTGCCGTCCAACGGGTCCACTAGCCAACAGCGTTGCCAGTGGCGTCGTTCGGCGAATGGTGGTGGGTCGGACTCTTCCGAGATGATTGGCGTCGTGGGGTCGCGCTCGGCGAGGCCCTCGGCGATTACGCGATGGGCCGCCAAGTCGGCTTGGGTGAGGGGGGAGTTGTCGGCTTTGCCGGTGACCTCGAAATCGGTGGCATAGACCTCGAGGATGGCGTCGCCGGAGCGCCCGACGATGTCGATGAGGTGCTCGTGCAGGTCGGTGGGCTCGGTCACTTGTACTCCCTCGCTAGCTCGATTGCGCGCCTGTCGGCGCGGCCGGGATGCGCGTCCGAATGCCGGCAGCGTCCTAGCGCGCTCTACGAGCGCGCGTGCTCGCATTGCTCGCAGCTACGGCTAGGACGTAAGCGCCGATTCTACGGCGCTTACCTCCTAGTCTGAGCCTTGTGTGTCCACCCGCCGGCGGGTCTTCTTGACCTCGGCGCGGTGGCGCTTGTCGCGCAGACGGCCGGCGCGGGCGGAAGCGGAGGGTCGGGTCGGGATGCGGCGTTTGGGGACGTGCCTTGCCCGTTCGATGAGCGCGCCCAGGCGAGCGAGGGCGGCCTCGCGGTTACGGCCTTGGGTGCGGTGGGTGTCGGCGAAGATGACGACTTCGCCACTGGCAGCGAGGCGGCTGCCAGCGAGGCGTTCTAGGCGTGCCCGCACGTCCGCGGGGAGGTCGGCTTGGTCGAGATCGAGGCGGCATTCGACGGCGGTTGCCACCTTGTTCACGTTCTGACCGCCCGGCCCCGAGGCGCGCACGAATTTCCAGCTGAGGGCGCGCGCCGGGACCGCGATGCCGCCGATTTCGATGTCCATGGTCTTCTCTGAGAGCACCTTGCCCGTAGTGTTGATCGGCTTCCGTGCCGATTCCCTGCAATTGTCACGCATTTCGGTGCCGAGAGCAGCGCATGAGGCGGGACATTGCGCTACTGTTCGGGCAGCGCTCCCATGCGAAAGGTGCGACATGAACGGTAGCGACGTACGCATTCCCCGCAACGCCATGGTCCTCATTTCGCTCATCCAGGGACTGTTCCTGCTGCTGCTTTGGCGCGCCATCAACGACGAGTTCTGGCCCTATGCAACGCCGACGGTGAACTTCCCGCTCTGGACCATCGCCTTGACGTTGCCGACCTTCCTGCTGTTTACGTTGCAGGGCAGTGGCGTCAAGCGGCTCGTGGTGCGGGTCGCCGGTATCGTTGGCACATTGGCGATCCTTGCGGTGTACGTGGGTTGGCAGGCGTCGCCGCACGGGGCGTTCCCGGTGGAGTCGCTGGTGGGCTCGTCGGTGGCGACGCTGGTGGTGGCGAGCTTTTGCGCCCTGCTGTTGCTGCAGGCGTCGGTGCGGGTCGCGCCGGGAGAGGCGCAAGGGCGGCGGCCCTGGCTGCGGGCGCTGAATGCACTGACGGAGGATTACCCTGCGCTCTTCGCCGCCGCATGGCGGAACGTGTTGATCGGCTTGCTGTCGGCGATTGTGGCCGCCGGCGTGGCCCTGCTGTTGACGTTGTGGGGGGCGCTGTTTCGCGTCGTCGGCATCGACTTCTTCGCCGAGCTTTTCGCCAAGGACTGGTTCCTGTTCCCCGTGCTCTCGGTGGCGTTTGGCCTCGGCGTGTACATCTTCCGCTCGCTCGACTCGGTGCTTGGCGGCATCGTCGCCCTGGTAGAGGGGCTCATGCGGCTCTTGCTGCCGCTTGGCTTGGCGGTGGTGGTGGTTTTCCTTGCCACATTGCCTTTCACGGGGCTGGCGCCGTTGTGGGAGACCGGCAACGGCACGGCGCTGCTGCTGTGGCTCAACGCCTTGGCGCTCGTGTTCGTGAACGGCGTGTACCAGACCGGCGCCACGAACCCGTACCCCCGCTTCGTGCATATGGCGCTGACGCCGGGGGTGGCTTTGCTGCCCATCATCTCGCTGCTCGGCATGTACGGCCTGTATCTGCGGGTTGCGCAGTACGGCTGGTCGGTGGAGCGCTGCTGGGCGGCGCTGGTGGCGGCGGTGCTGGTGCTGGTTTCGCTCGGCTACAGCGGCGGCGTGTTGTGGCGACGGGTGGAATGGCCCCGCACCCTCAAGCGGACGAACGTGGCGTTCCTGCTGGGGTTGCTCGCGCTCATGCTGCTGGTGAACACCCCGGTGCTGGATTTCCGGCGAATCGCTACCGAGAGCCAGTTCGGGCGGCTGGCGCAGGGCAAAGTGACCGCCGACGAGGTGGACTTCGAGTACGCCGCCGAGCATTTGGCGCGGCCGGGGCACCGTGCGATGCAGGCCTTGGCGAACTCCGTCGAGGCGGACGATCCGGAACTGGCGGCGCGGATGCGGGCCTTCTGGTCTCCGGGGGACGCCGAAGGCGAGGGGTTCTGGGCTGCGGTGACGGTGCGCCCGGAGGGCATTGCAGTCCCGACAGACCTTGCACCCAGGATCGAAGAGTCCGCGCGGGAGCTTTCCATCGGTGCCCATCATGCGGTGCTGGCGCGCGTGCAGCTCAGCGAAGGCGACCATCCGGAGTATCTGTTGCTCGACGCAAACGCGAGGCCGCCGCGCCACTTCTACGGCGTGTGCTTCTACCGAGAAGCAGGCGGCTGGCGGCGTGCCGACATCATCAATCCACGCGCCTTCGATGGATCGCGACCCGTCCAGCCCGCGCCGCTCAGGGTGGCCCCCCTCACGGTTGTCGAGCCGCCGCCGCGAAGATTCAAGATGCTCGACGTGGACGGCCTGCGCCTTGCGGTGGAGGAGCCAGCCGAAGAGCTCGATTGACTCTCTGGCCGGACGCCCTCACATGGAAAAACACGCAACACGCGCGTAAATCAAGAGGCGCCCCGAAGCCGAGTCCACACCAACGTGCCGGCCGGATGGCGCGGTGTGAAGTGCATCGGAGCGAGGGCCCATCACGCTCCTCCCGCCGAAGGCGAAGCAATCAAGGGCCCGAAGCGTATCCAGCCCTCACCCCGCGAGACGGGCCCTTGGGTGGCGGGAGCAAGCACCGTCCCTTGGCTTTGCAACGCTTCTTGCCCAGCCCAAGCCGTCCTATCGCCTTGTCCGACTTCCCGGCTCACCGGCTAGCCCGCATTGCTCACCAGCCCTCGTAGCGAGTGCATCGTCGTCCGCAGTAGAGGGCTGCTGGTGAGAAATGCGGGCTAGCGTCGCGCGCGGGTCCGTGGTCTAGCGCACCACCTTGACGTAATCCCCGGCGCGAGGCTCCCCGTGGGGATGGCCGCCGTTCAGGAGGCGCAGGGTCTCTTCGGCGTGACGGGAGATGGCGGTGCGTTCGGCGAGTGCCGCGTAGGTGTCGCCGGGGCGTGCGGCGATGACTTGAATGCGGTTGTTCTGGCCTCGGTTCACGTCCTCCGCCGACATGGGACGCAGGCCCTGCAGGGTGGCGACGAACGCCTCGCGGAACTTCTCGGGGTCGCCCTCCTCGGCGCACTCGCCGTTGAAGAGGAACAGGTCCCGGCCCTTGTAGATGATGCCCATGAGCTTGAGTGGCGTCGTGGAACCAGAGGCGTCCACTTCCCCCACCCACGCCTCCCGGCCGTTGATCACCTGTTCCTCGCCTTTCAGGATGTCGTTGCGTTGCAAGACCTTGGTGGGGTACTCGCCGGGGCTTTCGCGCTTCGGCACTTCGTGGCGGGCCATGCGAATGGTGCCTTCGGTGCCGCTGCCGGGGGCCGTTGCGACCACTTCGGTGGCGCTGCTGGTGATGCTCCAGCCGGTTGGGAACTCGACCACCACGCGCAGGCCGCCGTGGAAGAACTCGCTGCCGCGAATGGCGCCGGTGGCGGCCTTGTCGCCGTACACGAGGCCCTCCAGCAGCCCCCAGAAATCACCCACCGGCATGACCAGCCGTTCCGGCAGCATGTTCTGGGCAAAGGAGACCGCGTCGTGCAGGCGCTTGTCGTTCTTGGGGTGGCTGGCGAACAGACCGTGATAGTTGGCGCGCCGGTTCTGCACCTGCTTGGAGAAGAGTTCCTGATCCTTCAGCACCTGTACCACGTCGATCACCGACAGCGGGTTGTAGCCGGCGGTGGCCATGTATTGCGCGCCCAAGCGGTCGGCTTCGAGTTCCATCTCGCGGCCGTAGCCGGCTTGCTGCTCGGCAGTCAGCGCCTGCGACATGCGCATCAGTTCCGGTCGATAGGTGGCTGCGGCGGCGATGAAGCCGGCTGCCTTGCCGGCAAGGTCGCGGCGCTTTTGCTTCTTGGAGTGCTTGGCCACCACGTGGGCAATCTCATGGCCGATCACCGCCGCGAGCTCGTCTTCGGACTTGAGGAAGGCGAGCAGCCCTCGGTTGACGAAGATGTAGGCGTCCTCGGTGGCGAAGGCGTTGATGCCGGCGTCATCGACGACGACGAAGTGGTACTCCTTGCCGGCGTCCGGCGTTTCGGCCAGAAGGCGCGCACCGATGGCGCGGACATAGTCCTGCCACTTGCCGTCGTCGTAGACAGCGTGCCGCTCGACGAGCTCGCGGTGCATCTTCTCGCCGGGCCCCGCGGGCCAGCCGAAGGCACCGATGCCGGCGAAGGCGATGCCGGCAAGGGCGAGCCATCGTGCAATCCGGCAAGGTCTCACCGTGCTGCCGCTCCTTGTGCTGACGCCGCGGAAAGCGTTTCGCTCCCTACACTCAGATTGGAGTGCTGCCTTTGGCCGCTAGTTCCCGGCAGCCGCTGCGCTGCGGTTGCCGAAGCGGCGCCGGAAGCGCTCGACGCGACCGCCGCTGTCGACGATCTTCTGCTTGCCGGTGTAGAACGGATGGCACGCCGAGCAGACCTCCAAGTGGATGTCCTTGCCGAGCGTCGACCGAGTCGAGATCTCGTTGCCACAGCTACAGCGAGCCGTGATCGGACGATACTCGGGGTGGATGTCTGGCTTCACTTTCCGCTGCCCGCCAATCCGGTAGAAAGGGGCGCGGAGTCTATTCGTGGTAGCTTGGCAAAGCAACCGATGGCCGGATGGCACGGCGCGGGATTTCGCTATGCAAGTCGTTACGGTTGCGGTGCCGCGACCGCTGCGCCGCTTGTTTGACTATGTGGTGGGGGACGATGGTCTCGTGCCGGCACCGGGGAGC
>VXSY01000188.1 GCA_009837725.1 Gammaproteobacteria bacterium | reverse complement strand
TCGGCTAGGAGCCAGCGCCGTTTCTCCGGCCCAAGCTCCTAGCGCGCCCTTGCCGGCGCGCCGGCGGTTCGCTACGCGAACTGCGCGCCTTCGTTTGCCAAGCCGCGAAGCGAGGGTGGGCGGCGCCAAGCAGCGCAAGCCGGCTTACGCCTTGCCGCCCAAACCCTCGAATCGCCGGCGAAGTACTTGGGCGGCCGCAAGGCTGGCCACATCCTGCACGCCTTTCGTCGCCAACGCTTCCAAGCAGGCGGACAGAACCGTTTGCGCGAATCCCCACCCGGCGATGCGTCGGGCGTCGAGCGCCAGAACGTCGGCCAGGATCGCAACTCGATCGGTCACCGCGCGGGCAAGAGTGGCTTCGTTCGGGCACCAGCCGAGGCGGTTTCGAAGCATCGCGGCGCACTCGTACTCAGTCTCGGCGACCAACCCGTGTGGGTCGATGGCAGTTGGCCGCAGTGTCCCGTCGCCGCGCACGGACACGAGCACGTTGCCGTGGTGCAAGTCGCCGTGGACAAGGCACGGTGGCGAGGGGGAAGTCACCAGGGCGCACCACACCCTCTTCGCCGCATCGACGAGCCTCGCATCGACAGGGCCACGGTCGCCGAAGACGCGGCTGTAGTCGGCGAACCCACTCGAATCCTGTGCCACGTCGCGGAACAGCGCTTCCTGGTTGGCGGGAGGTGGACTCCGACTCAGGCCATTGATGAGCGCTGCGATCTCTCGCGCCGTTTGCCTGTCCTCGGGCAGCGACGCCGGGTCCAACGGCAACCCCGGTGACAGACACTCCATCAGGTAGGCATCGGTACTGGTGGCAAGAACGCCCACCACGTCGTCCCCGGCGTGGTGGAGGAGCCACGCTGACTCGGCCGCTATGACGCTCGGATCCGGGCTGACCTTGAGGACAACCTCCCGCCCATGGCGGCTCTCCGTGGCGAGTGCGACGAAGTTGAAGGAAAGCGAAGCGACCGGGCGCAACGTCCGAAGCTGCCACCGTGCCGCAAGCGCCGCTATGCACTGCGGCAAGTCTGCAAGCCAGCGCCGACCGTTCGGAAAATACGAAACGACGTTCCGGACGAACGCAGGTGGCAGGGGGTCCAGGTTCATTCGGGGAGCTTCAGCTTTGGAGAAGTGAAGGTTACGACCGCTTGGTGGTGGACTGGTGGGTTGTGGACAGGCAAATGATGTGTCGTTCCGGGCAAATTCGACCGTTCCGGGCACATTCGACTGTCCGTGTCCCGTTCCGGGGACATTCGACTGTCCCGGCCCGTGAGACCAGTCCAAGCCCGGTCCGGGCACATTCCGACTGTCCGAACCGTGCACGTGCATTCGACTGTCCAAGCCGTGCACGTGCATTCGACTGTCCAAGCCGTGCGTGCACGGGAGCTTGCCCACGCACACTTGTCCGGCAGTCCAGGCACGGGGGCATCCGCTTTCGATCTGCGCCAAAGTCAGTTGCGTCTCACGCGTGTGCGCTTTGGCGGACGAGCGCCTCGGCCAAATCGGCGGGTTCATCGAGCTTAACTCTGGCTTTTTTGCATTTGACTTTGCGGCACCATAGCCCGCATGGCCACTCCCCGAAAGCAACTCGTCGACAGTGAAGTCGCGTGCACCTATCACGTCTCGTCACGGTGCGTCCGACAGTCATGGCTGTTTGGCCTTGACGAGCTCACACGCAAGGACTACTCGTACCGCAAGGCTTGGCTCACGGAACGACTGAAGGTGTTGGCGACCTGCTTCGCCATCGAGCTCTACGCCTACTCCATCATGAGCAATCACTACCACTTGGTCCTCCGGCATGACCCCAAGGCGTGCGAAATGTGGACTGATGAGGAGGTGGCGGAGCGGTGGGTGGAGGTGTATCCGCCGAAAGGGGAGGGGCAAGCACTGGAGGAACGCAAGGCCGCCGCCCGCGAGAGGCTGCTCGGCAACCCGGGCCGCCTTGCAGGAGCCAGAAAGACGCTTGGTTCCCTTTCGGGCTTCATGCAGCACCTGAACCAACCGATCGCCAGGCGCGCCAACAAAGAGGACGAACGCAAGGGACATTTCTTCGAAGAGCGCTTCTATTCCGGAGCACTGCTGAGCGAAGAAGCGGTCGTCGCTGCCATGGCGTATGTCGATCTGAACCCCGTCCGCGCGAAGATCGCGCGGGACATTGAGGAGTGTGCCGACTCCTCCATCGGCGAGCGCCTACGTGAGTGCACCGCGGAGTCGCTAGAAGAGTTTCTTCGACCGGTGGCCTCCGGCGTCAAGAGCCGTGACGACTGCGCTGTCGAAGCCTCCGACGAGGCTCCCGCTGTGCCCGAAACGGCACCCGCCAGCCGTAGCAAGCGCACAATCGGTACGAAGGTCGAGTCCGCCGAACGGCCTGCATCGACGCGCCCGGACTACCCAGGGCCGCAAAGAACCCTTGGCGAGTACGTCACCGTGCTGCGTTCGTTGGCTGCTGGCTACCACCTGGACCTGCCGCCGGACAAGGTCTCCGCGTGGTCTGTCAAGGTCGCGACAATCCGGCGGCGGCAGCGGGCCTTTGGACCCTTGGAGCATCTGAAGCAGTGGGCTACGGTTCGCGGAACGCCGTGTCGCGGCATACCGCTGGCGACATAGCACGTAGGCGAAGCGATCCCAACACGCCGGTGGAGGCGGCCGTGGCCGTCTCCCTATACCCCTCATGTGTGAGCGGACGTCCGTCGCACCACGCTCGCCAAGTTCCCAGGACCCGGCCGGCCACCCGATCCCCTGTCCGGCCCCCTCACCCGCGACCTGCTTTGCGCGAACCACTTCGCCTGCGCGAACCACTTCGCCTGCGCGAACCACTTCGCCTGCGCGAACCACTTCGCCT
>VXSY01000020.1 GCA_009837725.1 Gammaproteobacteria bacterium | reverse complement strand
AGTCGTCGACAACCCAACACCGGCGATTCGCAACGCCAGTTCAGAGCTTCCTTAGTGTTCGGTGCCCAAATGGCAGTCGTATTTGGGCGGCGCAGACGAACGCCGATCATGTGTTGTCCTGGCTGGTCACAGTCCGAAAAGATGCACGTCACTTTGGCAACCTCGTTTCCCGTTCGGGGGCAATGGCGACTGGGAAATTCCCGATTTGTCGCAACTGAAGAATTCCCACGTGAAGTCCGGCCAGCATCGGATGGGGGCTCGGTCGCGCATGCTGGCCGCTCGCTTCGTCGTCTTTCGCGAAGCGTATCACTGGGCAGGGCTTCAGACCACGGAAAACAACGCGTGGCTGGAGGAACGGCGTTCGTGGGAGCACGAGAAAGCCGCGTGTGGCCCCCAAGGCGGACCCCGGGAAAAAGACGTGATGCTAAGTCCTTTGCCTACGAAAAAGCCGGAAGCGTTTGGCCAGAACCGGCCGAGCGGTCGCCTAGCGGCAGAGGGAGCGAGGGTCTACGGGTTTCCGACGATTTCCGTCCTCACGGTTTCGAGGCTGCGACTAAGCCTATGCGAGACCCGTGGGAGCGACGCAGGCGCTCGGACACTTTTGACCGCCAGGCTGACACCCTTGTCGGGCAATCCGGTGCGCGCGTTGGCGAATCGCGAGTGGGGCCGTGTGACGGTAGACATCGGATGACCGGTTGCTTCCGCGCCGAAGGGGCAGTAGGAGCGGTTGTAGCGCGCCCGGGTGGAGCGTTGTACCGGTCGACTTCCCCGTACCTCGTCGATTCAAAGCGTTCGACAGTCGAGTTGGGGTCCGTTGATCTGGAGGGCTCCGCGCTGGTGGAGAGCACCGTGACGAACGCGAGGCGCTTGGATTGGCCGGTTTCGAGGTCAGTGATGATTTTGACGCACTCGACCTTCACATGAAGGCAGAGGCACACCTCGAGATGCATCCCGTACAAAAATGTCCGATAAAAGTAAATTTTTGTCTCTCAAATGTATGTTGTTTGTCCGACTTTGATCGCATATGGTGGCCACATCCAAGTCATTCAGGACAGAACGCAATGAAGCTCATGCAACCTGACCGACTGAAGCGTGCGCGCTTGGCGCGCGGGCTGAGCAGGTCGGAACTCCACAGGGCGTCAGGTATCTCCGCACGTCAGATCCAGCGGATCGAGGATGCCGACGGCGCTATACGGTGCCGGCCGACGACGGTGAAGGGTCTTGCACAAGCACTGGGGCTCGACGTGCCGGTGTTGACGGGCGAAGCGCCGATGCCCGATGGACTTGAGGGGGGGCGGCCAAGTACGCGAATCAGGCCAGAGCGGCTCAGACGATTGCGCGAGAGGCGTGGATGGACGCTGAAGCGCTTGGGTCTGGAATCTGGGATGTCCCCGGCCCAAATACGGCGAGTCGAGAAGGGAGATGTCGGAGAGGGGCGTGGCTACACGCTCGAGAGGCTGTCCAAGGCGCTGCGAGTCGAACGCGAGGTGCTTACTGGAGACGCCCCGTTGGGAGAGGCAATGTTGCCGCAGGAGGCCAAGGTGCAATTGGGTGCTCGCGTGAGTGCCGAGGTCCGCCTGGCGTTTGACCTGGTGTCGCGTCGATATGGAGCGGGGGTCAGGGACCTCATCCAGCTTGCACCTCTGTTGTTCGTGCTGGTCGCGGAAGGCAGTCTGGCGGCGCGTGCCGAAAGGCTCGAGTGCGCGCGAACAAGGCGCAAGGAACTATGGCGGCTGTCTGACGAACCCATGCTCTATTTCGCGAAGTATCTGCGGGACGTCGATGCTGGGATCGAAGCGGAAGAGAGGTCGATCGCGTCAAGGGATGTCTTGGGACGTTCTATCTGGGAGAGCGACGAAGGAAATGGACGGTTCCATGAGGACGACCTGACGGTAACGCCGTTTGAGGACCACCTACGGTCGATGGCGCGCCGGTTCGACCCCGACGACGTCCGAGTTGATCCTTGGCCGGAGGGAATGACCGATCTTTGGGGCGTTAGTTCCTACCGGGTGTGCGGCAGTCTGTTGGAGGAGTTGTACGGAGCTAGCGACGAGGAGCCGAGGACCTTCTCGCTGGCCCGTGTGGCGCTGCAATGTGGTGCCGCACGGCTGTCGGACATTCCAGACCAGCTGATGGCCCCTGGTGCAACAAGCGCGAGGGTCGAGTGGCTCGAAGGCCGACTCAAGGAGCGGCTGGATGGCGAGCAGCCGGAGATGTTCGAGAAGCTTGCCGAAATGCGGGATCTGGGCGACGCCTTGGACCACGCTCAGCACCTGCGCGACCAAGCGGAGGCGGCCTGGTATGAGGCGCGTCAAGCGGAGGAGGACGACGATGAAGATCAGTGATCATGTCGTACTCCGTTACATGCAGCGGAGGCTGGGGGTGGACGTGGATGCAGTGCGCCGCGAGATTCTGGCAACGGTCAACACGCGGCGCACGCGGCGCTTCCTGGCGTTCGCTGGCGAGGCGCCCTGGCGGGTCCGAGCGGACGGGATGGTCTACTGCGTGCGCGAAGGTACAGTGACGACCTGCTATGTGGGAAGTGACCGGTTCTCGCCGGAAAGGAAGAGACGCGCATCTCGCCATGGTGGCGAGGGCGGCCGAGTCGCTGTCCAGTCAAGAGCCGGAATGGTTGCGGAGGCGACGTCGCGAGGGCAGGGGCGAAGATGAGTGCGCTGGGAGACGGGCTCTGTCCGTGCTGCGAGAATCCGCTGCCCCTGTCCGGGGCAGGCGGGTACTTCCATGTCGGCGACTGCGACGACTGTGAGCGGTCCGGTGACGGTTACACCGAGCCCCTGCCTGAGGACTGGCCTCAACGCAGGGGAGTAGTCCTCGAGCGGGCGGGCTACCAATGCGAGCGTATCGTGGAAGGAGGGCGACGGTGCTCGGCCCGGCACGACCCGCCCAGGTCGACGCTTGAGGTACACCATCGTCTAGCACGGAGGTACAGCGCCGAAGCGACGGATGCCGGACAAGACATCCACGACCTGAACAACCTCGTGGCGCTCTGCAGGCAGCACCATTGGAGCGAAACACAGGGTGAGCTGGCCGCCGAGCTGGACAGCAGCATTGACGCGGTGCTGGGTGTACTCTGGTGATTCTTACGGCCCGCTGTGGGTGGCGTGGATTGGCCGTCGACGCTGGCTTTGAGGTCGGCACCCCGCTTGAGCTTGACGCTGAGCCTTGCTGGATTCAATCGCCGGGGTCAACTCATCAAGACTGAGTCCGGGAACCACCGTCCGAGCGGATACGCTAGTTGGGCGGTCGAAGTCCGGCGGGAATCGCGGCGCGGGCCATGGGGGGCCGCCGCTTGGGGATGCTGCCAGAACGGAGTAGGCTCCGGCGATCGTCTGGTGGAGGGTCTCTGGAACACACCAGCAGGCTAGCGGTGGAGCCCCAGACGTCACCGGCAAAGGAGTTGGCATGGCACACGTTGGGCGGCGCGACGACGGTACATGGGTGGTGCGGATAGGGAGCCGAGTTCACAACGTCGAGGTTAGCCTGTCCGACGATGAAGCTGAAAAGCTCCTGGCTGCAGAACGGAATCTGGTGCCGGCGGAGGCTGATCAGGCGACCTTGGGAAGCGCAGTATTGAGCGCGTTGGTTCGTTTTGCCTCGTCGCAAGGGCGGCTGTGACTGGTCGTTGCGGGGTCCGCATGCCGCCATGGGATGACAGCGGGCACCGTCTCCAACCGGAACGCTGCATGGTTGGCGGGGATGCTCGTGTTGGCTAGTGGCGTGCCGATGGGTAGGGACAGTAGCGCGTGCCGGTGGCGCTCGAACTGCACGTGCAAGGCATTCGACGAGGCAGGGATCACACTGCCGTTGTGAATCATCGTGTCGACCGACGGCGCGCGAGGAAGAACGACGCGACCGTCGGGAATGCGCCTTGGTGGGGAGATGTAGTTCGACGAGCGATGCAGCGCGAATGGCAGCTGCGCCCCCGTCACTACCTCCGCCGGCGCCCTCCGGGCGACGGCGGAGTTTCCGGTAGTGACGGGGCGCAAAATCGGCATTCGGGCCAGTGGCGGCCAGCGATCCGGTAAGAAAAAAGCTGATGACGGCGTGGTGACGCGCCGCTATGGTGCCTCCATCACTTGGTCGCCAATGGCGACGTGGCTGGGCAGAAGCCCGGCGTGATGGCGTCACCGACATTGAGGTGACGACCCAGTGCCTCGCTGCAAGAGCTGCAGCACAGGCGGTCGACGCATCGCAAGGCACGGCTCGCCACATCCGCGGTAGCGCGCGGATGGGGGTGATGCCACCGAGACCTGGGGACTGCCGTGGAAGCGCGGAGTCGATCGCGCTGCCGGAGAGTCGATCCGGCGTTTGGCGGGAACACGGGTATCGGCGCGAGGCTTCGCGCGGACGGGGAGCGATCCCCGTCGTTGCCCCCGAAGCGAGGGGCGGCGTGCGGAGTCTCGGGTGCCGAAAGGCTGGCGGGACCGATGTCGAGAGACACGCCGCGGCTGCCGCAGGAGACGGCAAGGGAAGACGCGTCGACGGACAGTGCCGCACTTCGGTGCGGGGTTCGGATGCCCTGGCGGGCACCGGACCGTCCATCAGAACTGAGCTAACGAGGACCCGCTCCCCGGCCGCGCTTCGCGGCCGCGGGGCGCGGCCCCGAAGCGGCAATGCCGCATCCATCCCGATCCTCGACGACCGCGCGGCGCCTCGGCGGCGATCGAATGGCGTTGCGGGGAGGCTGTCCGCCCGCCGACAACGGGCGATAGCCGTTTTCGGCGGCTGCATGGTGCGGGGGAAGTGACGCGCCCGCCGCCAATGAGATCGTGAGATCAACGCGTACCGATTCTCTCTTGCCGTGCTGTACGCTTGACGCGGATCGTGATGCGCCGATGCGGGATGCGGTCACGTCGATAGCGCTGCTGTCGCTACGTCTTGCATCCAAGCTAGCAGGTCAACGGCATCCATTGGCGCGCACCGACGGGTGAGGGTTGCGTCCCTGGGGCATTCCTGCCCGCTCGCTTATGCGCCCGGGCAGTCGCTGCGGCAACGAGCCAACGAGGATGAACTTCGCTTGGATGGCATGGCGGTATATGTGAACTCCTGAACCTCATGGCGGGTAGGTGTCGTCCTCGGTCACGCTGGTGGCGTCAGCGTGTCGTGATCGTCGGCGCTGGAAGAATGAGAACACGCTAGGCCCGAACACGCTTGCGAGGAGGGCAATTGCTAGTGCCAAGGTTATGTTGAGGAACGAGTTCAGTCGCGAGTCGCGACCCTCTCGATACCCTCGCCCAACGTGTCCATGTCTCTTTCGGCAAGGGCCCGATAACTGTCAAGTTGGCTTCGGAGAAGGGGGACGCTTAGCAGTCTCATGACATCGCCCTTTAGGATGCTCTCGATCTGGGCAACTTTGCCAACCACGTTGGAAGACTTGATTGCCGCCACGTCGGTCTCGAGACTGGCAAGTTGGGCACGGAAGGACGGCTGCATCAATTCGACTCTCTGGTTGGTGCCAGCGTCGGGCAGTGCATCGAGATCGGGGAGGCGGTCGCGCTGGTCTTCGAGTTCCTGCAGCGCCTGGTCCGCGAATCCCTTGGTTTGAGTTATGCGCTCCGACATTTCGTCGATTTGGTGAGTCATGCGGTCTAGTTCAAATTGCGCAACGCCCTGAAAGAAAGCGAGGACGGCAACGACAATGGTGATGACCATCGTGGAGGACAGGATGCCGAAGCGCAGGTAGCTCCGAGCGCGGCTTTCCGCATACCTAAGTGCGTGCGCCATCTCCGCCAGACGCCTCTCCAGTTGGGCGAGTCTTTGCTCGAGCAGGTTGTCGTCCATGCTTGCCTCCGATGGAACGCCGTTGAGTGGTTGAGTGCGCGTCGCGGACGGCAATCAGCGGGCCCAGGAACGCGTCTTGGGACTTCCGAGACGTCAGCTGCCAACTTAGCCTGTCGCACCGACGAGGGACTCCGAGAGACAGCCGACGGCGATTCGCAAGCCTCCAGCCAAGAGGCGGTGGCTCGGCGGCTACTGAGACAGCATTGTTCCACTTCGACTCTGCGTTGTCATTCCAGGATGCGATCGGGATCGGAACTCGGATGCGGGACCACGGACTGTGTGACGAGTCAGAGGTAACACGACGATTGATAGAGGAGGTCGGGGCACTAGCGGGACAGAAGCGCGTGTACATGGTCGAGACGAGGCCGGGGGCCTCGCGGTCTGCGGCATGCGTACACCCTCGACCGGTACGAGCACTCAGACGGGCTCGGGTGCCGTCTGGGGCCCGCGGGCGACTGACACCCCCTGTGTAGTCGGCCCAAGCCTGCATCAGGACGCGGCGCCGCCCGAACAGGTCCGAGCGCGCGTACGCGGCCTCGACGGGATTGCGCACCGCGTGCGCGAGCGCCGCCTCCATCACGGCGTGGGGCGTGTCCGTGCACTCGGCGGCCCAGTCGCGGAAGCTGGAGCGGAACCCGTGCGGCACGGCGTCGATGCCGAGGTCGTGCAGCAGGCGGTTCAGGCTCCCCGGATGGAGCGGCCTGCCCTGCGGCGACGGGAAGACCAGCTCGCCGTCGCGGATCCCCTCGGCCTCGTCGAGCGTCGCCAGGGCACGGTCCGACAATGGCACCCGGTGTTCGCGGCCCGCCTTCATGCGCGCCGCGGGGATCGTCCAGACGGCGGCCCTGAGGTCCATCTCGCCCCAGCGCGCGCCGCGCGCCTCCCCGGAGCGCACTGCGGCGAGGATCAGGAACTCGAGTGCGAGGCGTGCCGCGATGCCGCCGTCCGATGCCCGGATGCGGGCCAGCGCCTTGGCGACCCCGGAATGCGGGAGCGCACGGAAATGGGCCCTCTTCGCGTCCACCTTCGGCAGCGCGGCGGCCAGTGCCTCCCCGGCAGGGTTGTCGGCGCGGTGGCCCTGCGCGACGGCCCACTTCATCACCGCGGAGATGCGGTGCCGGACGCGCGTCGCGGTCGTGTGCCTGTCGGCCCAGATCGGCTGCAGCACGGCCATGACGTCGGCGGTGTCGATCGCGTGGACGGGCCTGTGGCCGATGCGGGGGTGGACGTGGCGCGCCAGCGACGCGCGCCACTGGGCCTCCGTGCCGGCGGCGTCCCTCCAGGTCGGCCGGTGCAGGGCGATCACCGTCTCGGCCGCCGCGGCGAAGGTCGGGGAGCGGACGGCGCCGGCGACGCGGGGGTCGCCGCCGGCGCGGGCGATGCGGCGGTTGTCCCAGGCCATCTGCCGGGCCTCGGCCAGGGTGACGAGCTCGGCGCTGCCGAGGCCGAGGTCCCGGCGCACGCCGTGGATGGCCAGCCGCTGCACCCAGGACCTGCCGCCGCCTCGCGGCCCGGGCTTCACCAGCAGGTACAGGCCGTTGCCGTCGCCGTAGCGCTTCAGGCGCTCGGCGGGCTTGACGGTGCGAACGAACGCCGCGGTCAGCCGCTTCACGCCGGCGGCGCGCCGGTGGCGAGGAAGTCCGCCCATCGCTGCATGAGTCCGCGGCGCCGCTCGAATAGGTCCGAGCGCGCATAGGCGGCCTCGGTGGCGTTGGTGACCACGTGGCCGAGGGCCGCCTCCATCGCCTCCCGAGGGGCGTCGGTGCATTCGGCGGCCCAGTCGCGGAAGCTGGAGCGGAACCCGTGCGGGTGCGCCGCGATGCCGAGCGCCTGCATCAGGCGCCCGAACGTGCGCCGGTGGACCGTCCCGCCCCCTCTGGACGAAGGGAAGACGAGATCGCCCCTGCGCAGCGGGGCCGCCTCGCAGAACACGTCGACGGCGCGGCCCGAAAGCGGCACGCGGTGCGGACGGTTCGTCTTCGACCGCGCCGCGGCCACGGTCCAGGTCGCGGCGTCGAGGTCCACCTCGTCCCACGTCGCCTCCCGCGCCTCGGCCGAACGCGCGGCACAGAGCACCATGAGCTCGAAGGCGAGGCGGATGGACGGACCCGGGCCGCGCGCGCGCACCTTCGCCAGCGCCGCCGGCACCTCGGCCCAGGGCAGCGCCTCCCGCGGCGTGGCGCGCCGTTTCACGGCCGGCAGCGCCGCAGTCAGCACGTCGCCGGCCGGGTTGTCTCGCCGGTGCCCCTGCGCGATCGCCCACTGCATCACGAGGCCGATCCGCTGCCGGATGCGCCGGGCCTCGTCGAGCGAGGCCCAGACCGGCTGCAGCACGGCGAGCACGTCGGCGCTCGCGACGGCCCCCACCGGCAGGGACCCGAGTTGGTCCATTGCATGTCGTTCCATGGAGGCGCGCCATCGTGCCTCCATCGTCTCCGGGTCCTTCCACGTGGGCCGCCGCAGGGCGACGACGGCGTCGAACGCCTCGGCAAACGTCGGCATGTCCCGGCGCGGGACGGGATCGCCGCCGCGCCGCGCGATGCGGCGGTTCTCCAGCGCCCGCGCGCGGGCCTGCCGGAGCGAGACGTCCCTGACGCTGCCGAGGCCCAGCTCCCGCTGGACGCCGTGGACCGCAAGCCGCTGGACCCAGGACTTGCCGCCGCGCCCGCCCGTTGGGGTGACGACGAGATAGAGCCCGTTTCCATCGCCGAATCGGGTAGTCTTGTCGGCTGGACGGACGGCGCTGACGAAGGCGGGATTGAGGCGATTGGCCGGCAATGGGTTCCCCAACATGGTTACCACGAACGGACGGAGTCTATCCGGTTTTGCGCGAGACGGCCAGAGGCGGATTTTGCAAGGCAGTAACTTACATTTTCGCTAAATCAGGGACGATGGGAAATCCTGAGAAATCGACTGTGCAGGGACGGCTTGGGCTGGGGCAAGAAGCGTTGTCCGAAGGCAACGGTTCTTGTGGCGCTGGTGACAAAGCAGGACCTCAAGGCCGCCATCACGGAACTCCGAACTGAGATGCTCGCGAAGTTCCAGGTGGTGGATGCCAGATTCGAGGGCGTGAACGCGAGGTTCGAGGGCGTAAACGCCCGGTTCGATGCGCTGGACACCAAGTTCGAGGGGCTGGAGGGCAAGTTCGAGGGATTGGAGGGCAAGTTCACTGGTCTTGAGGCCAAGGTCGAAGCGCTGGCCAGCAAGCTCGACACGACGAGTCGGTACACGTTTCTCATCTTGGCCCTCCTCGTCGCGCTCGGCCTCTTTAACACGATTGAGCCTCGCCTCTGGCCGAGCGAAACCGCAGTCGCCAGCGAACCCGCCAACGCCGCGCCCAAAAGCCCCGCAGCCCAATCTCAAGCGACCCCCGAAGCACAGCCTTCTGCGAACACACTCAGCGCGTCGCCACTCTGATCCTCCCGCAGTGGACGGGCCCCAGCAGCCTAGGCCGGAAGGGCTGGCGCCACGCTTGCGTGGCAGGGGCCGGCCTGGCGACCGCGAGTTGCTCGCAGCGGAGAGTCACGTCACCCCCCAAGCATCCGCTCGCGCCGGCCCGCACGCATGAAGGCCAAGGCCAGGATCGCAGCGATGGCCAAGGCGACGCCGACGCGGTTTTGGAGGGTTCGGGCAAGGAGTTCAGTCGGGTCTTGGCTTTGGGCGTCTGGGTTCCACATGGGGGAGATGGGGGCGCCTTGGATCAGCATGTTGAAGGCGAGGACGGCGGCGGTGGCCATGGCGCCGGCGACTTCGCTGCGGAGCAGGGCGGCCATGGCCATGGGAACACAAGGTAGAACGTAGCGCCTTGCAGGGCCCCGTAGAGTGCCCATGGCGAATAGCGGGTGAAGAAGATCCACGTGGCAATGCCCAAGAGGGCCAGGGCCACCAGCAGAATGCTCCAAGCACCCACCAGCTTGGCCCACCAGACCCGCTCGCAGCCCCCCGGCACGGTGTAGGCGATCTCCAGCGTTCGGCCGTCGACTTCGCCGGCGATGACGCGCAAGCCTAGAAACACGGCCAGCATGGTCAGCGGGAAGCCGATCAACTCAACCTGTGCCGAGGCCGGCCCGTACGGCGTATCGAAGCCGACCAGCACCATGAGAGCGCTCAACACCAGCCATACCAGAGGCAAGAGCGGCAGCAGCCAGAAGCGGTGGCCGGCGGTGGCGATGGCGGCCAGACGCCACAGTTGCAGTTGGCCCTTCATGTCGGCGCTCCCGGTGGCAAGGGCACAGCGTCGCCTTCCGCAACGTCGGTAGCGTCGTCCGCTTCTGCGGGAGGCTCCGTTGCACGAGTGTTGCCGATGAGCCAGAGATAGCCGTCCTCCAACCCCGCTTCGATGGCCCGCGCATCGGCTCTAGGCGGCGAATCCGCGAGAACGCGCCGCTTCACCATTCCGGGCTCTCCGGGCGCCTCTTCCGCGAGCACCGCACCTGGTGGCAGCGCGAAGTCCTCGTCCGCCGGTGCTGCAAGCTCCCAAGCGCGCCCGCGCGCCACTTCCGCGAGCTCCCCCGGCACGCCGTCGAACACGAGGCGGCCCCGCGCCAGCACCAGCACCCGTTCGCACGCCACGGCCACGTCCTCCACCACATGGGTGGAGAACAGCACGATGCGCTCACGGGCCAAGCTCGCCAAGAGATTGCGAAAGCGGATGCGTTCGCGTGGGTCGAGGCCGGCGGTGGGTTCGTCCACCATGATGACCGGCGGCAGGCGCAGCAGCGTGCGCGCCACGGCGACGCGCTGGCGCATCCCGCCCGAGAGCGAGCCGATGCGGTCGTCCACCTTGTCCGCAAGCCCCACTTCCCGCAGCAGGTACTCGACGCGGGCCGTGCGTTCCGTTGCCGGAATGTCATAGAGCGCCGCGAAATAGAGCAGGTATTCGCGCGGCGACATGCCGGCCGGAAGCCCGGAATCCTGCGGAAGGTAACCGACCCAGCGCGCCAGGTGGCGCTGGATGCGCGGCAATGGCACACCCCCGAGGCGAATGGTGCCGCGGGTGGGGTCGAGGATGCCGGCGAGCTGGCGCAGCAGGGTGGTCTTGCCGGCGCCATTGGGTCCCAAGACGCCCACCATGCCGCGCTCGATGCGGAATGCGACCGACGACAGAGCCGTGACTTGCTCTACCGGCAAGTCGAGCCCTGCGAGCTGCCGCGCCCAGCCGCGCAGGAGCGTACGCGGATGGCGCAAGGGACCGTCTTGGGCGCGAGGTGACAGCAGTCCTCGTTGCTGCCGCACGGCGCTGCGTCGGGCGAACTGCACTAGGGCCACTGCGAGGCTGCCGAACGCCGGCCAGACGAGACTGGCGCGAGCAGCCTCTCCCATGACGAGCGGCATCACCACCAGCGTCAGCACATAGGCTGCGAGCGCCAGCCACGGCGTCAGCGCGGCCAACAAGCCTTCGATGCCTGAGGTTTCGGCAGCCTTGGCATGGCCCACGCGCCAGACCCGTACGGAGCGAATGCCCTGCGCCACGAAGCCCGCAGCCATGAGCCCAAACACCAGTTTCCAGGCACCGCCGCCCACGAGGACGGCGAGCGCGAGACTTCCCGCCCCCAGCAACGCCAAGGGCAGCAGGCGAGCGGCGGCTTCCGCCCGGGCGAGGGGTTCGCCGCCCCGGGCGCGCACGGCGTTGACGAAATCACGCGGGGCGCGCACGGCGTGGCGCAACGGGCCGGGCAAGCCATAGACTTTGTGCAGATAGCGCACCTCCAACGCCGGCGGCCCCGCCGAACAGTCGGGTTCGATTCGATCAGGTCGCCGGAACAGCATCACTGCCACAGCCAGCAATGCGCCGCCCACGAGCAGCGTGATCACCACCTGCCAGAGCAGGCTTGCCAGCACCTCCGTGAGGATCAGCGGCGCCATGACGGCCGCGGTGGCACCGAGCCAGCCGATCATCAGCCAAGGGCCCACCCGGCCGAACAACACATCGAGTCGACGCAGCAGGATGTAGCCCACCGGAATCACGAGCAGCGTCAGCAACGTGGAGGTGACGAGACCGCCGATGACGATCGTGGCGAAGGGCGGCCACATCTCGTTCTCGCGACCCGTCACGAGAGCCAGCGGCCAAAGGCTGGCGATGGTGGTAGCGGAGGTCATCAGCACCGGGCGGGTGCGCTCTCGCACCGCGGAAAAAGCCGCAGCCCCTGCCGACCAACCGGCGTCGAGCGCCTTGCGCTGCATCCGATCCACGAGCAGGATGGCCGGGTTGACGGTGAGGCCGAACAGCACCAGCGCGCCGAGCACGCTGGTGAAGCCGAGCGGTGTGTCGGAAATGACGAGGATCCACGCCGCGCCCAACAACGTCAGCGGCAGCGCCAGCAGCACCAGCACCGGCATGGTCAGCGACTCGAAGGTCATGGCCAGCACCAGGAACAGCAGCAACACCGCCGGCACCAGGACGGACTTGAGCCAGTCCGTGACACTGTCTTCGTCGGCGGCGCCCACCTCGACGGTGTAGCCATCCGGTCTCGATACCGAGCGCACCGACTCGGCGATGTCGTCTTCGATGGCAACCCGCGCCGGTCCGGTCTCCGGCGCTTGCCGGTCGAGCGTGTAGAAGACGCTTAATTCGCGCCGCCCGTTGTGGTGGGCGATGGTGGGTTGCGGCGGAATACGCTGCACTTCGGCCAGAGCCATCACCGGAAACACGCCGCTGTCCGTGGTGACCCGCATGGAAGCGACATCGCCGAGGCCAAGGTCAGAGTCCCGAGCGCTGGCCCGCTCGACCACCACCGGCACCTCGCGGCCACTCGGCAGCACATAACCGTTGCGATTGCGCTGCCCTTCGCGGCCGGCAAGTTGCAGCACGGGCAGCACGTCGTCGAGCGTCAGGCCAAAGGCCTCGAAGGCGCGGCGGTTGGGCTGCACCCAGATTTCGTCCATGCCCGGCGACACTCCGGGCCAGGCCTTGTCCACCCAAGGCACGCTCTCGAGGCGCAAGCGCACGTCTCGCGCCAGCCGTTCCAGGGTGCGGCTGTCTGGTCCGGACAAGACAATCCGCGCGGGACCCCCTTCCAGGCCCTCGCCGCCGGCACCGCCGTCCTGTTCGAACTCGCCTTCGCCAGGGCGCAGCAGATAAAGGCCATCGCGCGTCGCCGACTCCGCCACGTCGCGCACGCGGGCGGCGTTGGTGGTGGTGGGGCGTTCTTCCGCATCCAGCAGATGCACGGTGATGGAGGCGCCGTCTTCTTCGATGCGTGCCTCCACCGTTTCGACGCCCTCGATGGCGAGCACGGCGCGCTCGATGCGTTCCACCGCGCCACTCATCGCCTGCACCGAACTCGCGCCGGCGCGAAAGCGCGCCACCAGTTCCACGGAATCGGTTTCCGCAGCGGGCGACGAACCGGTGCGCACCAACACCCACGGCACGGCGATCAAGAGCGTCACCAGAAATGCGAGGACGACGCCGGCGACCCAGCCCGCAGGTCGCCTCAGCGCGCCGGCAACGACCCCGGTGAAGTACAGGCGCGCTGGGTTGGGCCGCGCCAGTCCGCCTTGCGCCTCGCGCCGGAACCGCGCCGCCTGCACTTCCCTTACGGCGGCAGAGGACGCCAGCCGGTGTGCCAGCAGCGGCACCAACCCCAGTGCCACCAGCAGGGAGGAACCGAGCGGCAGCAGGAAGGCGATGGCAACGATCTCGAACAGAGTTCGAAACTGGGGGCTCGCGACGGGCACCAGCACCAACACGAGGAACACCACCGCAGTGGTGAGGCTGGCAGCGACGATGGCGCGGGCGGTGCGACCGAGCCCGCGGCGTACCGCTTCCGCCGGCGCGGCGCCCCGTTCGAGCCCCCGCTGCGTGGCTTCATAGACCACCACGCTGTTGTCCACCAAAAGGCCAACCGCAAGCGTGAGCCCCAAGAGGCTGATGAGATTGAGCGTCTGGCCCAGCAGGAAGAGCAGCGCGAGCGCGCCGAGCAGGCTGATCGGCACAGCCACGCCCACCACCGCCACGGCGCGCCATTGGCGCAGGAACAGGAACAGGACGCCCAAGGCGATGAGGTAGCCGGTGGCGCCGAGCTGCACCAGCCGGCCTAGCTGGTCTTCCACCTCCTGCGCCGCGTCGGAGCCAATGACGAGATCGAGCCCTAGGGGCCGAAGCTCTTCGCGCAAGAGCGCCACCCGTTCGCGCAGCTCCTCGCCCAAGCGCACCAGATTGGCGGTGTCTTCCTGGAAAACGAACACGCCCACGGCCGGCTCTGCATTGACCCGGAACAGCGAACGCGCCTGCGCCGTGCCGTGTTCCAGTTCCGCAACATGGCGTAGCTTCACTTCCTTGCCGTCTGCGACTCGCACTTCCGCCAATGCCTCGAGGCTCGCCGGCCGGCCGTCGAGGACGATGTCGGTGCGGCCGTTCTCGTCTTCCAGATTGCCGAGATAGGCAAGCCGCCCGACGTTGCGCTGCACCGCAGCGATCACGTCGTCTGTGGTGACGCCGAAGGCTGCCGTGCGGTTTGGATCCACCCGCACCAGAACCTGCCGTCCGGCACCGCCACTGACGAGCGCTTCGCTCACGCCCGGCACGGCGGCGAAGCGGGGAGCGATGAGTTCCTCTACCAGATCGTGCAGCGCATTGCGGTCGCCATCGCCGCCGGCAATGTGGATCGTCATCACGAAGGTGCCGAAGGCGGAAGCGTCGTTGGCGGAAACGTCGATGCGCGTGTTGCGCGGCTGCTCGCGCTGAATCGCCGCGGCGATGCGACCGAGTTCGAGCTGCCGCACCTTGATGTCGGCGCTCGGCTCGAATCGCACCCGATAGCTGCCCCCCGAACCGCGCACTTGCCCCCAGCTCTCGGCCACCAAGGGCAACCCGGACACGCGCGCATGGAGCGGCAACAGGATTTCCCGCTCCACCACATGCGGTTCGCTGCCGGGTCGGCTGAACGTCACCGTCAGCGCATCGCCACTCAGGTTGGGAAAGAGCTCCACCGGTATCCGCTGCCATCCCACCACCCCAAGCAGCACAATGCCGAGATACACCATCGACACCGCCACGGGCCGCCGCACGGGCAGGTCCAAGACGGCGCCGAAGTTGATCTTCCGCACGGAGGGGATCCACGTTGAACGCGCTGTATCCACGTCACTCACGCGTCACCTCGCGCGGAGCAATGCGCCCGAAGAAGTCCCGCCTCGCGGCGGTGGAGGGCAAGATGCCCTCCCTCCAAGGGCACGATCTCCAAAGCCCGTCCTCGGAGGGAGGGGCGTCTCGCCCTCCAACGCGCCCGAAGGGCGCGTCAGACGTACACAGCAGAATGCGCGGCACATGGAACTACGTTCCTTCGGCAGCGGGCTGCCGGCGGCGTAGCCAACTGGGGAGGCCCAAGTCGTCCAGTAACAGATATAGGCAGGGGAGGACCAATAGGGAACCAGCGGTGGAGGCGATGATGCCGCCGATGATGGTGAGCGCCATCGGGGCGCGCAACTCTGCGCCTTCACCGGTGCCGAACACGAGGGGCGTCAGCGCCAGCGCGGTGGTAAGGGTGGTCATCACGATGGGTCTGAGGCGCACCCCGGAAGCCAGCGCCAAGGCCAGCTTGCGTTCAATGCCGTCGGCCATGAGTTGCCGGGCGGTCGCCAAGAGCAGCACCGCATCGTTCACTGCCACGCCGGCGAGGACGATCAGCCCCAGCATGGCCATCACCCCCAAAGGAGCGGCAAGCGGCACCAGCACCACCGCAACGCCGATCAGCGCAAGGGGAATCGCCGCCAGCACGGTGATGGGATGCTTGAGAGACTCGAACGCGCTCGCGAGCACCATCAACACCAGCACCAGCGCGAGCACGCCGGCAAGCTGCAGTTCGCCGAAGGTGCGGGCGCGTTCTTCCTCGTCGCCGCGCAGCTTCGTGGTGATTCCCGGCGGCAACGGCGCATCGGCGAGCGCAGCACGCACCGCCGCCACGGCGTCGGGCTGCGAGAATCCATCCGCCACCTGGGCGGTCACCTCTGCGGTGCGGCGTTGGTCGCGACGGAATATCTCCCGCGCACCTTCCACTTCGTTGAACTGCGCCACCGAGCCGAGGGCGATCTGGCGGCCATCGGCGGTGCGGAAGACCACATCGCCAAGTGCATCTCGGCGCGGTGTTGGCAGGCGGATCGTGACCGCATGTTCCTCGTCCCCTTGGGTCAAGGTAGTCACGATGCGGCCGTCGAGGCTTGACTCGACTACCCGCGACAGAGCGGCGAGATCAATCCCGTAGGCGTCCGCGAGGGCGCGGTCCAGGGTGAGCCGAAGCTCCGGCGGGCCGCCCTCGAACGACGACCGGGCATTCCACACTTGTGGCGTTGCGTCCAATCGCTCCTTTACGAGGCTGGCGGCGCGCCGAAGCTCGGTGATGGCGTTGCCGGAAACCTCCACCGTGATCGGCGGCCCACCCCCACCCAAGGCATCCGCGAGCGCAGAGCCGGCCACCTCCCAGGTGATGTCGGTGTCTTCCATGCCTTCGAGTTCCGGCCCCAAGCGGGTTGCCAACTGACGCCCCGTGGGGCCGCCGGCCGTCATGCGCACGACGACTCTGGCCGTGTTTTCCTCGGTGAGTTCGGTGCGAATGAGCCGGTCATCCTCCGGCAGGCGGCCTACTTCCGCCAACATGGCGGCAAGGGAATCGCCGCCAGCATCGCGGATGAGCGATTCGACTCCCTCCACCGCGCGTGAAGTGGATTCGACGCGCTGTGCCGACGGCCCCACCACCCGAACGGAGAACTGGCGCGGGTCCGCCGGCGGCAGCAGCTCGGTGCCGAGGCGAGCGAGGCCCGTGATGGCAACCGCGGCGAGCGCCGCCGCCACCAACACCACCAAGAACGGTCGTCGCAGCAATGCCGAGACCAACTGCTCAAGGCGCACTCGCGCGCTGGCCACATCCGAGTTGCTCGGGGAATAGGCACGCTGAAGCAGGCCCTTGGGTTCCTCGGAACCACCCGTGGCTCCCGAGCTCGCCCGTTCGGGGCGCAGAAACCAGCGTCCGAGCGCGGGAATCAGGAACACCGCCACCGCCAGCGAAGCCAAGAGCGAGACCACCACGGCGAAGGCGATGCCGTCGATGAGCCGTGCCGCCAGCCCTTCCACGAACAGCACCGGCAGGAACACGACGCAGGTGGTGAGCGTCGTTGCGGTGATGGCGCCAGCCACGCGTCCGGTGCCTTGGGCTACGGCTGCGTCGATGGCCTCCTGCGACATTTCTTCCGCCTCGCCACCTTGCTCGCGCACCTCGGCGAGCCGTCGATAGATCGACTCCACCACGACGATGGCGTTGTCCACCAACATGCCGGCACCGAGTGCAAGGCCGCCCAGGGTGACGATGTTCAAGCTGCGGTCGCCAAGCCGCAACAGGAACAAGGCCGCGAAGATGGACACCGGCACGGCGGTTGCCACCACCAAGGTCGCCCCGGCGGAGCGCAGGAACACCGCCAGCACCAGAACCGCGAGGACGATGCCGGCGATGGCGGCGGTCTCCAGATCGTCCAGTGCGTCCACTACCAAGGCGGCTTCATCAACGATCTCGCGCACGTCCACGTTGGGCAAGTCTTGGGCGATGCCTGCGAGCGCTTCCTGCACCGTCTCGGAGACGGCCACGGTGTTGCTACCGGCCTCCTTGTAGATGGCAACGCCCACTCCCTCGGTGCCGTCCACCCGCACCAAGTGGTCGATCTCCCGCGCCACCATCTGCACCTCGGCGATGTCGGAAACGCGAATGGCGTTGCGGCGGCCCCCGGAACCGTCGGTGAGATAGCGCACTACCACATTCGCCACGTCGCCCGCGGTGCGGAAGCGCGACATGCCACGGACGACGAAGACTTGGCTACCCTCCTCCAGCGTGCCGGCGGAGATGTCCACATTCTCCGCCTGCAAGCGGTCTTCGAGTTGCTTGAGGGAAACGCCGAACGCGTCCATGCGGTAGCGGTCGGCCAGAACCCGCACCTCTTCTACTCGACCGCCGGTGATGCGCGCTTCGGCAACGCCGGCGAGCCGCTCCAAGGCCGGCGCAACCTGCCGCCGCGCGAGGCGGCGGAGTTCCGCGAGATCAGGCTCGCCGGAAGGCGCCACCAAGCCGAGGGTGAGGATGGGCGATTGCCGGGGATCGAACCGACGCACCAGCACTTCGTTCACTTCCGGATCGGCTTCGAGCGGACCCACCGCCTTCTGCACGTCGATCAAGCCGAGGTCCGGGTCGGTGTCCCAGTCGAAGGTGACGGTGACGATGAGCCGACCGGTGCGCGCCACCTGGCTGATCTCGCGAATGCCGCGCACGGTGAACAGAAGCTGTTCCACCGGGCGGCCATAGAGCTGCTCCATCTCCACCGGCGGACGATTGCCGGACCGCACCGACACCACCACCGTGGGGCTTTCGAGGTCCGGCAGCAGATCCACCGGCAACTCGCGCCAAGACAGCACCCCCACCAAGGCCACCGCCAAGGCGAAGACGCTGATGGCCACCGGGCGGCGCGTGGCGAGCGCGGCGAGCGACTCGAACAACCTATTCTCCGTGTCTCAAGGAGGGAGGGCATCTTGCCCTCCATCGCGCCCGAGAGGCGTGCAAAGCGCCGTTCATGGCCGTTCGACCTTGGCGACGCAAAGGCAACATAGTCGATTGATGTAGGAAGCTGGCCCTCGTTTTGGACGCCTGTCGGCGCGTACAGAGGGCAAGATGCCCTCCCTCCTTAGGCGGCGTCAGGAATCGACCACGCGCACTCGAGTTCCATCAGTCAGCGTCTCCAGCCCGCGCACCACGATTCGGTCGCCGGCGGCAAGGCCGTCCACCACCTCCACCACGGTGTCGTCGCCGAGCCCCAACGCGACCTCGCGGCGACTGACGCGCTGGCCGTCGAGCACGAACACCACGCTCTTGCCGGCGCGGGACGCCACGGATTCCCGCGGTGCCACCGGCACTTCCAGGCGCTGTTCGGCGATGATGGTGACCTCCACGAACATGCCGGGGCGCAGCAATTGCGCCTCGTTGTCCACCGCCACCTCGGCGCGGAAGGTGTGGGTGGTGGCATTCATCTCCGGCGCCAGGCGCAGCACCTTGCCCGTGAGGTTAGCCGCGGCGAAGGCGTAGTGGCGCACCCGCACGTCGAGACCGGGCCGTACCTTGGCCAGTTCCGGCCCCACGAGGTCCACGTCTGCGATCAGTGGGTCCAGTGCCGCGATGCGCGCCACCTGAAAGCCGGGAGCCACCAATTGACCGTCCGCCAGCGGCAGGCCGGCATTGTTGCGGGCGAGCGTCAGCAGCACGCCGTCGATGGGCGTGACGAGGGTCGCCTTGGATGCGTTGAGCTTGCTGCGCTCGAACTCGTAGAGGGCATTTTCGTAGGCGACCTCGCTCTGGCGCAGTTCCTCTTCGGCGACCAGTCCCCCCTCGAACAGCTCTCGCCGCCGTTCGAGTTCCGCGGCGGCATTGCTGAGGGTTCGTCGCGTGGATTCAATGCGGGCGTGGAGGCGAGCATCCTCGCCGGTCACTTGGGCGATGGTTTGCCCTTGGGACACCTCTGCCCCCTCCACCAGCCGCTCGCCGGCCGCGTCGCGGCCGATCTGCAGGTAGCCCGGTGCCTCGATGTTCAAGGTGACCACTTCCGGCGGCCTCAGGGTGCCGGTGGTGAGCACCAGGTCCTCCACATTGCCGGTGCCGACCTGAACCACTTCCACCGGAATGCGGAACTCGACCTCGCCGGTGTCGGACGGTCCGCCGCAGCCGAGCAGCACGGTCGCCACAACAAGCATGGAGAGGGCTATCCAGGGCGTTCCTTGAAGGGACGGCCGCCCTCCAACCGCTCGGCAACTCGTTCTGGCTTCTAGCAACGCTGCAAGCTACCCGTTCGCCGGCGACCAGCGGATCGCGTCCGCCACCACGGTGCGCCCCGACGTGGAGTTGGTGACCTTGACTCGAACCTCGCCGGCCGGGAGGTCAAACTCGCCCAAATCGTTCCAGCCAGACTCTGCCACCGAGGCATCGAATTCCACTTCCTGCGACTCTCCCGCCGACTCTAAGGCAATGTCGTAGGTTCCCTGGCGCCCAAAGTAGGCGCCAGAGCCTCCTGTGGATGCGGACACGACCACCGCACCTCGAGCCGCCCTAGCGGATACCACGCCGCTAGCGCCCGACATGGCCGGCAAGTGGTAGGCGAGGCGCCAGCGGCCAGACTCCGGCAGTTCGGCGGCGAACGTGGCGGCGTGGTTGCCTTGACCGGTGGTGGCCCGGGCGATGGTGTGACGGTACCGGCCCCAAGCCGAGGATGCCGTCTGGCGCGAGAAGCCGGTGGGCGCCGCGGTGAACGACTGGTAGGTGGGCAAGCCTTGGTCAACGTCCGCCTCCGGTCCGAAATCCATGCTGAACTGCAGCCCGCCGCCGACCCGAACGCCATCCCCTTCGGCCTCCGTGCTCGCCACGGCAAAGCCGGGATCAAGGTCGTCGACGATGATCTCGCGCGGATCCCCCACCGGCAACGGCCCTTCGACAGGCCGTGCGCCCACGAATGGCTCGTCGTCCGCCGTGTTCTCTTGATCCACTTCCGGCAGCTTGAGCGCAACCGCGTCGCGATTAAGGGATAGGTAATGCTCGAGTTCCACCGCTTGTGGCGCACCACCGGCGATGAGGCCCACCTCCACCGCAGAGTTGCCGGGAATCCTGAGCGGATCGCCGGCAATCCAATTGGCCTCCTCTTCCGCCGACTGCCGCGTCGAGAAGCGGACCCGTGCGAGGCCCGGCGCCGGCTCACCGTTCTGCACGATGAGGCGAATCTGATAGCGAGGCTTGCCAAGCTCGTCGTCCCTTAGCCGAACCACCGATACGTTCGAGGCGATGAACCCGGGCATGGCTTCGTCGTCGAGCCAGTCGCCGAGGAGCGAGGTGATGTCCGCACCGCTCGCTGCCGCTGCGGCGTGGAAGTCCTCTGCCGTGAAAGTGCCACCTGCATGGCGGCGGCGCAGTTCCGCGAGCATCGCTGCGGCGCCTTCGCGACCTAGGTCGTCGAGCAGCACGGTGGCGATGGCGCGACCCTTCAGCGTGATGACATTGAACGCCTTGGCCGGATCCTCCCAGACATCAAGCTCGCCGAGTGGCGCCCCCAATGCACGGTCCCACACCGACGGCTGATCGCTCGCTGCAGTCGCCACCGAATCGACGATGGAGTCTTCGCCTTCCCCCCCGAACAACGTCGTCATCGTCTGCGCCATGACGCCGCCGAAGCTGTCGCCGGAGGCGAAGATGTGGGCGGAGAAATGCCCGTCGCGGTCGCTCAGGAGCCGCATCAGCAGCGTTTCCGCGACGAAGTCCAGCGCCGGGGCACCGGGGCCGGCCGCCGCCGTCTGAAAACCCAGAAAGTTGCGCGCCACCCCAAGAAATATGTTGCCGCCGCCGATGTCATTCTCGAAGAACCGTTCGAGGCCGCGCACCTTGGCTTCCGGCACGCCGCCCTCGTGCTCCGCCTCCATGCCCTCGCGGCTTGAGACGATCTCGAACCAGAACTCGAACCGCGCCGTGGGCCAGCTCGTCTCTCGCATCAGCATCAGGCCCGGCTGCGCCAGTGCCGTGTCCATGCGCCAGCCGCCGCCGTAGCTGCGCAGCGTCGTCGGCACCTCCACCAGGGAAAGGCCGCGATAGGGATAGGGCAATCCGAGACTCGCCGCCTCGTCGAAGATCTCGGTCAAGCGCCCGGCAACGGCGTCGGCGGCTTCGTCAAACACGGCGAGATTGCGGGTGTGCGCTTCGTCGAGCAACAGTTCGAAGGTGACGCCGGCAACCTCCACGGCGCGACGCTCGAAGCGGCCCACCGCCAAGGCGAACTCCGGCACAGGCGCTGGCGGACGGAAGCGGAACCGTCCCTCGGCAAGTTCCTCCCGCAGCCCAGGCCCCGCGACCAGCCAGCCATCGGGCACTTCCACCGTGAGGTCGAGATCGAAGGTATCGCGTCGATGCGTGCCATATACAGCCGGCGTGACATTGCCGCCTGGATGTGGCAGCCAGCGAGCGCCCGGCAGCAAAGCTGCGTATTCGTCCTCGAACACCATGGACTCGGTGCCGAGCACTTGAATCTGATTGTCTTGCCCCGTCTGCTTCCACGGTTCCACGACGGCGTCCAGGTAGCCGAACCAGGAGTTGGGGGTGCCCGAAGCCACCACAGAAAGGACATGCTCGGAAGCTGCCGCGAGGGGCCTCGATGGCTCAACCAGGAGGAGCCCAAGCTCGTGCCGATGTTCCACGGGCTGACCATCGAGCAGCGCTTCCGTCACCTCAAGGCCGGGATTCAGGCTGAACACCAGTTCGCTCGGTGAACCGGGCGGCGCGGTGAAGGTGAGCTCTACGTCGATGGCGAGATTGGAACCCGGGTCCACTTGGACGGTGCCCGCCAACGCTACCAAGTCGGCATGTGCGGTGTTTCGATGCACTTCGTGTGCCGCCAACCAAGCTTCCCGGTCGCGCAACCCCGCACCGGCTTGGACCGCGAGAGCGACCCCGATGCCAAGCGCCGCCACCACGAGGACGCTGCCAGCCCCGAGCTGCACTGCCCGAGATGCATCGTCCCGGCGCGGATACAGCGCCGCCGCCCACAGCACGAACCCGGCACCGAGCAAGAGCATCGCCAGACGATGCGAGATCGTCTGCGGCGTGAGGCTCGTGGCGGTGGTTGCGAGGATGTCGGAAGGGAACTGCGACGGCGTTGCCACGAAGGAGACAATGGGGCTCATGTAGGCCGGCACCAGCGTCAACGCCACGATGGGCGTGGCGATCAACACCAGCGCCACCAGCGCCGTGACCAGCCGGTTGCGCAACAGCACCGTCAGCAGCATCACGATCGCGCACCAGAGAATGAGCGAGGGCAGCGCCTCCGCCAGCACATAGGCAATCAGCGAACCGGGTTCCAACGGCTCGCCAAACCAAAGATCGGTAGCTACGGCGATGAGTCCGAACGACTGCACCAGCACCGCCAGCACCAGCATCGGCGCCCAACCCACCACAACGAGGCCCAGGAGCCTGCCCACCAGGAGTTCCAGATTGCTCAAGGGACGGGCATCCAACACTTCCGCCACCCGCTCGCGGGTGTCGCGAGAGCGCAAGTCGAAGGCGAGGAAGATCATCCCCAATAGCATGATCCACAAGAGATAAAAGCCCATCGCGCTGATGAGGAAGCGGGCCCCGACGAACCCTGCCGTGGCCGAATAACCAGACGCCATGCCGTGAATGATGGAGAAATAGCCGAACGCGATGCTGGCCACCAGAAGCGACAGCACGGCGAAGATCCAGGTACGGGCGAGGCGGCGAGCCGAGCGCATCTCGGCCACCGCGACTGCGAGGACTGTGGCAGGGCGCATCATTTGTCGGCACCTTCGGCGGTGTCATCCGCACCTTCTGCCAGGTCACCTTCCGGTTCGTCCTGGCGCGCGGCTTCGGAACGGCCTCGCGCTGCCATGAAAGCGAGGTAAGACTCCTCCAAGGTCGGCGACGTCACAGGCGTGGTGCCGCCCGGCGCATCCGCGGCAACGAACCTGAGTTCCACCCCACCTTGCACGACCCGACGCGAAACCACTTCATGCTGCGTCTCAATCCGCTCGGCTTCGGCGGCGCTCGCCTTCGTCTCGAACACCTTGCCGTGCGCTTGCTGCACGAGTTCACCCGGCGTGCCCTTGAACACCACCTCACCGGCATCGAGCAATGCAAGCTCACGACAGCCGCCGCCCAAGTCCGCAACGATGTGCGTGGAAAGCAGGATGGTGCGATCACGCCCCAGCCGAGCCATCAACTGCCGAAACCGCATGCGCTCTTCGGGGTCGAGGCCCACGGTAGGCTCGTCCACCACCAAGACCGGCGGCTCATGCACCAGCGCCTGCGCCACGCCCAGCCGCCGCACCATGCCACCCGACAGCTTCTTCACCTTCCGATGCGCCGCCTCGGACAATCCAACCGCTTCCAGTACCTCCGCCACGCGGCTCTTGCGATGGGCTTTGTCGCGCATCCCCGAAAGACGCGCCAGCGTGTCGAGCACCTCTTCCACCCGATGCAGTCGCCAGCCACCGAAATCCTGCGGCAAGTAGCCAATCCGGCCTCGCACCGCCTGGCGCTCCGCCACCACATCATGCCCAAACACGCTGGCGCGCCCCTCGGTGGGCACGAGCAGCGTGCAGAGGATGCGCATGAGCGTACTCTTGCCGGCGCCATTGGGCCCGAGCAGCCCGAAGAGCCCCGCCCCAAGCTCGAGATCGACGCCAGCAAGCGCCGTGTGGCCACCCTTGTAGGTATGGCCGAGACCGCTAGCGACGATGACCGGGCCGTTGCTCGGTGCGTTCAACTCGTACCGTCCGTCAGCGATGGAGACGAAGGGTTTCCCTTCGCCATTCAGATGCTTGAGCCGCCACTACCTTCCTCAACACCAACCGCCACCGCCA
>VXSY01000199.1:1527-24296 GCA_009837725.1 Gammaproteobacteria bacterium | reverse complement strand
GGAGAGGATGCGGGGGGCGGGTTTGGCGCAGTGCTCGCACAGCACCTCGGTGGGTATGGCGTTGATGCTGGCGAGGTGGGTGCTTACCTTGCCGCAGGACTCGCAGCGGTATTCGTAGATTGGCACGTTGGCGTTTCTCTGGGGCGGCTACGTGCAAGAGCCGGCAGGAGCCGTTAGCGCCGGACTGCCCTTGTGGCTGCCTTGGCGCCTTTGTCCACCAGCGCTTGCAGGGAGAGGTGGAAGCGTTCGAACTTGAGGCGGGCGAGGGGGTCTGGCGCCTGGACGATGTTGCGGTCGATGTCGAGGCTGACCAAGGACGGGCCGCGGCCGTCGGCGCGTTGGCGCAGGTAGTTGGTCCAGTTGCGGGCGGGCATGTCGATGACGAGTTCCCAGTCGCGCAGGTCGTTTTCGTCCACGTCCTGCACCTTCGTCACCTCGAAGGCTTCGAAGGTAACGCCGCGGGCCACCGCGCCGGCCTTGAAGGCGATGCGCATGTCGGTGGAGCCGAGCTTGCGGAAGGCCGGGTCGGCGTTGACTGCCTTTGCGGCTCGGTCTAGCCAGTCGAGGTGCGCCATGTTCGTTCGTCGCCTCCGCTTCGGGTGGTCGGGAAAGTGGGGGTAAGAGAGGGTGGCCGGCCCGTCAGAAGTCGGTTCGGATGCGGGCCGAGGCGTTGAAGAAATACTGGAAGGTCTGGTTGTAGCGGAAGAAGAGGTCTTCGCGGTATTGGTCGCCGTGGTGGGAGGTAGCGAGGCCGTCTTCGCGTTCGAGGTCGAGCGTGTTGAGGGTGTGGTGCCGGTCGGCGCCGTTGTTGGTGTGGATGTTGGCGATCATCTCGCGCCAATCGGCGGGGGGCATGTCGAGGTAGAAATCCACGTCGTCCAGCGCCGCGTCGTCTGCCTTGACGGCGTCGGTGCATTCCACGCCCTCGAACGTGAGCACGAAGATGTCCTTGCCCACCTTCATGCCGGCGACGCAGTTGCAGTAGCCACCGCCGCCGCCCTGAACGGACTCGTCGCCGTTGAACACTTCGCGCACGGCATCGAACCAGCGCACAGAGGGGAATTTCGCCATTCGGGACGTGCCTTGCGACTGTTGACGGATACGAGCGACTGGCTAAGGCGTCAGGCGGCGACGCTCGCGCCGGCATGACGGTTGAGCGGCGGCGGCATCGCTTCCGCCGGGGCGCGGGCGATGCCGAGCCAGCGGCAGTAGCCGAGATGAGTCTGCATGAAATCCGCCATCATTTCTTCGTACGTCTCCATGCCTTGCCTGCGCGCGCCGCGAATGCCCCGGCCGAAGATGATGGCGAGGGCCTCGCGCAATGCCGGGTCGCGCAGGTCGCGGGTGAGCACGCGGTCGCCGATGGCCAGCACCGTGGCCAGCACGGCTGGCTGCTCGTCGTCGTGGGCGACGGCGAAGTGGAGGTGGTCGAGGCCATAGGTGAGCAGCCGCGCCTTGTCTTGCAGCACGTGCTCGTAGATGAATCGCTCGGCGTCGTTGTAGGCGTGGCGGGCGAGGTATTTGAGGATGGTCATGGTGAAGACGGCGCGCACCAGGACGAGATAGGCGACGGTGGCGGACCAGCCGCCGCTGCTCTCCAGGATCATGCGGTTCACCTGCCCCGGCCCTTCGACGCCGAGACCGCCACCGTTCACCAGCGCGCGCTTGCGGAAGCACTCGTAGTGCTTGGCGGCGTCGAAGCTGGCGGTGGCAAGGTATTGCTTCACCTCGTGGTAGCCATAGACCATCTGGTGCTGCCAGCCGGCGATCGTTTCGATCTCGACGTTGGCGAACTGCGAAAGCTCGGTGCAAACTTGGCAGATGGCGCGCTCAATGTCGTCTGGAAGCTTGTCAATGGTGTTCCACGGCACGTCGGTGGCCGGTGCCCAGCGGCGCTGGATGGCCTCTTCGTAGAGGTCGGCGGCGGAGTCGGCCCACATGCCCACCTTCTCGCGCACCGAGTAGCCCACAGGGGGCATGCCCTTGCGCGGCACGGCGCCGCGGGGGTTGCGGCTCTGATCGCTCCACTGCATCGGAATCTCGCCGTAGATGCCGACGTTCAGGTCGCCCAGGCGCAGGCCTGCCTTGCCGGGCTTGACGCGCATGCCCCATTGGCGGGTCTTGTTCATCCAGTCGAGCACGGGCTCAAGCTTTTCCGGCTGGCCCGAATCCGCCTTGCCTTGGGCTTGCGAAGACACGAGCGTCGGGGTGGCAGCGATGGCGGGGTCGCTCGCAGCGGAAGGCTTTGCCGACGCGGCAGGGGCCTTCCTTGCCTTGCGGACTTTGCTCGCCTTGGAACTCTTGGCCATAGGGATTACGGCTCCGTCTTGTGCCGACAGGGCTGGAAGTTGGGGGTGCGAGGGCCGCCTTCGGTCAGGCGGCCTCCTCGAACATCTCCATCAGGCGCGAACGGCCGTTCTCGAAGCGCTCGCCAAAGCCGGCGGATACGATGCGCTTCTTGTATTCGCGGAACTGGCGCCGACGAATGGCCGTGAGCATGTTCATGCCCTCGTCGAACTTGTCCTTGCCGCCGCCGAGCAGGATGGCGAGGGATTCCCCCACCGGACCGCCGCGGGCGGCCGGATTGCCGACGCCGGAGACGATCTGCCCTTCTGCCTCATCGAGATAGCAGTGGATCTCCTCGCGGCGTTCTGGGGCTGCGGCGGACATGTAGCGCATGTGCATCACGCCGAACGCCACGTGTCGAGCTTCGTCCTGGGCGCAGAGGCGGTACATGGCCTTCTCAGCCTCGTTCTGCGCCATCAGTTCGCCCATGCGGAACATGGTGAGCACCGCGCCTTCACCGGAGAGGTGCAGGCGGGAGGACATCTCGGTGAAGTCCCGGGAGAGGTCGATGCTGCCGACGAAGCCGGAAGTGGCACCGGTGGCCTGCATCAGACCACCACCATTGGCCATGGCACGCTTGCGGAAGACGTCCATGTGGCGGGATTCGTCCATCACCTGCGCGAGGAGCACCTGGCGAGCTTCGAAGAAGTCGGGCGTCGTCTCCGACACCCAGCGGGCGGGAACGTCGCCAGCGACGAACTCCACCTCGGTGAAGAAGGTGGCGAGTTGGCATTCGGCCTGCTCGATGTCGTCGGGAAGGGGCTCGATGGTGTGCCAGGGGACGTCGGTGGCCGAACTCCACTGCCGCTGCAGCGCTTCTTCGTAGAGGAACGAGGCGTTGTCGAGCCAGATCTCGTTCTTCGTGCGCACGGCGTAGTTGCCGATGCGATAGCTGCCGGGGCGCGGTGCAGAGCCTCGCGGGCGACCGGTGAGATTGTCGCTCACGTCCGGCGTTTCGCCATACTCGCCGATCTGGATGTCGGCCAAGGTGAGGCCGTAGCGGCTCTCCTCCGCCTTCGTGTTCCAAGGGCCTTTCTCATCCATCCAGCCAAGGTCGAGCTCGTGCTCGCCGCTGGTGTCCACCGCCTCGCTCATTGGGTAAGGTCCTTTTCTGCCTAGCGGGCAACTATAACCCGCTGAGGCCTCGGTAAGGCAAGCGATTTCTTTGTGTATCTCGTTTTCGGGCGTGTCGGAACTCGGCGGCGGACGGGCCTTCGGAGGGAAGGCATTCTGCCTTCCCCCGCGCCGTCAGGCGCGCTGTCGGCGTTGGCTGGAAACGCCTATCGCGGAGGGATTACAGAATGCCTTCCCTCTAAAGGTCCTGCTTGTCTGTGCGGGGTTGCCGCAATCCCGCGAAGCGCACACAATTTTCGGTCACTTTTCTTTGGCGGGGTTTATGGCGCTCACATATCGCGATGCTGGTGTGGATGTGGACGCGGGCAACGACCTTGTGCGTCGCATTGCCGGCACGGTCCGGGCAACGCATCGGCCCGAGATGCAGGGCGGCTTCGGTGGTTTTGCCGCGGTCACAGCCTTGCCGGCGGGCTACCGAGAGCCGCTCTTGGTTTCGGGCACGGACGGAGTTGGCACCAAGCTCAAGCTCGCCATCGAACACGACCGGCACGACACGGTGGGGCAAGACCTAGTCGCCATGTGCGCCAACGATGTGCTGGTGAGCGGCGCGGAGCCGTTTCTGTTCCTCGACTACTACGCCACCGGGGTGCTGGATGTGGATGTCGCCGAGCGGGTGATTCGTGGCGTCGCCCGCGGTTGCGAGATGGCAGGCTGCTCGCTGGCCGGGGGCGAAACGGCGGAAATGCCCGGGTTCTATACCGGTGGGGAATACGATCTTGCCGGCTTCTGTGTAGGCGTCGTGGAGCGGGAGGAACTGGTCACCGGCGCGGCCATTGAGGCCGGCAACGTGCTTGTGGGCCTAGCGTCCAGCGGCCCGCACTCGAACGGCTACTCGCTCGTTCGCCGCATCCTGGACGATCGCGGTGCAAGCAGTCCGGGGCTGATCGATGCCTTGCTTGCCCCCACGCGCATCTACGTGCGGGCGGTTCGCGCGGTGATCCAACACGTCCACGGCATGTGTCACATCACCGGCGGCGGCTTTGTCGAAAACGTGCCGCGCATGTTTGGCGAGCGCTCGGACTTGGCGGCCGACATCGACCTTGATGCCTGGCAGCGCCCGGACGTATTCCACTTCCTCCAGCAGGCCGGCAACGTCGCCGAGGAGGAGATGTTGCGCACCTTCAACCTCGGCATCGGCTTCATCCTCTGCGTGGCGGCGGAGGATGCGACGCAAGTTGTCGCGGAGCTCGCGAGCGCGGGGGAGAGGGCCTGGCGTATCGGCACGGTGGTGCCGGCCGGCGCTGCCGCGGCACCGGGGCATCTACTCACACCTTCGGAGGGGTGACTCCCTTCTGCCCCTGATACTTGCCGCCGCGGTCCAGGTAGGTCGTCTCGCACACCTCGTCGCTCTGAAAGAACACTAGCTGCGCCACGCCTTCGTTAGCGTAGATCTTGGCCGGCAGGTTGGTGGTGTTGGAAAACTCCAGCGTCACGTGGCCTTCCCATTCCGGTTCGAGCGGCGTGACGTTGACGATGATGCCGCAGCGGGCGTAGGTGGACTTGCCGACGCACAGCGTCAGCACGTCGCGCGGGATGCGGAAATACTCCACCGTGCTCGCGAGCGCGAAGGAGTTGGGCGGGACGATGCAGGTGTCGCCCGTGATGTCCACGAAGCTGCGCTCGTCGAAGTTCTTCGGATCGACGATGGCGGAGTGGATGTTGGACCTTGAACTCCGCCGCGCAGCGCACGTCGTAGCCGTAGCTCGACACGCCATAGGAAATCACGCGCTCGCCGTCCAAGCGCCGAACCTGCTGGGGCTCGAACGGCTCGATCATGCGTTCGCGACGCGCCATGTCGCGAATCCAGCGGTCGGACTTGATGGTCATTGGCTGTCGATGGATATGCTCGGGGCTGGCGCCGCCTGGGCGCTGGCGCGCCAAAGCGCGCTGGCGGCGCGGCGAGCGCAATCGATGTAGAGCGCGGTCACGCTGCCTTCCCGATCTCGGGCCACTGGCGGCGTGCCGCCGTCGGTCTGTTCGCGGATGGCGGGATCGAGAGGAAACGAGCCGAGCAGGCTCACGTCGTACTCCTGCGCCACGCTCTCACCGCCGCCGGCGCCAAACAGGTGATGCGCCTTGCCGCAGCCGTCACACTCGAACCAGGCCATGTTCTCGACGATGCCGAGGATGGGGATGTCCACCTTGCGGAACATCTCGATGCCCTTGCGCGCGTCGAGCAGGGCCACTTCCTGTGGCGTTGTAACGATGACGGCACCGCCCACGGCGGCGGCTTGGGAAAGGGTGAGCTGGATGTCGCCGGTGCCTGGGGGCATGTCCACGATCAGGTAGTCGAGGTCACCCCAGGCCGTCTGCCCCATGAGTTGCTGCAGGGCACCGGACGCCATCGGCCCCCGCCACACCATGGGTGTGCGGTCGGTCACCATCATGCTCATGGAGATGGCCTCGATGCCGTGGGCGCGGATGGGCAGGAAGAACTTGCCGTCCTTCACTTCCGGCCGTCGTCCGTCGGCAACGCCGAGCATCAGACCTTGACTGGGGCCATAGATGTCGGCATCGAGGATGCCGGCCTTGGCCCCGGCGCGATCGAGAGCGAGCGCGAGATTCACCGCCGTGGTGGACTTGCCCACCCCGCCCTTGCCGGATGCCACGGCGATGAGGTTGGCAACCCCCTGCGTCTTGCTGGTGCGCGGCGGCGAGAACGCGAGTTCGAGCACCACCTCGTCGTCCAGCCAATCGCCAAGCGCCTTGCTGTAGGCGTCGGCGAGGCCGTCCGCTGGATAGCCAAGCACTGCGTCCACGTGCCAACGCCCGTCGAGCCTCGCCGCCCGCCGCACCGCGCCGAGTTCGCCCCAAGGCACGCCAGCCACCGGGTCCACGAAACTGTCGAGCGGATTGGGCATCGGCTAGTCGGCAACGCGGATGATTCGAGTGCCGGTGTTGCCGCCGGCCAAGAGGTCAATGAAGGCGTTGGGAGCCTCTTCGAGGCCGTGGAACTCGTCCTGCAAGGGCTTGAGCTGGCCGGACTCCACCCATTCGCGCATTTGCGCCCTGCCTTCGTCGTAGCGGTCCGCGTAGTCAAAGACGAGGAAGCCTTCCATGCGCACGCGGTTGTTGACGAGCAGGCCCGGGATGCCGCGGGGGCCGGGTGCGGGGTTACCCGTGTCGTATTGCGACACTACGCCGCAGCAGACAATGCGACCGTGCGGCTTCATGCGACGCAAGGCGCCGCCAAGGATTTCGCCGCCGGTGTTGTCGAAGTAGATGTCGATGCCGTCGCCACAGGCTTCCCGGAAGGAACCGCGAAAGTTGGCGTCGCGATAGTTGACGGCGGCGTCGAAGCCTAGGTCCTCCGTGAGAAGGCGACATTTCTCGTCGCTTCCGGCGACGCCCACGACGCGGCAGCCAACGATCTTGGCCATTTGGCCGACGATGTGGCCTACAGAACCTGCCGCTGCGGACACCACCAGAGTTTGGCCGGCCTTCGGTTCGCCAAGGTCGAACAGGCCAAAGTAGGCGGTGAGCCCGTTCGTTCCGTACACGCCGAGATGGTGGGCGGGGTCGCCACCGCCTTCTACCTGGGTTACCGCCTTGGCGGCATGGACCGCGTAGTCCTGCCAACCCGAAGGACAGGTGACGAGATCGCCCACCGCAATGCCGTCGGCACGAGACTCCTCAACCCGCGCCACCGCCGTGCCGTTCATCACCCGCCCGCTTTCGGGTGCCGCGGCGTAGCTCGCGCTGCCTTGCAGACCGGCGCGTTGACCGGCACCCACGGTGAGCGCCAAGGTGCGGCACAGAACCTCGCCAGCGCCGGCTTCGGGTACGTCGGTCGTGTCCATGGCGAAGTTTTCGGGCGCGAGCCGATCTTGCGGCAGCGACTCGATGAGGATGCGACGGTTGGGCATAGCGGTCCCTTGGTGGATGCGAAGCGAAAGGGCGAGCTTACCGGATCGCGGTAAACCTGCGGGTGGGGCCCCGCGGATGGAAGGCATCCGGCCTCCGCGCCGAAGCCCGCCTTTCGGTGGGGATAGAATCGACCGGTATCGCGGGGAGGCGTGCATATGGCGGGGGAGAGAGCGCGCGATCGCATCGTGCCGTTTCCGAGCAAGCTCGCGTTCGGCGTTGGCCAGGCAGCGGAGGGGCTGAAGAACACGGGCTTCGCGCTGTTCGTGCTCTTCTACTACAACCAAGTGCTGGGCCTGCCGGGTTCCCTCGCTGTCTAGGAGCTTGCGCCGTAGAAATGGCGCGGCAGCGTCACTTCTGCGGCGCAAGGTCATAGGGAGGTGGGGGTTGGGGCCAGACCCCGAGCGTAGCGAGGGGTTTGGCGGCGCTTGCGCTCGCCGTCGCCCTCATCTTCGACGCCGTCACCGATCCCCTGGCTGGGTCGCTCTCGGACAACTGGAAGTCGCGGCTCGGACGCCGCCACCCGTTCATGTACGCCTCGGCCATACCGTTGGCGCTGGCTTTCGTGGGGCTGTTCTCGCCACCGCAGGAGCTGGGCGAGTGGGGGCTCTTCCTGTGGCTGTCGCTGTTTGCCATCCTGACGCGGGCAGCGATGACGCTCTACCACGTGCCGCATCTCGCCCTCGGCGCGGAGATGACCGAGAACTTCGAAGAGCGCACCCGCATCGTCGCGTTCCGGCAGTTCTTCGCTGCGGTGGGCTCGGCCGGGGCGATGATCCTCGGCTTCGGCTGGTTCTTCGCCGACGCCAACGGCGGACGCCTGGCGGTGGAGAACTACACGCCCTATGCGCTGACCCTTGCCGTGTTCATGGTGGTGACGGTCATCTACTCGGCCTACGGCACCCGACGGGAAATCCCGTTCCTGATGGACCCGCCGGCAAAGCCGAAGCGCAATCCGTTCACGCAGCTCGCGCTGGACCTGCGCGAAGGGCTCACCAACCGCTCCTTCCGCTGGCTGTTCGCCGGCGTGCTCATCGTGTTCGTGATGGCCGGCGTCAACAGCGCGCTGGACCTCTACATGTACCAGTACTTCTGGGAGCTTTCCGGCGGGCACATGCTGGTGCTGTCGCTGACCACCGTGGTGGGCCTGGTGTTGGGAGTGTTCCTCACGCCAACGCTGCTGCGGCTCACCGACAAGCGCTTCGGCCTCATTCTCGGCACGGCGGCGTGGGCCGTCTTCCAGGTGGCACCGGTGATGCTGCGGCTGGTGGGGTGGTTCCCGGACAACGGCGAACCGGCGCTGCTCGCGGCGTTGATTGGCGCCAAGTTCGTCCAAGGGCTCATCCTGCAACAGGCGTTCATCGCGTTCGGCTCGATGATGGCCGACGTCGCCGACGAGCACGAGCTGGAGTCGGGGCTGCGTCAGGAAGGCATCTTCTTCGGTGCCATCTCGTTCTCCGGCAAGGCCACCTCGGGATTCGGCACCCTCATCGCCGGCATCGGCCTCGACATCATCCGCTGGCCCAGGGGTGCCTACATCCAGACCGCCGCCGATGTACCGGCCGATACCATCGTCAGCTTGGGCGTCCTCTATGGCCCGGTGGTCGCGGCCTTTGCGGTGGTCTCGCTATGGTGCTATTCGCACTACAACCTGAGCCGCACGCGCCACGCCGAGGTGCTCGACGCTTTGAACGAAGTGCGAGCAGAACGGGAGGCAGCCGCGATGGAAGGCGGGGAGGTGAGTGCCGCGACGCCAGGGTGAACGCGTCGAGCCGACCCACTTCCTCCCGCACGGGCCCCAAGGAGGGCGGGGCGCCCTCCACCGAAGTCACGCAGAGTCTCGACCGAATGTCAGCGGCTGTAGTCGCTGTCCCCCGGCTTCGACTCTTTCCCTTCCGAGCCCGCCAGCGCCCGATTCTTGTGCTTGGTGACGTACTCCGCGCGGAAGTCGCCGAAGGGGCCGTCGCGCCATTCCAAGGCAGCCTTTAGGCCCTCCTCGCGCACGCGGCGGCCGAATTCGCCGGCGGCCGGTCGGTGCTTGGACATCGCCTCCACGTCGGTGCCGGACATGAGGCCCGTACGCATCCCCATGATCTCGTACTGCCGGTTGACCGCACGCTTGTTGTAGTTGAGCTGGTCGTTGTCGATGTGGCCCATGCGGCGGGCAAACTTCTCGACAAACTCGTCCAGGTCCTCCTTCGGCAGGGCGTAGTTGGCCCAGCCGTACTGCGCCATCTCCTCGCCGCTGAACCAGTCGCCCGTGTAGGCGAACTCGCGCGCCTTCACCGGCGGCAGGAACCACGGCGCCCACATCATGTCCATCGTGCCCATCGCGCGCACCGGCGGATAGCCGATGCGAGCGTCCTCGGCGACGATGCGCAGGTCGCACATGGAGGCGAGTTCGGTGCCGCCGGCCAGGCAATAGCCGTGGATTTGGCAGATGACGGGCTTGGCCAGCTCCCAGATCAGCCAGTGGCCCATCAGGGCGTGGCGCGACCAGTCGTAGTGCTGCGGATGGGTGGAGCCGGTGTCCGGCATCCCCGAGCGATCGCTTACGTAGTCGCTGGTCTCGTCCGGGTTCGGGGCAAGGTCGTAGCCGGCCGAGAAGGCGCGCCCGGCACCCTTCAAGATGATGACGCCGATGGCGGGATCGGCTTCGGCCTGACGCATGGCGTCATAGACCTCGCCGCGCAGGGCGTGGCTCAAGGGGTTGAGCTTCTCCGGTCGGTTGAGCGTGATGTAGGCGAGGCGGTCGTCGGTCTCGTAGATGACGTTGTTGTAGGTCACGGTGTTCCTCCGGTTGGATTCTGGTTTAGGTCACGGGCCCTTGGAGCGAAGGCTCCTCTGTGGTACGGGCCTGGCTTGTCCGCGTGCCGAGTCCTCGGAAGCCCTCAACGCGGACGGGACAAGCCCGTCCCCTACGAAGAGTAGGCGCGGCCCCGCAGCAAGCGTCCCGGCGCGGCGCCGGTGTGCTCGTTCTGCTTGAGCATCACTTCGCCGTTCACCACCGTCGCGAGGATGCCTTGCGCCGTTTGCTTGAGGCGCGTCGCGCCGGCCGGCAGGTCATGCACCACCTCCGGCATGTTCGGGGCGATGGTGTCGGGGTCGAAGATCGTGATGTCGGCGGCCAGGCCAGGGCGCAGGAGGCCGCGATCATTGAGGCCCCAGTGGCTCGCCGTGTCGAAGGTCACCATGCGCACCGCTTCCTCCAGGGAAAGCGCCTCGCGCTCGCGCACCCACTGGCTGAAGATGTTGGTCTGCAGCGAACTGTCCATGATCTGCGAGACGTGCGCGCCGGAGTCGGAGAAGGTCACGACCGAGCGGGGGTGCTTCATCATCTCGATCACGTCGGCGTCGTTCTCGTTGTTGATGGGCATTCGGAAGAGGGTCTTGAGGTCGCCTTCCACGGCGAGGTCCAGGAACGCCTGCGCGGGGGAGACGCCACGCTCGGCGGCGATGGCGGCGATGCTGCGATCCTTGCCGTCCGGGCGATCCATGTGGAAGAACCAATCCCAGTCCGGCGGGTTCGCCGTCGCTCCGCGTGCCTTGTGGCGCTCGCTGGGGCGGCTGATGAGGTCAACGAGCCTTGCGCGGAGGTCAGGGTCCTTGAGCTGCGCTCGCTGCTCCTCAATGGGCAGCCTCCTGAGTTCCCGCCACACGTCCCAACTGTCGAACGGCAGGTGCGCCTCGAACGAGAACAGCACGTTCAGCGAGCGGGAATGCACCTGCGCGAACATGCGCCCGCCAGCTTCGGCCACCTCGTCGAGAAGCGCGAAGTAGCGCCGCCACACTTCGGGTGCCTTGCGGCTGGCAAACATGCCCCAGGTGATGGGCACGCCGGATTCCACGGCCAGCGCCTTGAGGCGGTCGTGATACTCGCGGATGCGCTCCGGGTCGCGGCCCACCGCTTCGCCGGCGATCTCGAACATGCCGGCGCCGGTTTCGCCCACCGCGTTGACAATGGCGCGCACTTCCTGCCAGGACGCTTGGCGGCTGGCGACCGGACGACGGTCGGAGGTCTCGTGATTGGGTGAGCGGGAGGTAGTGAAGCCCATCGCGCCGGCGCGAACCGCTTCCTGCGCGAGGCCCGCCATGGTGCGGATTTCGTCTTCGCTGGCCTCTTCCTCGAAGGCGCGCTGCCCCATGACGTAGGTGCGAAGGGCCGAGTGTCCCATGTAGCCGGCGTAGTTGATGCCCTTCGGCAGGGCATCGAGCACGTCGAGATACTCGGGATACGTCTCCCAGCGCCAGTTGATTCCCGCCAGCATCGCCTCGCGGGAGATGTCCTCGGCGCGTTCGAGATTGCGGAACACGAGGTCCGCTTCGGACTCCCGGCAGGGCGCCAGCGTGAAGCCGCAGTTTCCCATCACCACACTGGTGACGCCGTGGTAGCAGGAGCACGAGCCGATGGGGTCCCAGAACACCTGCGCGTCCATGTGGGTGTGGCCGTCCACGAATCCGGGCGAGACGATGTGCCCTTCGGCGTCGATGGTCTCCTTGGCGCTCTCGGCGGCACGACCGACGAAGGCGATCTTGCCGTCCCGCACGCCCACATCGGCGCGATAGCGCGGCGTCCCGGAACCATCGATTACGGTGCCGTTCCGTATCAAGAGATCGAAAGCCATGCCCCTTCCCCGCTTGCTTGAATGCAAGTGACGAAACATACCACCAATCGGGTTCGGAGCTTCGAGGGTTGGCAGTCCGTGGGCGAGGGCACCATGCCTTCGCCCCTAGGAGGGTTGCCCTACGGCATGGTCAGTTCGAACCGTCCATCGGTCCGTCGTAGTACAGGTTCGTGATCATCGGCTGCGCAAACGTCATCTCGCCAAAGTAGCCGGGGTGCCAGTACACGGCATACCTTCGCTCGTCTTCGAAGCCGCATCGAATCTTGCTGATGTGGGTCCCGGCCATCTTGCCACGCCGACAGTCGACACCCGTGGCATCGGCACCGTATGCCCGGACGTACGCATCGACGATGGACGCCAGTTTCGGATGTAGCTGCGCCGGCACATGGGAGTGCAGTTCGTTGAAGCGGTTGCGGATGGACGGCATGGTCGTCCCGGACGCCGCCACGCCCAGCCATCCCATGCCGTCGCCGACGTTCTGGTCGATGTCGTCAAGGCCCAGCACGAGAATCTCGCCGAGGCGTGCCTGCGCCATCTTGAAGCCGCGCTTCGCGGCGGCGCGCAGGTACGGCACGGCCTCGCCGTAGCGATGCTGAAGGTAGAGCTGCCGGCCGCGTTCATTTGCGCGATGGGTGTCTTCGATCATCCTCGCCTGGTCCTCTTGCGTCTCAACGCGAGGCTCCTCGAACACGGTCACCGTCTCGTCCGCTGGCGGCAAGGCACCAAGATCATGTTGCGTTTGTGCGAGGTGCAAAAAGGTCTGCTCGCGAAGTTGCATCCCGTCATCGTCGGATGAGGCCTTACCTTCCGCGATGTCGCCGTAGGCCGCCGGCACCGCGACACTGGTGAGAAGCATGATCCCAAGCAGTTGCGGAACTCGCTTTGGTGCGATGGGTGTGGCCATTGTCCTCCCCACAGTAGAGTCACGCGTTGAACGCACGCGTCGCACCCTATCACAAGAGAGTTACAACGACGCCGGCAGCCCGTTGAACTGACCCTCTCATCTCCCGCAGGCTGGGACGGCGTCTCCTTCCTGCCCCGTAAGACGCGTCAACTGAGCCATTCAGTTCGCCCCGGTCGGCACCTCGTTGAACGGGATGCCCTTGTCGAGGCGAACGTCCTGAGGCATGCCTAGCACGCGTTCGGCGAGGATGTTGAGCATGATTTCGTCGCTGCCGCCAGCGATGCGGCCGCCGGGAGAGCCCATGTAGGCGTTTTGGAAGAGGCCGTGGCGTTCGGCGTATTCCGGATCGGTGACGGCGCCGGAAAGCTCCATGAGGTCCATGGCGAACGAGGTCATGTCCTGGGTCTTCGATGCCCCCACCAGCTTGCCGATGGAGTTCTCCGGACCAGGAATGTCGCCGCGGGAGAGTGCAGACATGGAACGATAGCCGGTGAAGCGCAGGCCCGCCTCTTGGGCATACCAAGTCGCGAGCTTCGAGCGCACGTTGCGGTCGCGGATGGCGGGCTCGCCATCCACCTCGATGCGCCTCGCAAGATCGAACACCTGCTTGAAGCCGACCCCGCCGCCACCGCCGATGGCGAAGCGCTCGTTCATCAGCGTCGTGATGGCCACTTGCCAACCCTGGCCCACTTCGCCCAAGCGCTGATCGTCCGGGATGCGCACGTCGTTGAAGTAGACCTCGTTGAAGTTGGCGCCGCCGGAAATCTGCTTGATGGGGCGGATGTCGATTCCGGGGGACTTCATGTCGAGGAAGAAGTACGACAGCCCCTTGTGCTTCGGTACCGTGGGGTCGGTACGGACGACGAGGATGCCGTAGTCGCTGTAGTGCGCACCGGACGTCCAGATCTTCTGGCCGTTGATGACCCATTCGTCGCCATCCTTCTCGGCGCGGGTACGCAGCGCCGCGAGGTCGGAGCCGCCGGCCGGCTCGCTGAAGAGCTGGCACCAGATGTGCTCGCCGGAAGCCAGGGGCGGCAGGTGCTTGCGTTTGTGCTCCTCCCGCGCCCACGCCATCATGGTCGGCGCGGCCATGCCCTGGCCGATGCCGAACACCCCGCCGGGCGTCGAGAACTTGCCTTCCTCCTGGTTCCAGATCACCTGCTCGATGGCCGATGCGCCGCGTCCACCGTATTCCTCGGGCCACCGGATGCAGGCCCAGCCGGCGTCGTACTTGCGCTTCTGCCAGAGCTTGGAGGCAGCGATTTCGTCGAGGCCGGCGAGTTCCTCGCGGCTCGGCACGTTGGCCTCAAGCCAACTGCGTGCCTCGGCGCGGAATGCGGCCTCTTCGGGGGTGTCGTTGAAGTCCATTGTCGAGTCTCCTTCAAGCAACCGCAGGTTCGGCGGATTCGACCGCCGCGATCAACCGATCTTGCCACGTCGCCTCGCTGCCGATGTTGACGGACAGGAGCTTGGCGCGGCGGTAGTGGAACTGGCAGTCGAATTCCCAAGTGAAGCCCATGCCACCGTGGGTTTGGATGTTCTCCTTGGAGGCGAAGTAATACGCCTGACAGGCGCTCACCCTTGCCGTCGCCGCGGCTAGGGGCAGCTCGTCGGCATCGGTGGAGAGTGCCCAGGCGCCGTAGTAGCAGTTCGAGCGCGCGAGCGTGTTCTTCACATAGACGTTGGCGAGCTTGTGCTTGATGGCCTGATAGCCGGCGATGGGGCGACCGAAGGCGTAGCGCCCCATGGCGTACTCCCGCGCCATTTCCAGCGCCGCTTGGGCTCCGCCCACTTGTTCCCAGGCGAAAAGCACTGCGGCACGGTCGAGCAGGCGCTGGGTATGTTGCCAGCCTTCCCCGGCAGCGCCCAAGGGTTCGGCTTCCGTGTCCGCCAGCTCGAGCCGGGCGTGCGAGCGGGTGGGATCGAGCGTGGCGAGCGCATTTCGTTCCACGCCGCCCGTTTCCACCAAATGCAACGCCGCGCCATCGCCATCGTCACACGCTGCCACCACCACGGCAAAGTCGGCAACGTCGCCATCCGCCACCGGCATCTTCGAGCCGGTGAGGCGTCCGTTCGCTGCGCGGGTGGCGAGAGTGTCGGGGCGGGGCTGGCCGGCGCGCTCGCCCAAGGCAAATGTGCCGATGGCCTCTCCAGTCGCCAGCTTCGGCAGCCAGCGCTCCTTCTGCGCGTCGCTGCCGGCAGCCAGCAGCGCTTCGGTGGCGAGATAGACGGAGGACGAGAACGGAATCGGTGCCACGGCCCGGCCGAGTTCCTCGGCAATGACACAAAGCTCGAGATAGGAAAGCCCGAGGCCCCCGAAGCGTTCCGGGATGACCGTCGCGGTCCATCCCATTTCGGCGACCTTCTGCCAGAGGTCGGCGTCATAGGGCGCATCGCCATCGAGAATGGTGCGAACGGCGCTCGGCGGGCAGTTGTCCCGCAAGAATGCCTGCGCCTGGTCGCGCAATAGGTTCTGTTCATCGGAGAATTCGAAGTTCACGGATTGTTGCCTTTCGATGGCTTGCCGAGAATTGTAACCCGCTGTCTTGCGGCACCACTCCCCCTTTGGCTAGAAGCCAACGCCGTCTTCAGCGGCGCAGCCTGCTAGGCTCTCCGCGCATGGACTTCAGTGAGTTTGGCTTCGTTCGGGTGACGGCGGTGGCGCCGCCGGTAGCGGTGGCCGATCCTGCCGCCAATGCTGCGGCGATTCTGCGTGCCTATGGAGAGGCACCGGGAGATGCCTCCGTCGTGCTGTTCCCGGAGCTGGCGATCACGGGCTACACCTGTGAGGACCTGTTTCTTGGCGACGACCTGAGGCAGGCGACGCTCACGGCCTTGGTGGAAGTGGCCGAGCGGTCGGACCATCGTTGCCTCGTGGTGGGTGTGCCTTGGTGGCTGCCGGATGGGCGGTTGCTGAATTGTGCGTTCGTCTGTCGCGATGGTGCGGTGCTAGGTGCTGTGCCGAAAGTGTCGCGGCCGAACTACGAGGAGTTCTACGAGAAACGGTGGTTCGCCTCCGGCGCTGGGGTTGCCGAGGAGGCGAGGCTTGGGCAATGGACGTTTCCGCTCGATGCTCGGCTGCTGTTTGAAGTGGGGGAGGTGGGCGAGCCAAACACCGGCGCGTTTCGCTTCGGCATCGAGATTTGCGAAGACCTTTGGGCGCCGAAACCGCCGAGTGCGGACCTTGCCCTTGGCGGTGCCGAGATCGTGCTGAACCCGTCCGCCAGCACCGAGTTGGTGGCGAAGGCGGACTATCGCCGTGATCTCGTGCGCATGCAGAGCGCACGCACGATCTCGGGCTATGTCTATGCCGGTGCGGGGCCGACGGAATCGACCAAGGACGTCGTGTTCGGCGGCCACCTGTTGGCTGCGGAGGATGGCCAACTGCTCGGGCAAACGGAGCGCTTCCGGCTCGAAGGCGCGCAACTGACGGCGGACATCGACTGTTTGCGGCTCCGCCATGCGCGGCAGCGCAATGCCACCTTTGCGCAAGCGCCGCGCGATACTGCAGCCGTGCGTATCGTGCCGACCGGCGCCTTGCCCGCGCTTGCTGCCCTCGAGCGCCACTATCCAAAACAACCCTTCGTTCCGAGCGACGAAGCGGAGTTCGATGCCCGCGCGCAGGACATCCTCGCCATCCAGTCCACGGGCCTTGCCCGCCGCATGATGGCAGCGCGGGCCGAGCGGCTGGTCATCGGGCTATCCGGCGGTCTCGACTCCACACTCGCCTTCCTTGTCTGCCTCGACGCCCTGGCGGCACAGCGGATGGACAACGAGCGCCTCGTGGCGTTGACGATGCCTGGCCCCGGCACCACGCCGCACACTCTGGAGTCGGCCAAATCCCTTGCCGCCGCCGTCGGCGTTGCACTCAAGGAAGTGCCCATTCACGACGCGGTGCGCAGCCATCTTGCGGATTTGGGCCACGGCGGCGAGGCGGACGTGACCTTCGAGAACGCCCAGGCGCGGGAACGCACCCAGATCCTGTTCAACAAGGCCAACCAAGTGAACGGCATCGTCGTTGGCACCGGCGATCTTTCCGAACTCGCCCTTGGCTGGTGTACGTTCAATGCCGACCACATGGCCGGCTACAACGTCAATGCGGGAGTGCCGAAGACGCTCGTGGCCTATCTGGTGCGCTGGTATGCGCGACACATGGCCAGCAAGCCGCTCGGCAGCGTGCTGAGGCGCGTGCTCGACACGCCCATCACGCCGGAACTCGTGCCAGCGGCGCCCGGCGACGCCGTGGCGCAACCCACCGAAGCGATCATCGGCCCATATGAACTGCACGACTTTTTCCTGTACCACTTCATGCGCCACGGCGCTGGCGCCGCGAAGATACTGGCCCTCGCGGCGCACGCATTTCAGGGCGAACGCGACGAGAAGGAAATCCGGCACTGGCTCGCCGTCTTCTTCCGCCGCTTCTTCGCGGCCCAGTTCAAACGCACGACTCTGCCGCCTGGGCCCAAGGTGGGCACCGTCAGCCTGTCGCCGCGCGGCGACTGGCGGATGCCGGACGAAGCCTCGGTGGCCGCTTTCCTGAACGACGAGGAACCGACCGGAGGCCCCAAGAAGTGACACCTAACAATGCAAGCCCCCCGAGGCCGGTGTGCGGACGCTGGCTGAGTCGGCTCGTAGGCGTGGTAGCAGCGCTTGGCCTTGCCGTGTCAGCCGCGGCCCAAGACGAGGGCTATTGCGGCGATGAGGGCGTGTGGCTGCAGATCCTCGGCTCCGGCGGCAGTGAACTCACCGATCAGCGGAGTGCAGCTAGCTATTTGGTCTGGATCGACGACACGGCGCGCCTGATGGTGGATGCGGGTTCCGGCGCTGCGCTGCGCTTCGACGAAACCGGCGCGGACATGGCCGGGCTCGACGCCATCGTCTTAACCCATCTTGGCGCAGCGACCACTGCGGATTTGCCGGCTCTGCTCGAAGGCTCCATCGATGCCGGACGCGGGGGGCTCTTGCCGGTGTTCGGGCCATCCGGCAACGACCTGCGCCCCGCCATCGGCGACTTCGTGGAGCGGCTCATCGGCGCGAACGGCGCCTATGCCGAACTCGCGAGCTTCCTGACCTTCCGCAACGCCGCCGGCTACAAGCTGTCGGTGCGTGAAGTGTCCGCCACGGGGCAACGACGCTGGTCCCGCTTCAGCAGCGATGTCCTCAAGCTCTCGGCCATTCCGGTGCATTACGGCGGCATTCCGGCTCTCGCCTGGCGGGTGGAGATCGGCGAATACGTGATCGTCTTCGCCGGCAGCTTCAGCAACCAGAGGGACCGCGTCGCGAACTTCGCCAAGGGTGCCGATGCCTTGGTGGTGTCGCACGCAGCACCGGAAGCGGCGCGAGGCGAACTGCGCGAATACCACGCCATCCCCTCGCAGCTGGGTCGCGTCGCCGCCCGCGCCGAGGCACGCATCCTTGTGCTGGGCAACCGTACGAGCCGCACGCTGGGGCGGGAGAGCCAGAGTCGGGAGGCGATTGAGCAGCACTTCACGGGGCCCTTGGTGTTCGCCAACGAGCTCGAGTGTTGGGGGCTGCCAGACAAGGAAGACGAACTGCCGTAGGCGCGCCTTCGAGAACCCGATCCGAGTTCGCGGCCAGCTGCCCAACGGGTAACCAACCGCTGTTTGCATGGGTGGAGGCGATGGGCGATAGTTTACGCTTCTCCATCGAAGGCGCACCACACATGGGCAAGGGCGACGTTCGCACGCGGCGCGGGAAGATCAATCGGGGCACGTTCGGCAATGCGCGGCCGCGCAAGAGGGAACGCAAGGCGTCGATGGTGGCCGCTAAGATGGCGCCAACGCTGTGTCGGACGTTTGGGCGGCGCGTGAGGAGCTCCGTACCTTTCCTGGCAGTCGCGCTCCTTGTCGCCGCCACGGAAGGCGCGCGTGGCGAGGTACTCTTCTGCTATGGCGTCGGCAGCACGACGAGTTTCGCAAGGGTGGCGTACGCCTCGTTCGCCAACCCGGTTGGCTGGTACGGAGGAGTGGGCGCGGTCCGCAGCGAGTTCGACGTCGGCAACCAAACGACCACATCGACATCCGTGTCGGCAGGCGTGACATTCGAAATCGGCTCGGCCGCCGCGATGGGTGTCGGAGCGGTTTACCAGCAGTTCGAAGCCGAATCCGAATGGGGAGGCTTCGACGGTTCGGATGCGGGCATTGACGCTTGGTTGCGTCCAGGCCGCTCGTTCGGCAACTTGGTGTTTGGCTTCCGGGCCACGCGTGAATCGGGTTTCGCCGCTTCTGTCGGGTGGATGTTCTGACACCGCCTGATCGACAGCCCCATGTCTTGCGTCCGCAGGTGTTCAGTCACCTTGACTTGCTTGTACAGGCCCCCTTGGGGCGAGGGCATCTTGCCCTCGCCCCAAGGGGGACTCACGGGCCGGGCGCAGACAAAGTGCCACCCGTCCGCACACGCCTTTGACTTGCCAAGGCTGCTGCGTAAAATAGCCGCCCGCTGACGCCGGCAAGGCCACTTGGCCCTTGTTTTGCGTCGCGCCGTTTAGGCACCGAGCCGCCGCACACCTGTGCGGTCCTACCTGCAAAAAACGCTCGGCCAACCGTTCGGAATCAGGAGAGACTCTTGCAAAGACCAACGAATGGGCTAAAGGCCCAAGGATCGCTATTGTCGCGTTTCCTCGTCGTTGCGTGTTTTGTGCTGGCCCAGGGCTGGGCGCATGCACAGGACGTGAGCGACGAGGTGGCCGCCGGCGAAGACGTCGAAGAGGTCGTCGTCACCGGCAGTTACATCAAGCGCAAGAACCAGGCCGACCTCTCGTCGCCGCTCGACACCGTGGGCCTTGAAGACATCGAGGCAAGCGGCTGGACGGACCTCGAGGATGTCGCCGAGACCTTCACTTTCAATACCAGTTCCTGGGGCCGCTCAGGCCTCAACAGCGGCTGCTGCGGCACCGCGAGGGGCATCGAGATTCGCGCCTTGGGCTCGTCCTCGACCCTCGTGTTGCAGAACGGCAAGCGTGTCGCCTCGACCCGCACCGGCCGTCACGGCGCCGACATGACCAACATCAAGGCACTGATGCCGGTGATCGCCATCGACCGCATCGAGACCCTGCTCGACGGCGGGGCTGCGCTCTACGGCTCCGACGCGGTGGCTGGCGTGGTGAACATCATTCCGCGCCGCAACTTCGAGGGTTTCGAAGCGCGCATCGGCAGCAAGGCCATCGACGGCTCTGGCCAGTGGGAGTCGCAATTCATCGTCGGCACCGGCAACGACTTCATCCGCGGCATGTTCGCGATCAGCTTCGAGCACACCGACCACCTGTTGCAGCGGGAACGTCCGTTCACGCTCATCAACAACACCTCCGGCAACGGCACGCCCGGAAGCTACAACCTGCGCGTGTTCGATGCCGACCTCGGTGCGGTGAACCCGGCCTGGCGTCCCCATGCCGACGACGGCGGCGACCTCATCATCGACAACGGCTTTCATGGTCCGGTGAACTACTCGTCCATCTGGGACGACTTCGCCGCGATGGAATCCCCGCCGGCCAGCTTCCGCGTCGCAGACCCGTATTGCCGACCCGGCATCGTGCCGGACTTCCCCGGCGGTCGCGGCCCGAACGGCGAATCCAACGTGACGATCCCCGGCGGTGGCCAGTTCACCGGGTCGGAGTTCCCGCTCGGCACCTGCCGCTTCACGTATCAGCCGAGCAACTCAATCGCGCCGCAGGAGAACACGGCGCTCATGTACTCGCTGTGGGAGATCACCCTCTCCGACACCGCGGACCTGACGCTCGAATACAGCGGCCAGCGGCGCAACTCCTGGACCGAGTTCATCGCCACCTTCCCGATGACCCAAGGCAAGCCCATCGTGCCGGCGGAAAGCCCCTTCAATCCGTTCAACGTGGACGCGATTTGGACAGGCCGCCCCATGGGCAACGCCTATCCGCCCGTTCGCGTCAGCGGCGAAGGCATTGCCGAGCGCTACTCGGTGACCTTGACCGGCGACTTCGCCGAGTTCCTGAGCGGAAGCTGGATCGAGAGCTGGACCTACAGCCTTTCGGCGCAGTATTCGCACCACCACACCGACGGCGAAGCGCCAGACAGCGACCTCAGAATGGTGCAGTACGCGCTCGACGGCTTTGGCGGCCCGGCCTGCAACGTCCGCTTCGACGGTCCGCACCCAAGCGAACAGGCTGGCGTCGGCAACTGTTTCTACTTCAGCCCATTCGGCGCCAACATCTACCGCAGCACGTTCGATCCGAACTCGGGCTACGGCGCGGTCGGCTCCGTGGACGCGAACGGCAACCTGGTGCTGGCGAGCGCGCAAGAGACGATGGACGTGCTGAACTACAGCATCCAGACCGAATCGAAGTCGTACTCGAACCGCGGCCTGATGATCCTTGAAGGCGTGATCACCGGTGACCTGTTCGACCTTCCGGGCGGTGCCGCTGGCCTCGCTCTCGGCCTGCAGAACCGTCGCCACTCGCGGGGCGTGTTCATCACCAACTTCCGTCAGGGCTTCTGGCAAGGCTTCCTCGATCCGTCCATCGGCGGTCGCGGCAGCCGTCAGGTGGAAGCGATGTTCGGCGAGTTGTGGCTGCCGGTGCTCGATCAGGTGGAAGTGCAGGTGGCGGTTCGCCGCGAGGCGTACACGCCTGGCCTGTCCAACACCGACCCGAAGGTGGGCGTGCGCTATGCGCTGTCCGACTGGCTGTCGCTCAGAGCCTCCTACGGCACTTCGTTCCGCGCACCCTCGCTCGGTCAGGTGGTGGGCAACGACACCGATGCCTACGTGACGGAGATCGCGGACCCCTTGGATCCGGCGGAGTTCAACACCGGCACCGGCACCTTCCGCACGATTCTGGTGTCGAAGAACCCGGACCTCGAGCCGGAGGAGTCCACCAACTACAACTTCGGCTTCTCGCTGACGCCGGAGGTGCCTTGGGGCGATGGCGACCACGCCTTCCAAGTGGACGTGGACTGGTTCTCGCTTACCTTCGAGAATCAGGTTCGGGCGGAGAACGCGAACCAGGTGGTGCGCGAAGACCCTTGCGGCCCGCAGGTGCAGCGTGACCCGACCAACGCGATCCAGAATCCGCTGCTGCAGAACGTCGGCGCCACCGCCTGCCCGAACAACGTCGGCAACGTGCTGATCGTCGAGACGGGGTTCTTCAACTCCGGCCAGACGGAAGTGGCAGGGGCCGACATCGGCGCGCAGTACTCGTTCACGATGGGCGACAACGCCATCGCGATTCGCAGCGAAACCAGCTACATCCATCTGTTCGAGATTCAGGTCTCGGACGGTGGCGCGATCGTTGATGGCGCCGGGGCGCGCAACAAGCGCAACCCCGCGAGTGCAGTGCCGCAGATCCGCTCCAACCTGTTCCTGAACTGGCAGAACGGAGCGCAAGCCGGCAACCTAACCTTCCGCTACATCGACGGCATGGACGACGACTGGTGGGGCGGCATGACCAAGGTCGCGGCACACACCGAGATCGACGTGCAGTATTCCTACACGTTCGGCGAGGGCGACCGCTACACGGCTTCCGTGGGCGCGATCAACCTCCTCGACAAGGAGACGCCGTTCGCGCGGTTCGACGGCTGGGAACCCACCGTCCACAACCCGTACATGCGGCAACTGTACGCGCGCCTGAACATCATGCTCTGACGCGCATCGCGCTGGGTTCGCTAGAAGCCCCGCTCCTACGGGGCACGCGAACTCAAGCGCGGACCTTGCGCAGGGCCCGCTTCGGCGGGCCCTTTTTTCGCCCGATTGTCCGCCCCCTGTGGATGGGACAGACTCGCGCCGGGCACATGGTGGAGCGGAGGCAACGCATGGCAGGACGATGGCTGGCAGCGTCGTATCTTGGAGCCTGTCGGCCTAAGGCCCGCGCCAGCCAGCCCGCATCCCCACCGGGTAGGCGGGGGGGGGGG
>VXSY01000199.1:0-1517 GCA_009837725.1 Gammaproteobacteria bacterium | reverse complement strand
GCGCAAGCCGGCCGAATGCCGACAGGGTTCGAGGAGGGCTTGGGCTGGGGCAAGAAGCGTTGCCGAAAGCGGCGGTTCTTGTGGCGCTGGCGCTCGTGGGAGCGGGTGCGCTGGCGGCGGATTCGGGGCAGGAAGCGATGCCCGAACTCGCCGGCAACAGCATCACGGCGCAGAGCATGGACCCGCGATACGAGGAAGTCCGGCTGCTGTTCCTGGCCCAGGAACGGGGCATGGACCTCTACCGCGTTGGTGATTTCGAAGGCGCCCACAAGGAGCTCGAAGCGCCAGCGGCGAATGGCCTGAAGGTGGCGCAGCAGATCATGGCCTTCATGTACATGCGCGGCGAGGGCGTGCAGAAGCACCCCGCCAAGGGCGTGGCCCTCCTGGGCCTCGCCGCCGAGTCTGGCGACCGCTCGGTGCGCCGTCAGTACCGCAAGGCACTTGGTGCTGTGCCCGACCAGTACCGCGACCTCGTGGAGCAGCAGGTGCGGTTCTACATCGAACGCTACGGAATGGAGGCGCAAGGCATCACCTGCAAGCGGGCCAACCGCCCGCAGTCGCACTTCATGGCAATGGACTGCACCAAGGAAGTCGGGGACTACCCAGACCACCCCTGGGTGCCGTAGCGATCAGCGCCGGCACGAGTCGGCTACACGCGTGCGACAATCTCCGGCTTTGTCGGATCCGGTGAGGGGAACCCATGATTGAACTTGAGCAGGACGGCGAGGTTTTCGTCCTGACCATGGCTGCGGGGGAGAATCGCTGGAACACCACGTTCGTGCGCGAGTTCGACGCTGCGCTCGACCAAGTGGCGGCTTCCAGCGGCCCGGCGGCACTGCTCACCCGCTCCGCCGATGCCAAGTTCTTCTCCAACGGGCTGGACCTCGCCTGGGCCGGCTACGGCGAACAGCCACCCGGCGACCGCAACGTGTTCGGCGCCGAATTCATGGCCCTCGCCGGCCGCCTCATCACGCTGGAAGTGCCGACAGTGTGCGCCGTGAACGGCCACGGCTTCGGCGCTGGCTTCATGATTGCCCTCAGCCACGACGAACGCCTCATGCGGGCGGACCGCGGCTATCTCTGCGCCAACGAAATCGAACTCGGCATGACCATTCCCGACGCCGAGCTGGCCCTCTTCCGCCACAAGCTCCCGGCCGCAGCCTTCCACCAATCTGTGCTGCTGGCCCGACGATGGGGCGGCGCGGACGCCGTCGCCGCCGGCGTGGTTCAAGCCACCGCGAGCTTCGACGATCTCGGCAACCGCGCCCTAGAGCGAGCGCGGCAACTCGCCCCCCTCGCCCGCAACCGCGACGCAGTCCGCACGATGAAGGAACGCCTCTACGGCGAAAACGCCGTGCTGAACTCCCCCCACGGCGCAGCCTGGCTGCTCCAACACGCTGGCTAGCAGGTCTGTCGGACTTGGCGGCGCCCGCCCTCCAAGCGTGCCGAAGGCGCGCACGCGGCGGAGCCGGCCCAGGCCACCGCCACCCGCGTCCCAGACAACGCCAACAAATCGC